>CANRLM010000037.1 GCA_947631435.1 uncultured Akkermansia sp.
TTTGCTATAAGCGGTTTATGTCTCTAATTGCCGCCTGTGTCATTTGGTTCACGGGGGTGACATCAGCGAAGGAGGATGCCTCGATAACTGCGCCGCAACAGGGAGTGGAGCTGCTCTTTCCGGCGGGCACGGGGAAGCAGGCGAAGGACTCCAAGCTCAGCAAGGAGCAGAAGAAGGCAGCGTCCCTGCTCGAAAAGCTCAAAGCGATTGAAAAGGGCGGGGATGTGAATGCCGTGGACAAGCACGGGCAGACTGCCCTCATGCACGCCGCCGCGCAGGACAACCGTCTCGCTGTATGCTGGCTCGTGGCGAAGGGGGCAGATGCTTCACTCAAAAGCAAGAAAGGGAAGACGGCGAGCAGCGTGGCTCACGGAGACATGCGCGAATTCCTGACAGCGCTCGAGAAGGAAAAGCAGCCGCTGAGCCGCCAGGAAGCGCGGAATATGTATGCAGAGTATCACGCGTCTCCGGGCGAAATTGAAAGATTCTCTTCTTCCTCAGGAGCGGACGCGATTCTCATGCTGCGTTGGGCAAAAGCAAACGAACTCAGCAAGCTGAAAAACAAGGAATGGGAGGTGGATTGGGATATGAGGGACCCCATGAAACCGGCTCTGCTTTACCGCTTCGGCGCGCGAAAGTTCTCTTTCCCGGAGGATATCTCCAAAGTGGACGCGGAACCGCTGCAACTCCTCCGCGCACTCGGAGTGAAGACGGACAAGTTCGATCCCGTGCTTCAGATGAGGATCGCGCTTCAACTGAAGCAAAAAGAAACCGCGCTTGCGCTCCTGAAAAAGGAACAGGCTCTGCTCCAAAATTCAGATATATTTTCCTCCATCCCCGACGCAAAAACGCTGCAAGCTCTGCTGAACGCCGGACTGGATGCCAAGAACGAAAAGCTTATGGAGGAGGTCATCAACAAGGGCGACGGAGCCATGCTGCGAACGCTCCTCAAGGCGGGCGCGCCGCTCCAGGATCCGGACAAAATTCTGGAAAAGGCGACGAAGAAGGATGACGAGAACAACACAAGCGCAAGTTTTATCCTCGCTCTCATTGACGCCGGAGCTAAGGCCGATGTGAACGCATTGCCTGTTGTCGTGAGTTCGGAGGCACTCGGACACAACGTTTTGGGTGTTGATATATACTACAATGATCAAGCTGTGGCGTATAGAAACTCTGCAACGCTTCTTCACCAAGCAGCAAACGAGGTTGACCTCCCCGATGTGAAACTGCTCCTTGCCCGCGGAGCGAATCCCAACATACCGGGTAAAAAGGCGAAAGACGATCAAGAGGAACCCTACGGCATGACCCCGCTGATGGCAACCACCAGTTCCGCAATGAGGAAAAATGCTACGTATCGCACCGAGATTGTGAAACGTCTGCTGGATGCCGGGGCCGATGTGCATGCCAAGGATTCTGCGGGGAATGGCGTCATCTATTACGCTGTTTGCGGGGGCTCCATAGGTACTGTAAACAAGAAGGCGGAAGCGGACATCCTGCGTATGGTGGAGCTGCTGCTCAAGGCGGGGGCGGACGTGCCCAAGGACATCCTGGCTCGGGGTGCACTGCGCCCGGAGATATCCCCTGCCGGACGGGAAAATCTGGCGCTCATGCTGCTGGATGCCGGCGCCGACCCATTGGCAAAAAGTGAAAGCGGGAAGACCTCCCTCATGGTCAACGGCATTGGGGTACCCAAGATTGCTGAGCGTCTGCTGGATGCCGGGGCCGATGTGCATGCCAAAGATTCCGAGGGAAAGGGAGTCATCTATTATGTGATCTACGGGGAAGATCACGGGGAAGAAGGCATGTGTGGTACCTTCACGGAAGAAGGCGAGCCTGTCTCTGGGAGCAAGAGGGAGGAAACGGACATCTTGCGCATGGTGGAGCTGCTGCTCAAGGCGGGGGCGGACGTACCCAAGGACATCCTGGCTCAGGAACTCCCAGAGGAGATATCCCCCGCCGGACGAGAGAAGCTGGCGCTCATGCTGCTGGATGCCGGCGCCGATCCTCTGGCGAAAGGTGAAAATACGGGGACCACCGGATGGACCACCCTCATGGTCAACGGCATTTGCGGCCCCAAGATTGCTAAGCGGCTTCTGGATTCCGGAGTGGATCCGACCGTGAAATGCGGAGAAACCTCCGCGATGAGTCTCGCGATGAAGGAAGGAGCCGTGGAGATCGTGGAGCTGCTCAAGGAAAAGGGAATCGACCCCGGTGAACTTCAGCTCATGGATTCGGAGACGGAGAAGTTCATGGATCCGGAGAAAATCGAGCCGCTGCTGAAGCTCGGCGCCCGCATCCCGAAAGACATGACGGAACGTCTCATGGACGAGGCCGTGTCCATCCATGGTCATATATGGTCTCCCGCCAGACTCTGCGAGGACTACGTTGATATCATCCAAATCCTTAAGAAGCACGGCTTCAAACCGGAGCTGATGGCGTGGGCAAAAAAAAGCCACAGTAACGATCGAACGTTCAATACCAACGCTTTGGATGCATTTTTCAAAACAGGCTCGAATCCGAATGAAATTGACGAAAACGCCAACTCCCTCCTCGCCAACGTTGTTGCCTCTGCAGACGAGCACGAGTACATGATTGTCAGGATTGCCGGTGCGCTACCCGCCTTTATTGAAGCGGGAGTTGACGTGAACAAGCCGCTCAACCAGGACGGTCAACCCCCGCTTTTCTACGCAAAAGATGCGGAAACGATTGCCCAGCTCCTTCGTGTCGGCGCCGATGCACACGTGCGCGATGCCAAGGGAAGAACACCTCTCTTTCCTTGCCACTTTAGCCGAGACGCTGACGCAGTGCGTCTTCTCATGCAACGAGGCGTCCGCATCAACGCCCAGGACAACGAGGGCAACACCGCACTCATGATGGCCGTGACAAAGGACAGTAGTGGCGTTCAAGTCCTTCTGGATGCCGGGGCGGATCCGAACATCAAGAATAAAGCGGGTAAGACCGCCTTGCAAATCGCTCAGGAGAATAAAGCCGAAGTCTACCGGAATAAAATTGTGAAACTCCTCCAGGAGCACGGCGCGAAGGAGTGAGGAGGAGGCAGCCTTTCGTTTTCACGTAGCCCTCGGCATTTTCATGCTGATTAACAGCCGAAAGACAATCCGCAAAAAGTAGCTCTATCCTCGCATGTTTACTCATTTTGAGGGATATGTGTTTGATATGGCTCCTTCATTTTTGAGGCATCAAGCTTTCAGGAAATCCTCTTTCCCTGTTTTCGGCAATCCTTCGGTGACTTTATTTTTGAGGCAATGCGCTGGATAAATTTATCGTACATAGCCAGCCTTTTGGCTTTCCATTGGTTTTGATATCGTGTAGAATGCCCGCACAAACAAGGATATGCTCAAACAAAGAACACTCACCAAATGCGCATCCATTCAGGGGACTTCGCTGCACACGGGCAACGCGGTCAAGCTCACCATTAAACCGGCAGAGACGAACACCGGACTGCGATTCAGACGCATTGACCTCCCTGATAAACCCTTCATCGCCGCCAGCGCAGCTAATGTACAGACGGTCGAACGAGCTACGACACTGGCGGAGGGGTCAGTGAATGTGCACACTGTGGAACATATCCTCTCCGCTCTCACGGGCATGGGTGTAGACAACGCTATCATTGAAATGGACGCCAATGAACCGCCGATTTGTGATGGATCAGCAGCTCCTTTCGTTGAGCTTATCGAGCAGGCGGGCGTTGTAGAGCAGGAGGCTCCTTGCGCCGTATGGGAAATCCGCGAGCCGATAAGTGTCGAAGCTCCCGGTGGTTCTGAAATTGTGATTCTCCCGGATCGCAAGTTCCGCATTTCACTTACCGCCGTCGGTCCGCAAGGGAGGGTTACGCAGTATTTCTCTTCCGAGATCACCCCAGAAATCTACAAAAAAGAATTGGCAGATGCTCGTACCTTCTGTTTCTACGAGGATATTCAGCCCTTGCTGGACAAGGGACTCATTCAGGGCGGCACACTGGATAATGCTATCGTCATCAAGGGAGACCAATACATCTGCGCTGGAGGGCTGCGACACCACAATGAGTGCGCCCGTCACAAGGCTATGGATCTCATCGGCGATCTCATCCTGAATGGGCATCGCATCCTTGGGCATGTGATCGCTATCATGCCAGGTCACGGTATCAACACCAAGATGGCTGCGGCTATGCAAAAGAAGTATGAGAGCATGGAGGCGATGCGTCCTAAGCCCATCGTGCTTCCCGCCGGTGATGCTGTGCTGGATACCGCGGAAGTGCTCAAGTTGCTGCCGCATCGCTATCCTTTCCTCATGGTAGATCGCATCTTGGGTTTCGAGGGTGATAACGGCTGCATCGGGCAGAAGAATGTCACCGTGAACGAACAATTCTTCCAGGGTCATTTCCCCGGCCATCCGGTAATGCCCGGTGTGTTGCAAGTGGAGGCTATGGCTCAGGTCGCTTCAATTCTGATGTTACGCATCCCGGAAAATCAGGGGAAAATTGGCTACTTCATGAGTTGCGACAAAGTGAAGTGGCGGCGTCCTGTTGTTCCGGGAGATATCCTCATTATCGAGACCAGACTGGTGAAGATGCGTGGCTCCATCGGTGTGGCTGAGGGACGTTGTTTGGTAAATGGTGAAGTCACCTGCGAGGGTGAGCTCAAGTTCATGGTTCAGGAGCCGTGAACTCTTCCATTTCGTCATCATTAGGAGAGAGTGTTATGAAAGGTAGAAAACGCAATGAGTCCACGGGACTGCGAATCGATACGGGAGAGAACCGGCAGCCACGCAAAAAAGATGGTCCTCTCTTTTACATTCTTCCCCCATTAATTGTAGCGGCAGTGTTTTATTACTGCGCGACAACTCCGCCTCCGGTGCAGTCTAAGGAGCCGGTGGGTGATTCTACTGCACATCAAATGACAACAGAAAAATCTGTCCCCGCAGGAGGGGACACTGAGGGCGATTTTACCGGAGAGGAGAAATAAGTGCTGGCGATGAATGATACGAAAGAGAAGATTTCGATGTTGCCCCAAGGCCGCCTTTACGTGCCGAATTTTCCTGTCATCCCCCATATCATCGGTGACGGATGTGGCCCCGATATCTGGGAAGCTTCGCGTCCCGTGATTGATGCGGCAGTCAGTAAAGTATATGGTTCGGAGCGAGGCATTGTCTGGCGCGAATTACTCGCAGGCAAAAAAGCCTTTGATATTCTTCATACATGGCTGCCGGACGAAACGTTGGCGGTGATTCGCGAGTGCCTGGTGGGGATCAAAGGTCCGCTTACGACACCGGTCGGTGGAGGAATTCGCTCGCTCAATGTTGCTTTGCGGCAGGGGTTAGACCTTTATTGTTGCGTGCGCCCGGTGCGTTATTTTGATGGTATTGTGTCTCCAGTGAGGCACCCTGAAAAAGTCGATATGGTGATTTTTCGCGAGAATACCGAGGATATTTACGCGGGAATTGAATTTCCCGCAGGGGACGAAGAGTCTCAGGCGTTCTACGCATGGCTTCAAGAGAAGCACCCCGAGCAAGCAGCTAAAATTCGCTTTCCGAAATCTTCTGGTTTTGGCATTAAACCTGTCTCCCGTGAGGGTTCGGAGCGTCTCATTCGCGCCGCTATACTTTACGCTCTGCAGAATAATCGTCCGAGCGTGACTCTTGTTCACAAGGGAAACATCATGAAATTCACAGAAGGCTCTTTCCGTGACTGGGGTTATGAGTTAGCTAAGAGGGAATTCGGTGCTCATCCCATAGGGGGCGGTCCGTGGGTCCAACTTCCCGGTGGTTTGGTGGTCAAAGATTGCATCTGCGATGCATTCCTTCAGGAAATCTTGCTGCACCCTGCGGATCATTCTGTCGTCGCTACTTTGAATCTTAATGGTGATTATTGTTCTGATGCACTCGCTGCGCAGGTAGGTGGTATCGGTATTTCACCCGGTGCGAATGTTAATTACGTTACTGGGCATGCGATTTTTGAGGCAACCCATGGCACGGCCCCGGCACTGGCGGGGAAGGATGTGGTGAATCCAAGTTCTTTCCTGCTCTCCGCGGCAATGATGTTGCGTTATATAGGTTGGGGACGGGCGGCTGATGCTCTGGAGAGAGCGCTTGCAAAGACGATTGCTCTGGGGCAGGTTACTGCCGACCTTGCAGAGCAGCGGGACAATGCTACGATGCTGGGCACCCGTGCTTTCGGACAGGCTATCATTTCTCATCTTTCTGCTTGAGATGGCGCCTGGCGCAGATTTTGTGCACTCTGTATTCAGCAGGATCGCTGCGCGCTACGTTGCTGTGAATCATATCCTCTCCTTTGGGATGGATATTTTATGGAGGCTCCGGGCTGTGGAGTTGGTGGCGGATTGGAAGCCGTCCTCACTTTTGGATGTAGCCACAGGAACAGGGGACCTAGCGTTGGATATCCAACGAGAGTTGCCTGAAGTGGAAGTGCTTGGTGTCGATTTTTGTGAACCCATGCTGGAGATAGCTCGTCGTCGTGGGGTGAGGCGTACGATTTGTGCAGATGCCATGCATCTCCCCCTGCCGTCCTCATGTTTTGACACCTTGACCATAGCATTTGGCCTTCGTAACCTGCCGGATTATACTGCCGCATTGCAAGAATTTCGTCGAGTCCTGCGCCCAGGAGGGCATCTCCTCATCCTTGACTTTGGCATCCCTGATGGGATCGTCTCCATGCCGTACCGTTTTTACCTCCATTACGTCCTTCCTCGCTTTGCTAACTTACTCACTTCCTCGCAGCCTGCATACTCTTATCTTGGCGAGAGTATCGAACGATTCCCGCGCTATGAAACAATGTGCAATCTTCTCACGGGTGTCGGCTACAGCGACGCGGTTTGTCTTCCCCTTCTCGGTGGTATTGCTGTTATTTATTTTGCTCGAGCTTGAATTTAGGCGCTTCTCTGACCTCCCGCAATTTCAATTTGCGTAAAAAAACTTAGATGAGACGCACTTTCGGATGGACAAATCAATCATTGCAGGGTAGGATGGATTCAAGCGGCGAACGCAGGTCCGTTATTTTATAAGCATTTAACGCTGAGAAAAGTATGTTTTACACACCAAAAAAAACAGATATAAATCCGGGTGAAACCTCCTACAAACAACAGGTGCCCGAGGAATGGGGGACTCTTAGCAATGACGACTCTTCCACCGCGAAGGAAGGCGCCGATTATTACGTTCCCCAGGAAGGCGATTCTTCCCCCTTTGGGGAGGCTTCTCCCGGTACTCCCTCTTCTTCCACTCGCAATGTGCTCAACCAGGATGTGACCGTTGTGGGGACATTGCGCTTCACGGATGACCTTTTAGTGGATGGTGTTGTGGAAGGAGAAATCACCTCTGAGGGTGTCCTCACTGTCGGCGCCAATGCTACGATTCAATCCGATGAAAAGCACAAGGCAGCCATACGTACCAAGAGTGCTATTATCCACGGCAAGGTCATTGGTGATGTCATTGTGACGGACCGTGTAGAGCTTTCCTCCACTGCCCAGTTGGCTGGCGATGTTACGGCTGAGAAGATTTCAATTCAGGAAGGTGCCGTCTTTGTTGGGCACTGCACTGTAGGCACAATCACAGCTCCTCTTCCGGCGAGTCATGCTTCTACGCCTGCACCCAGGAGGAATGCAAAGCGTACTACTCCGGAGCCGGAGGATGACACACCCAACCTTTTGGGATGACTCACCCCGAGCCGTCGCTGAGTGCTTCTGGATACAGACCCCAGCCACTCCTCGTGCAGGAGGACTCTTGTTACGGAGTTGAGCGTGTACGAGAGAGGGGTTTTTCCTTTGCGCCTCAGGTGCACAGAGAGGAGAGGGTGAAGGTGCCGATGCGGGATGTGGTCTGCCCCGTCTGCGGCAAGTCCTCGCAAATTCCAGCGGCTGCTCTTTCCGCACAATGTGTCCATTGTCGCGCACATTTCGAAACAACCCCCTATGTGTTGCGCTCGGGCACTCGGCACCGCATTCTACGCACGTTGGGGAATGTTGTCATCCCGGAGGATGCGGAGCTTTCGCATTTGGATATCACGTGTTCAGATCTCGTAATTTCTGGAAAGGTTTCGGGGCGTTTTTGTGCAGCTCGGAGACTCGAATTGCGCGGAAGAGCACGCGTTACGGGCGAGTTAAGTGCAGATTCTCTCAGTGTGCCTTCTGGTGCCAGTGTTACGGTGACACCATCAGTGATGTCTCAAAATGTTGAGCTGCGAGGAGAGCTGCGTGGACGTCTCATTGCGAAGCGACAAGTGCATGTGTACAGTAGTGGCAGGTTATTGGGAGATTGCCGCGCTGAAAAATTACTCCTGGACCCCGGGGCCGTGCATGAGGGATTTCTCCTCAAATAAATTTTGCTTCTTGATTTTCTCAGTGCGATTCGATGGACATTTTTATTAGAGGGGCTTCACAGAACACCTTGCAGCATATCGATCTCACACTTCCTAACGGAAAGATCACGGTGTTGGTTGGACCGAGTGGCTCTGGCAAGAGTACGCTGGCACGTGATACGCTCTTTGCTGAATCCAGACGGCGTTTTTTGGATTGTCTGTCCGCAGGGGCGCAACGTATGCTTGCGCGCTCCAAACGACCACAAGTGGATAGCATTGAGGGGCTTCCTCCGGCTTTGTGTCTGGAGCAGGGGGTGCCGCACGCCTCTTCTCGAGCTGTGCTTGGGGGAATCACTGAAGCGCTGGATTATTTGCGTGTCATCTACGCAGCCATCGGTTGTCCGCATGACCCAGTCACTGGGGAACGACTTAAACGAATGAGTGTGGATGAGATGGAGCTTGCCCTCATGGAGCTTGGGGAGGGGACTCGTCTCACGTTACTTGCTCCGTTGTCCGGTGGCGCCCCGGGGAGCGAGCAAAGTGAGCACACAATCCTTTCACTTCGCAAGGCCGGTTATCTGCGCTTGCGGGTGAATGGACGCCTGGCAGAGTTGGATGACTTGGAGAAGGAAACTTTGGAACCGACGGCTCAATGTGAGCTGGTGATTGATCGTCTCATCCTGAAGCAGAGCAGTGCTTCGCGTCTTGCGGATTCTTTACAAAACGCTTTACGCTTTTCGCCGCACGAAATACGCGTACTCGTGCAGAGGGCCGGAGAGGAGGAACCACAGTTGTTCAGCTACTACACGAGCTTTCGCAACGAGCGTACGGGCTTCTCTTTGCCTGATCTTTCACCGGAACTTTTCTCTCCTTTCTCTCCGAGTGGGGCTTGTGAGAAGTGTGAGGGGCGTGGTCGTATTGAGGAAGAGAAAGGGGTGTGGGTGACATGCCCCGCCTGCAATGGAATGCAACTGAATCCCGTTGCCCTTGCGGTAACGCTTCCTTTTGGCAAGAAGGAACTCAGCCTCGGGGATTTCTGTCGCCTCACTGTTGCACAGAATATGGAACTTTTTGAACATCTCGATCTGCCGACAGCGTATTGTGAAGCGTTGCGTCCGGCATGTGATGCTCTGCGAACACGGTTGCACTACCTGGAGGAACTTTCCCTTTCTTACCTGAGCCTTTCTCGTCCGGCTTCCACGTTGTCAGGGGGCGAGTTGCAAAGGGCTCGTCTTGCTGGTCAACTCGGCGGGGGACTCTCCGGCGTCCTTTACATTTTAGACGAACCTACTATCGGTCTGCATACCTCTGAAACAGCTCGACTCATTTCAGTTCTCAAACGACTGCGTGATCGAGGTAACACAATTCTCGTTGTGGAGCATGATGCTGATGTGATTCGCAGTGCCGATTGGGTTGTGGAGATGGGCCCCGGCAGTGGGGAAAAAGGAGGTAGAATCCTTACGACCGGAACACCGTCTCAGATCGCAGTCGACCCGAATTCGCCGACGGGCGCATGGCTTTCTGGACGTCGGCATTTTGCTCGAACCCAGCCATTGAATGCAAAGTCGCTCCACTGGGCAATATTACGCCATGTCAGCGCGCGGAACCTGAAAGGATTTGATTTTCGTTTTCCTCTACAGGCCTTCACGTGCATTTCCGGTCCCGGCGGATCCGGCAAAAGTACTCTGGTGCATGAGTGTCTCCTTCCGGCACTCAAAGCTGGCAATCTCACCGGTGCCGCTTCTATTTTCCGAGCCGTTGTTGTGGATCAGAGCCCCCTTGGAGTTTCTCCACGCTCCACGCCTGCGTCGGCAAGTGGTCTGTTGGATGTGCTGCGTCCTCTCTATGCAAAACTTCCTCTCTCCCGAACTCGTGGCTACACTCCGGCACGCTTTGCCCTTGGAGTGCGGGGTGGTCGCTGCGAGCGCTGCGCGGGAACCGGTTTTTTGCAGGTGGATATGAATTTTCTCTCAGATCTTCTCATTCCTTGTGATGCTTGTAAAGGTGCGCGATACAATCGCGAAACGCTGGAGGTGACCTGGCGAGGTCGGTCAATCGCTCAAATATTGAATCTCACGGTGGATGAGGCGCGGGGGTTCCTCGAATCTATACCCGCTGCTGCAGCGATTTTGAGTGCCATGCAGCAAGTGGGTCTTGGATATTTACAGCTTTCCCGTGCTTCTTCCACTCTTTCTGGAGGCGAAGCGCAACGCATCCGTATTGCTTCGCACCTCGCGAAAGCCACACCGCGACAAGCGCGTTCCGTGGAACGAGAAAAGCTCTTGCTTGTGCTGGACGAACCAACGACAGGTTTGCATTTTAACGAGGTTGATATGTTGTTGCGGGCAATTTATCGGCTTCGCGATGCCGGACACACGATTTTATGCATTGAACACCATGCTGGTGTACTGGCTTGTGCCGACTTCCTCGTTGAGCTCGGTCCCGGATCAGGAGATGCCGGGGGAGAGATCACCCGCGAGCTACTTCGTTCGTAAATTCTGCTTGCTTATCATCCCGGGAATTGTTATGGTTACCGGCATGCGAAAAGTATTTTCTGCCATAGCTTGCTTCCTTGTTGTTTCTTTGCTGTTCCCCAGTTGTGTGTGGCAGCAAAGTCAGTTGCAATCGGAAAGCGGCCTTTACAACGTAGCTCTTACGCGTAACCCCAAGGTGGCATTGGACGGCGTGTGGTTTTGGGGAGGAGGTAACCCCTTCCGCTCTCAGAAGGAAGGAAAACTCTACGTGGCTCCACTCGATATCTCGAGAGTGCAAGCGGCTCAGCCTGAACTTGCGCCGCTGATGGTGCCGCAGATGCACAATTATATCACAAAGTATGTGGGGGAAGCGATAGAGGAAGGGAATGCCGCTACCGGGTCAAATTGGAAACTAGTGGATTCTCCGCAAGATTGCGATGTGCGTGTGGATATTGCATTGGTACATTTCAGCCCCCAACGTCCGGGGCTGCGCGTACTTTCCGGTCTGGGTGGGCACTTCGTCAAAATCCCCGGTGTCACCGATGTGGTTGGCAGGCTTGCACGAGGTGATGTGCGCGTAGAACTGACGATCCGAGATGCCCGACGCAATCGCCTGCTGATGGCCTGCAAGGATAGTAATCGTACTTCAGCTATGCTGGTTTCTGCTGAGGCGTACAAAAAGAGTGGAAATGCTGATGTGAACTTGCGTCTTTGGGCTAAGAAACTTGCCAAGCTCATCCGCTATTGCTCTCCGGATAAGCTGGGCGACGGCACCATGGAGCAGATGATAAAAAAACGAAGCTTCTGGGATGCGGCAAAAGCACGCTCAGGCTTTTGATGCCGTACCCACTATGAACCCGAAACGACGGAATGCCGGTGCGGTTCTTCACTCTGCCAAACTCCTCGTGGAAGGTATGGTGTGCGTGCATAATCGTCAGCTTTTCTTCTCACCGGCTGCTCTTTCGTCTCCGAATCTCAAAGGGAGGTATCCTATTGATGATTTCTGTTCTCTCGGGGCTTTGGCCGGTGATCGTGTGATGGCTTATGTGGGGAATTTCCCCGGGGTTCGGCGCAAGCATCACATAAAAAGGCACGAGTATCGTGGCACTGCCTCTGCCCGCGTTGCAGAGGTGCTTGATCGTTGTCGTACTGATTGGATTGGCTTATATCAAGTCCGACAGGGAGAGACGCCCGTCATATGTGGGGATGGCGTGAATGCTCCGGCGATGATGCTGCCGACGGAGTTTCTCTGTGCGTTTCCGGAGCATGGAGTTCTTGTGCGTGTCGAGCCGTTGCAGCCATATACAGGAAAGGAGACGCCAGTGCGGGTACGTGTTGTGGAGATTATCGGCAGAGAAGAAGATCCACAGACTGTGGAGCGTTTTGTTATCAGCCGCTTTGCGCTTCGTGTCGAGTTCACGCCTGAGGTTTTGCAGGAATCGGAAGCTCTGTCCCATGAGTTGTCTGCAACAGAGTACGCAACTCGAGAGGATTGGCGCGAAGAGTGCGTGGTAACCATCGACCCTCCGGACGCGCGAGACTTTGATGATGCTATTTGTCTGCGTCGTCTCCCGGAGCGGCAGGGATGGGAGCTTGCCGTGCATATTGCCGACGTGAGTTTCTATGTACGTCCCGGTTCCGCACTGGATGCCGAAGCTCAACGCCGGGGTAATTCAACCTATCTTCCGGCACGGGTTTTGCCCATGTTGCCGGAGCGCCTCTGCGATGATTTATGCAGTCTGGTGCCGGGAGAGGATCGACCTACGGTGTTGTGTCTTATCCGTCTTGATACACAGGGGAGAGTGCAGGGGTGTCGTGTGGCACGAGCTGTGATTCGTTCCTGCAAGCGCATTGCTTATCCGCAATTTCAGAAACTGATCAACGAGGGAACGAGTTTGGGTGATGCTCGTGTGGATGGGATGTTGAGAAACGCTGCAAAGTTGGCCGCGCTGATGAGGATGCGACGCATGGAGGCAGGCGCGTTAGATTTGGATGTACCTGAGTTACGGGTGCTCGTGAGTGATGTAGGTGAGACCATCGGGGTTGAAACGTTGCAGAGCGATGAATCCCACCGTGTGATTGAGGAGTTCATGGTTGCCGCCAATGAACAGGTTGCCCGCATGTTGCGCGCCGCATCTATTCCTACCATCTTCCGAATTCACACCGAGCCGCAGACAGATCAATGGGTGGAATTCGTGCGTCTCCTGCGTTCATATGATATTTCTGTTTCTCCTATCCCTTCCCGTGAAGAAATTAACAAAGCCCTGCATGCGATTACCGATCATCCGGATGAAACTCTGTTAAAGATTGCTCTTCTGCGAACTATGGCTCGAGCATGTTACGATACCCATCCCGTGGGACATTTCGGACTCGCCACGCCTGATTATTGCCATTTTACAAGTCCGATTCGCCGCTACGCAGATCTCGTGGTGCATCGCTCGCTGCTCGTCGTGTGTGGAATTGAGAAGAAAGAGATTGTTTTTCCAATGGAGGCTTGCAGACGTCTGGCCGAGCATATCTCCAGGACGGAACGCATTTCTGCTGCAGCGGAGGCCGAGGCAACGCGTCGCCGCTTGTTTGCATATATTCAGCAGCTCTCCTTTACTGAGCCTCCACCCGTTTTTTCTGCGGTTGTGGTTGGCGTGTGGGGACATGGGGTTGCGGTGGATCTGGAGGATTTCCACCTGCGTGGCTACATTCCCGCTGAGTTTGTACGCTCAAAAAGTCGCAATGGACGCCGTTTGAGGGGAAAGAACGGTATGCCTCAAGTAGGCTCGCGTTTGTCTGTGGCCTTCCACTCAGTGGACTGGGAGCGCTCAGTCGTGGAATTGCGCCCTGTGTAGCAGAGGGTTTTATTCCTTCCGGACGGCATTCAGTGGGATCGAATGATCTCTTCTGCAGTCTCTCTTGCCCTCGCATCGTCCTCTAAGATGATTTCCAGATTTTCTCCGTAGGAGCGAGTGGGTATCCTGCTTAGCACTTCCTCCACGGTTTTCCAGATACCGGGGAAACTCAGTTCCCTCTTCATGAAGGCTTGTACGGCAACTTCATTGGCAGCGTTGTACATGGCAGGCATGGTGCCGCCTGTCGTTGCGGCCAACCTTGCTAACCTGAGAGCAGGGAAATCCTCTTCTCTGGGCAGTTCGAAATGCAGATCCACAAGTTCCTCCAAACGAAGTTGTTTCAACCCTCCCGGGACGCGTTTTGGATAGGTGATAGCGTATTGAATAGGGAAGCACATGTCACTACAGCTCAGCTGAGCCAACAATGAACCGTCTCGAAATTCCACGAGAGAATGCACCACGCTCTGGGGGTGGATAAGTACGTCCACCTGTTCAATGGGCAATCCGAAGAGCCAGCGAGCCTCAATCATTTCTAATCCTTTGTTAAAAAGTGTGGAAGAGTCGATGGTAATCTTGGGCCCCATTTTCCATGTGGGATGGCAGAGTGCTTGTTCCGGGGAAACTCCGCACAACGCCTCTTTTGGCATGTTTCGGAAAGGACCTCCACTGGCAGTGAGTATCAACCTCCGAACCTCGTCCACCCGTCCTCCATGCGTTTGCAGACATTGGAAGATGGCGTTGTGCTCACTGTCTACCGGAAGCACCTGAATGCCTGCTGCTGCTGCTTTGCGCATGACCAGCTCTCCCGCCATGACCAGGATTTCTTTGCTGGCGATTGCTAAGTCTTTCCCGCATTCGATAGCACACAAAGTGGGGCGGAGTCCCGTGGTGCCGACGATGGCGGTCAGGACAGTGTCCGCTTCTTCCAGAGCGGCCAGCTCGCAAAGCCCTTCTTCTCCCACATGTACCTGCACGCTTGGTGGCAATAATTTGCGGAGCTCAGCTCCTTTCGCAGGGTTTCCAATGCCCACGTGCTGCACGCTCCAATCGCGTGCCTGCTTCGCGAGTTCCTCAACACTGTTTCCTGCAGCGAGACCGACAACTTTCATGTGTTCTGGCAGGTTTCTTGCAACCTTTAGTGCACTGGTTCCAATGCTGCCGGTGCTGCCCAAGATCACGACATGACGGGGTGCTCTGCTACTCATGACGCGTTCATCATAGCACGAAATACGCAATGCTTCAAGCGTTGCATATGTTTGGTTTTGCATTTACAATTGAGCTCGGATATGCTAGAAACTTCGCCGTATGTTAGAACGTGTTCGGTGTGTCTTAGAGTCCGGTGGATTATCGAGGGAGGAGGCGTTACAGCTGCTTGACTTGCCGGAGGATGAGCTTTTTCTGAGCGCGTCCGAACTCCGTCGACATTTCTTCGACAACAAGGTGGAGCTCTGTTTCATTATCAATGCCAAGAGTGGCAACTGCAACATGAATTGCCGCTTCTGTTCTCAAAGTGGTTTTAACTCGACACAGATTCAGAAGTATCCTTTCAAGAGTAGGGAGGAGCTCGAGGAGATCGTCTCTTCATGGGAGGAATTTCCCGTAGCCCGTTGCGGGATTGTGACATCGGGTGGTGCTCTCACCGATGCCGACGTGGAGAGTCTTGCGCAGTTCATCGAATCACGTTCAGCAGAAGGGAAAGCAGGGCGTCCCCTGATTTGTGGCTCACTCGGTCGGCTTCGTCACGAAGCCATTGAGCGTCTCAAACGTGCAGGCCTAAGCCGCCTTCACCACAATCTTGAAACATGTGAGCATTTCTACCCTAATGTCTGCACCACGCAAACGTGGCGCTCCCGCCTTGAAACTGTCCATCAAGCCAAACAGGAAGGCCTTTCTGTTTGCTGCGGGGGACTCTTCGGTCTGGGAGAATCATGGGAGGATCGTGTTTGTTTCGCTGCGGAACTGCGCCGAGAAGGAATCGACAACGTGCCCATTAACTTCCTTTACCCACATCCCGGCACACCTCTGGCGCACCAGCCAGTCATGCCCCCTGAGGAGGCTTTGCGGATCATTGCCCTCTTCCGACATATGCTTCCTGCTGCCACTCTTCGCATTTGTGGCGGACGTGTCAGTGTGCTCAAAGAGCGGCAGTACGACATCTTTGCCGCTGGCGCCAACGCGCTTATGACTGGCAATTATCTTACCATTCCCGGTGCCGGTGTGCGGCAGGACCTCGCTGCCTTGCGGCGTCTCTGTCTTGAACCCGTTTGATTTTTTTCTCTGTGTGTGTATCGTTTTTACGGTAAAATACTCACGGAATCCGATGTAAGAAGGAACTGCAGAAAAAACAAAAAAGATCTTGACAAATTAGTTAGTCGTCACTAATATCCGTTCGAAGCCGCTTGGATAGCGGGATGAAAGGCCATGCAAGCACAAAAAACACTCAGAGAAATGTCAGCGGGTGAAAGTCTCCGCGTACAAAAAATTGGGGGAAAAGGCGCGCTCAGACAGCGGCTACTTGATATGGGTCTGACTAAGGGGGCACAGGTGACGGTTCGGAAGGTCGCGCCGCTTGGAGACCCGATCGAGGTGACGGTTCGGAGCTACGAATTGTCGTTGCGCAAGGCCGAAGCGGCGTGCATCGTCATGGCATGAAAAGGAAATTTTTATTTTATTTAAAAGTTAGTCTTAACTAATATGAAACGAAGAATTGCATTAGCGGGGAATCCGAATAGCGGGAAGACGTCGCTCTTCAACGAACTTACGGGGGCGAACCAATATGTGGGGAATTGGCCGGGAGTGACGGTGGAGCGTAAGACAGGACACCTGAAAGAGCACGAAGATATTGAGCTGCTCGATTTGCCCGGCATCTATTCTCTTTCTCCGTACTCGCCGGAGGAGGTAGTGACGCGCAGGTACCTGCTGGATGAGAAACCGGATTTGGTGGTGGATGTGGTGGACGCGACCAATTTGGAACGTAACCTGTATTTGACATCGCAGCTCATGGAGACGGGGCTTCCTGTGGTGGTAGCGTTGAACATGATTGATCTTGCAGAACAGAAGGGACAGAAAATTGATGCGCAGGCTCTGAGCAGACATCTTGGCTGTCCGGTGGTGAAGGTGAGTGCGCTGCATCACATAGGGCTGGTGGATTTGATCGACTTGCTGATGGAGCCGCCGACTGCGGCGCCGACGCCTCTGCAATTCAGTGAAGTGGTTGAGGAGGCAATCAGTGCGTTGCGCGTAAAATACAGTTGCAGCCGATTGGCGGCAGTGAAGATGCTTGAGAATGACCCGCGCGCGTTGGAAGGATTGGAAGTGGTGGATCTGCACTTCATCGAAGAAAAACGGCTGAAGCTTGAGCAAGAGCTTGAGGACGATATTGCTTCCATCATTGCTTCCGGCCGTTACGATGCCATCTGCTCCTTCATGGCAGAGGTTCGAGGCACGGGAGCCGTCCAGGAAAATTTCTCAGAGAAACTGGATCGCGTGCTCACCCACCGCGTATGGGGTCTGGGCATTTTTGTGCTGGTTATGTGGGCGATCTACTCTATCTCCATTGGCACCGTGGGGGCGTGGGGAACGGATTGGGCGAACGACGTTTTGTTCGGTCCGGTGGTGGGAGGTTGGTTGGCCGGGTTTATCGGTACGGAGCCTGCCGGGACGGAAGCTTTGACGATGTTTGCAGCTGTATTGGCGATGTGTCTTGCCTTCCCTGTGACATTGCGGAGATTGCATGACATAGGATTGAATGGCTCCTGGCTGTATTTGGCAATTGCGCCGTTCTTGCTGGAGTACATGTGCCCCCATCTGCCGGAAATTCTGCACAGCATAATCATGGGGGCGCTCTACGTGGCTAACGGGTTCATGCTGCTTGCCTGCCTCTGTTTCCATGGTACGGCGCATACGAATCAGTATGGCAGCGTGCCGCGGCGTGTCGGAGTCCGACCGCTGAAATTGGATGGTCGCGCCGGACGTGTGGAATATCTGCTGTGGCTCGTGGCGCTCAGTGTGATAAGCGTTGGGGTGGCTTTGCTGGGGCGCGTGGGGTTGGATTGCAGCGTTCAACTCAGCTCGCTGGTGAGTGACGGCATCGTGGCAGGTGTGGGCGCGGTGCTGGGTTTCCTGCCGCAGATGGCGGTGCTTTTTCTTCTGCTCTCTTTGCTGGAAGATTGCGGGTACATGGCCCGTGTAGCATTCATGATGGATCGCATTTTTCGCAGCATTGGCCTTTCCGGCAAATCCTTCATTCCGCTGCTGGTGTCTATGGGCTGCGGCGTGCCGGGGGTAATGGCCACTCGAACGATTGAGAATGAAAAAGATCGTCGCATGACTATCATGCTCACCACCTTCGTGCCCTGCGGTGCAAAACTGCCGATCATTGCCCTCATCGGGGCGGTGGTAGGACAGAATGCGACGATTGCTACCATTGCGTACTTCGCCGGCATTGCCTCGGTGATTTTAGGCGGGCTTATCCTGCGCAAAACGCATATGTTCGCCGGGGGCTATACGCCGTTTGTCATGGAATTGCCCGCCTACCATACGCCGCGCGGCACGAATATCAATCTGCGTGCGATGGAACGGTGCAAGGCATTTGTGCGGAAGGCCGGCACCATTATTTTCCTCGCCTCGGCAATCATCTGGTTTGCCAGCAATTACACATGGAATCTGAAATTCCTCAACACCGCGGAGGATGAAGCCGCTGTGGAGCAGAGCATGCTGGCAGATGTGGGGCACCAGTTTGCGCCCATCTTTTCTCCGCTCGGCTGGGGTGACTGGCGACCGGCCGTCGCGACGGTCACCGGGCTCGTGGCCAAGGAAAATGTCGTTGGAACTTTCGGGGTTCTGTATGCCGGCAGCGGAGAAAAGGCAGAAGAGGCGTCGGCTGAGGCTCAGGTGAGTGAAACTGCTGAGCCGAATGGAGAGGAGGACGAGCTGCCCGTTAGTGCGACGCTCCCGAAGTGCAATGCCATGAGCGCTCTCACCATGCTCCTCCTGCAGGCGGATCCTCATGTTCGGGCGGCTGTGCCGGTGGAACGTGTTGATGAGGAGGTTCCGGAAAGTGAGGGGGAGCCGGGGGAGGAGGCTCAGGCATGGTACATGCGTGCTCTGTCCTGGATCTTTGGAGTAGAGGAAGATGAGGAAGCTACCGGTGTTGCGGCAGAGATTCAGGCCGCCGGAGCTTTTACCTCACTCAGCGCCCTCTCTTTCATGCTCTTCAACCTTCTTTGCGCGCCGTGCTTCGCCGCTTGTGGGGCCATTCGCCGTGAAATGAACAGTGGCATCTGGACATGGTTCGCCATTGGCTATATGTGTGCGTGGGCCTACGTCGTGGCGTTGCTGGTGTACCAGTTTGGAACATGGGTCAGCACGGGAATCTTCTCCACAGGACAGATGGTGGCATGCGTGTTGGCAGTCTTTATTCTCTCTTTGCTTCTGCGTCGCAGAGCGTCTGCCGTTTCTGACAAGTAACCCTAATTTGAAGATGCACACAGGAGACATTATTCTCATCATCCTCCTCGCCCTGGCGGGGACTCTGGCAATCATCAGCTGCCTGCGCAAGAAAGGCTGCGGCAGTTGTCCGGGCGGCTGCAGCTGTGGCGGGAAATGCTCTGATGGCAATCACTGCTGCTGCCACAGGAAGCACGAAGAAGAAAAGTAAACGACCTTCGGACTCTCTTCCATCCAACGACAAAACCAATGAATAAAACGAACATAATCGCGACAGCTCTGGTCGGGCTTCTGACCGCACCGGGGATGATTCAAGCGGACGACTCAAAGCCTCAGGCAGGAGACATACTCCAGGACATCAATATGTTCAATCCTGAGGATGGAGACCCCGCGTACAAGGTAAGAGCCCATGAAAAATACGGCACGCAATGGGGCGTTGATGTAGCCTATGGCTACTGGGGCACTCACCGCGCCACCGCCGGTACTCATGGCAACAATAATCTCATCCTCCTGCACGGTCAGCTCAATCAGAGGCTTCTCCAGGATGAGCAGAATGGTGGCACATGGCTGCGTATCGAAGTCTCCGGCTCATGGGGACTCGATCCAAGCACCGTGCGCTCCAATGGTGGGGGAACGTACGCGGAGGGCTTCGGCGCTTCCACGAGCGTGCACCCGGACATCATGGGAGCGCACAACTTGTACCTGCCGGAGGTAGCGCTCATGCATTACTTCGCGGGCAGGCGCGCCTGCATGATCGCCGGCATGGTGAATCTCACCAATTACTTTGATGCTGTGGGTATAGCCAATGATACCTTCTCGAGCTTTGTGAATTCCGGATTCGTCAATTCCACCATTCTTCCGCTCTACGACAGCAACCTCGGCGCCGTCTTGCAGGTGGAACTCAATCCGAAAAACTATGTGATGGCGGCAGTCTCGCGTTCCGGCATTTCCATGGGCTATAACCCCTTTGGTGACGGGAGCGATGGTTATTGCGTGGTGGGGGAGTACGGGCACATCGCCTGCGACGGCAAGCTGGTGCTGCGTCTCAACCCATTCTTCACCATGGCGGATGAAGAAACAGAGCAGGGCGATGTTCACCGTCGTAATGCGGGGCTCGTCGGTAGTGCAGAGTATTCTCCGACCGATTGCGCGACGTTTTATCTGCGCACCGGGTTTGGAGCGAAGCAGGAGCTTGGCGGTGCGGCAGAGTTTTCGATTGGCACAAACCTGCATCTCATCCCCGCGCGAGAGGACGATTTTCTCGGCATTTCATGGGGTGTTTTCAAAGCTCAGACGCCGTATGAAAGCGAGGATGGCGAGCAGGGACACAGCCGCGAGAACGTTCTGGAAGTGATGTACAGCCTGCAGCTTACGGATTATTTCAAACTCGTACCGCATTTCCAATACATCCACAACCCCGCCTATCGTGCCTGTCGGGATGCTAACGTCTTCGGCGTACAAGGCGTCTTCTCTTTCTGAGTCTTTCCAGGTGCTGTAATGTGCGACTTCCGGCGTGGCGGTTATCTTTGCCGCGCCGGAAGCCTTTTTGTTTTGCGAGCGGTCAAAAGCCCCGTGGCTGAATTTCTGCATTCCTCTCCTTTGGAGCCAACGGTGCTATTTACTCAGAAGGTTTTTTATTCTTGCATCCGAGACGTTTGCAAGAAGTACAATATCAAAAGTCAATGTAAGTGATGCACCGGTCTCAGGACGGTGAGGGACGTGTTTCCATCGAAGTTAGCTGGTATTCTCACCCTCGAAGGAGCAGCCGTCGTTCATTATCATCTGTAACGACTTAAAATAAATGATCAACAGGCAGCATGGTATTTTGGTGGCATTTGCAAGACCTTACTAAGAGACTGAGTCAAAAAGAGGGCTTTCTTTTTGTCATTTTCTTACCTCATGCATTCGTAGAGTTTGCTCAATGTTTCTTCCTCTTTGCGCCGCACAATGCGCATTTGCCTTGAGATTTTGACTTGAACTGCGGGGGAGCATGTGGTAATAAGGACAGTCGGTGAAAGTTTGTATTGCAGAGTGGATAGGAAAGCGGATAAGAATGGAAGATGCTCACCTTGTGCGGCACTACCCACATGCAACATTGGCGCTTGTGTGCGACGGGATGGGGGGACATGATTATGGGGCGATGGCGGCACATACGGCTTGTGAGGCTTTTGCCGACTTTTTCGAGGAAGAAGAATCGCCTTCTGACATCCCGGGTCGCCTGAAAGCTGCGCTCTTTCATGCAAACGATGAGGTTGGAAAGAAGCTGTCGAGTCTGGATGCATATGGTGGTTGTACGCTTTTGGCGGCTTATGTGGCAGATGGTGTCATGTGGTGGGTGAGTGTGGGGGATTCTCCCTTGGTGGTATGGAGGGCGGGGCGCTTGTTACGGCTTAATGAGGACCACTCGATGCGGAAAATATATGGGGATCTTCTTGTGAAAGATTTTGAGGGGACTCGATTGATGATGTCGCAGGCTCATACGTTGCGTTCGGCCGTAACGGGAGAAAAGATGCCGCTGATTGACGCGCCGCCGATACCGTACCTGCTGCTTCCGGGGGATCGTATTCTGCTGGCAAGCGATGGTGTGGATGAAATACTTTTTACACGTCCTTTGCGAGAGAGTGTCCGCCAAGTATTCATGCGGCGCGGCAATCAATTAGCAGCCGAGCTGGTGGAAGCCTGTCGTACGTTGGCCTTGCCAGAGGCAGATAACGTGACTGTGTTGACAATGGATCCGGCGTGCCGGGATTAAACGCCTGGGGAACTGGCGTGTCGCACGAGAAAATAAGACGGAGTCTCCTTAGAAATTCGCCTTGTCAAAGATCAAAACAACAAATCTTGAACGCGGGGAGACATGAGAGAAGTCATACCCCGTATCATGGACGAAAAAGAAACCACCTGTGGGTACGAGAACGGGGAGTATGTGCTGCCCCCGTTACCTTATGCAGCGGAGGACTTGTCTGAGGTATTGGATGCAGAAACGGTGCTGCTACATCATGACAAGCATCACGCGGCGTACGTGGCGGGAGCAAATTCGGCAGCGGGGGTGTTGCGCCGCATTGCGAAAGGAGATTTGGCGGCAGAGCTGGCACCGAGCGCTATGGAGCAGCTTGCTTTCAATCTTGGGGGGCATGTGTTGCATTGTTTGTACTGGAAGAGTCTCAGTCCGGAGCAGCAGGAGACACCGGTCGGAACACTGGCGAGTGCGATCAACGCATCCTTCGGGAGTATGGAGGGGTTTGAGCGGATTTTTCGTGCGGTGACTCTTGGAGTGCAGGGGAGTGGATGGGGGGTTCTGGGACTGGACCCCGTGAGCGGACTGCTGCGCATATTCGGCGTGCAGCGTCACCAGGATATATTTGTGCCGGGCGTGCAGCCTCTGATGGCTTGTGATGTGTGGGAGCACGCCTATTACCTGCGCTACCATAGCAATCGCGCTGGCTATGTTGACAACTTCCTCAAGCATATTGATTGGAACAACACACAACAACGATTAACCTCATTGAGTCATGAATGATGATATTTCAACGAAAAAAACAATAGGCCGCACGACAACTCGCTCCTGGCTGGTGGCGCTGCTGGCAATAGCAGAGTTGGTTCTCGGCTTTGTGCTGCTGAGTTTCCCGTACATCATGGGAGCCTCTGCGGTATGGGTTGGGGGATTCGTGCTGCTGGTGGCCGCTCTGATGCGTCTCATCCAGATATTCACACGCCCGGGGTATCGCCTGTGGAATTTCCTCGCAATGCTAATCTATGCATGCCTGGGCTTCGTGTTCATCATGCACACCGGCGTGTCACTGTCTGCCATTACCCTGGCCATTGGGCTGGCCCTGCTGGTAGGAGGAGTGCTGCGTTTGGCCGTTGCATTTTCTTTGCGGCGAGAAGAAGGGAGTGCCTGGCGCTTTTTTAACGCTCTCGTCTCCATCGTTCTGGGCGCACTGGTGACCTGGGGATGGCCAGAGAGTTCCTTCTGGTTACTGGGGACCATCATTGCTGTGGAGATGATTTTCTCAGGTTGGACGTTACTCTTCTTGGCGCTCGCACCGCATCGCGAGGCAATAACTGCTCCTCGGAATTAAGAAATTAGCGTATTCCCAAACCGGGACGTGTACAGGGCAGGTGCATTCGCGTGTACCTGCTCTGTCAGCATTACGGATGGTTTGAATTTATGTGCTTTTCGCACATGCTTCAAATTTTTGAAGGGATGAATAAACGGAGACGACGGGACGAGCAACTTTTCTCCCTGCTCTATGGCTTTGTCCTGATATGATTGCCCTGGGGATGCGTATTTTTGGCTTGCAAGGGAGGCATATCGGCGGTATCATCCCCGCGTGCCGTGCCGGAGTGCGGTGCCGAACCGATTTTTATCATTTTACGCCATGGACTTCATATCAACTTACGCCGCTGCTTTGACCCCCTCATTGACTCTCGCCGTGACCAACCGGGCCAAAGAACTGAAGACGAAGGGGGAGCAGATTTTCGGAATTGCCGGGGGTGAGCCGGATAAGGATACGCCCGAAAATGTCAAACAAGCCGCCATCCGTGCGCTGGAGCAGGGGGCCACGAAGTACACGCCTTCAGCCGGCCTTCTAGAACTTCGCCAGGCCATCTCCGCAAAACTTAAACGGGATAACGACTTGGGGTATACTCCGGATCAAATATGCGTGTGTTCAGGGGCGAAACCGGCGGTCTACAGCGCTCTTCGTGCGACCATCAGTCCTGGGGATGAGGTGATTATCCCGTCACCGTATTGGGTGAGTTACCCTTCTATGGTGCAGTTGTGCGGGGGTACGCCGGTGTTCGTGGAGACGAAAGCAGAAAATGGCTGGAAAATCACACCTGAAGAGTTCGAAGACTCCATGACGCCTCGCACAAAAATGATTATCCTCAACACCCCGCACAACCCGACCGGGGCCGTCTATACGGAGGAAGAGCTGCGCGCTCTGGGGGAAGTGGCGGTGGAAGAAGATATTCTCATCCTCTCCGATGAAATTTATGAGCATCTCGTGTACGGAGGGGCGAAGCATGTTTCCATAGGCTCTCTTTCCCCGGAGCTCTATGATCTCACTATTACGATCAACGGCTTCTCGAAAAGCTATGCGATGACAGGCTGGCGCCTTGGCTACTCTGCTGCCCCGGAGGCCATCGCGAAGGCGATCCGTTTGATTCAGGATCACACGGCGTCCAATGCCACGAGTTTTGCTCAATATGGAGCGATTGAGGCGCTTACAGGCGACCAGTCTTTCGTAAGTGATCTGCGTGAGGAGTACGACATGCGCCGTCAGTACGTCTATGAGCGTTTGTGCCAAACTCCAAAAGTCAGGGTAGTAGAGCCGCAGGGGGCTTTTTACTTTTTCCCGGAAGTGACCGAAACCGGCATGGGTTCGCTGCAGCTCTGCGAGCGATTACTGGAACGCTACAAGGTGGCAGCTGTGCCGGGTGTCGCTTTCGGCAACGATCGTGCTATCCGCATTTCTTATTGTACCTCCCTGGATGTGCTTAAGGAAGCGTTGGATCGCTTTGAGGAGTTCTGCCGCAGGCTGGGTTGATTCTTTTTCTGCAGTCATCTTCCTTCTATTCTGCTCTCTGGGGACAGGAGAATTGCTCGGGGGAGGTTGGGCTTATGATGAGAATATCAACAGCAGGACGTTATGCGCTGCGGCTCATGGCCTGTCTGGCTTCCCGACCGGATGGCAGACCAGTGGCTCTTCGCACCGTGTCTGAGCAACAGCACATCCCTCTCAAGTATCTTGAATCTATCGTTTCCGTGCTGATGCGAGAGGGGCTGATAACCAGCTCGCGCGGTAAGTTGGGAGGGTACTGCTTGAGTCGTCCGCCGAGAAATTACACGGTGTATGAGATCCTTCGTGTAGCAGAGGGAGATTTGGCTCCCGTATCCTGTTTGGTGAGGGATGCCTCGCCGTGTCCTATGGAACGGGAGTGTGCCACTCGCCCAGTTTGGGAGGGGCTCAACCGGGTGATGCGCGAGTATCTGGAGGGCATAACCCTCGATCGCGTCGCCCAGGAACCCTGCGGACAGTTTTCTTTCTGCGATGGAATTTAGCGAGAGAGAATAACAATCTTACTCTCGCGGGGTGCAGTCATCTTTCGGCTCTTGTTTCTGATGAGCGAACCGGGCCTCGGCTTCTGGCGAAGCATCGGGTTCCACGGGAGAGGAAATGGATTTGTGAGGGGGAGCTTGCTCACGCATGAGTTCTTGTTCAAATTCGCGTTTAGCGCGGTGGAGAATCCCGAGGCTTTTACCGAGGTTGCGAGCGACCTCCGGCAGGCGAGAGGCGCCGAAGACGACAAGGCAGATGATAGCAAAGATGAGCCACTGCGATGGGGAACCAAAGTAGGCAAGGGGAAGCATGAGACGATTCTACCCCGCGTGTTCTCGTGTGTCAAGCGACAGTGAATCGAGCCACTGATTTTTCACATTTCCGCATTGCCTCAAAAATAAAGTCACCGAAGAGATGCTAAAAACCAAGAAAGAGGATTTTCTGAAAGCTTGATGCC
>CANRLM010000038.1 GCA_947631435.1 uncultured Akkermansia sp.
GCCACTATTTTACCCCTCTCTTCTCATGACCTCAACTTTTTCTGTCATCTGTTGCATTTAATCTTGCAATCCACAAAGCACAGCGAGAATTATGAAGGGAAAAGCCGAAAGAAGGACGAAGTTGGAAATCAGCGCGCTGTGCGCGGGATTGAGGGGAGGGAGCGGAGGCTGAGTCCTGACAAAGGGGGAGCGCACTTTTTGATTTTCGGTAAATTCGCAGTGAAGATCTGTCCCCTCCCGAGATCCGGAAAATATACGCAAAAGTCGCAAATTCAATATGCCGCAAATGGAAAATCATCGGTGGTAATCGCATTTTTCCGTGCAATTGCCTTGTGTCATAATGGAAATTATGCTTGATTTCCTTTGGAAATGTGGTAGAAGGGATGGAGCGACTTTTCCCGTGGCATTAGGGCATGGGAAGCTGAAGAATCAAATTATCAATTAAACCGATCATGGACACACAAGTCTCCGTACTCTGCGATTATGCAGCCGATTATCAGGGGAAGCTCTGCGTGCAGGGCGCATTCGACACTCTTTTTGCGCGTCAATTCCCGGTAGTGCATCCTATATGTTCTCTGGCCCTGCGCCTCTGCCTTGAGGTGGAAGATTCCGGGGACCACAAGCTGGGCATTTCCATCGTGGATGAAGATGGAGTGGCTCTTGACAAGGAGCATATGCCCATCAATGGCGATCTGAAGGTGGCGCTTCCGGAGGGGACTGGGTTCCTCACACGTAACCTGATTATTAATTTCCAGGGTCTGCGTTTTGAGAAGCCGGGCACATACTACGTGGACGTAACGTTGGATGGTGAGCTGCTGTCGCGCACTCCGTTGCGTCTGGTGCAGGTACCGGCTGAGAATCAGCCTGCCGAACAGGACGCCGCGCAAGCCTGATTGAGGGCGCGTGCGTTTTCAACCTCTTCAAACCCGAGTGTGGGGAACACCCCTGACTCGGGTTTCTTTTTCACGGGGCGGCGGGCTTTCTTCGAACCAGCAATCGCGCCAACATGAGACAGAGCAACACCATATCGCAAAAAATTCCCGTGGTGGGATTTCTGCTCGGGGTTCTGTCGATCTTTATGTCTGCCGCTGCCCAGCAACCCATCCTGCTCAGTGAATCTGTTCGGGAGAGACAGCAGAGCGGGGAGGATCCGGGGAGCGCGTATCTGAGCGCATATCGGCTTTGCCATGAGGCGGAGATACTCGCCCAGCGCAAACGCTACAACGCCGCACTGCGCAAGGGCCAGCAGGCGGAGCGTATCCTCGCTACCATCGTGCGAGACCACCCGGGATGGAAGAAAAATCTGCTGGAGATGCGGCGTCGCCTGCTGGCAGAGAACATGGAGATCTACCGTCGTGAGGCCAGGAAAAACATCCAGGAATCTCGGCAGGATGCGGGGAAGGATGGAACACAAACCACTCAGGATTTGCGGAAGGAGTTGCCGGGAAATGCTCAACATGGTGGGCAGCAACCACCGCCCGGCGTGCCGCGCTATGAGCCGACAGAGCTCCCGAATTACGACACGACGGGGGATCGGCGGCTTTACAATGCGCTGGCACGCGCGCAGGAGGAGTGCCGCCGGATGGCGAAGGCGTACAGCGAGCTTAACACCCGTTTCATCGAGGTGCAGAAGAATTTGCTCGCCATGCAGATGGAGAAAAATCACTACAAGGAACGCTACGAAAAACTGCAGGAGCAGGTCGCAACAGAGCGCGCCGCCGGCAACAGCGTGGTGGATTCTCTCTCTCGCCAGCTTGAGGAGATGTCAACCAGGTTCCGGCAGGCGGAGGGTGATTGGAAACAGGCCACTGCTCGCGCTGATGAGCTGGAGAAAAAACTGGCTCAGACTCAGGAAGAACTGGAGCGCGTGACTCATGAACGCGACGTTCTGGCAAGTGAAAACGAAAAGCTGCGTGCCGTGGTAGAACTCAACAGTCCGGAGAAAACCAAGGCTCTGCTGGACCAGAATCTGACTCTTGCCGGGCAGCTCAAGGCGGCGCAGGAAAAGATTGAACAGCTAGAAGCTCAGCAGGCGGGTTCCAGCGACCAGCAGGCTGTGCTTGTGGAGGAATTGGAACGGACCCGCGCTGAGGCTACTCGTCTCCGCGAGGAATTACAGGGGATTTACGACGAAAATATGGGATATCGTCGCCGCATTTCAGAACTCACCGAACAGCTCAACAATCTCGAAACAGATCTTGCCACAAGGGAGAAAATTCCTTCTCCGGATCCTGCCCTGCAGGAGGAGATCCGTCTGCTACGCGTTGTCATCGAAAAACAGCGAAGCGCCATCGCCATGCAGGAGCAGAGTCGTAAACTGCTCATGGAAACCTACAGCAAATTAAAGAACAATAATCCGGATGTGGAAGAAGCTCTGCGGCGCATGCAGGAGGAGAGTAACCCGGGGCTCACCGAGGCGGAACGCCACATGCTTGAGGATATCCGCCGCGCTTTCGCCGCCGAGAAACAGCAGAAAAATCCTGAGCCGGGGCAGACCGCACGCACGCAACTCGAAGTGCGTACACTGGCTCGCCTCGCGCAAACGGCTTTCGAACGCAAACGCTACGAATCCGCAGAACAGATGTATCTCACCCTCTACGATTTACAGCCGGACCATGTGGCAGGTCTCGTCAATCTGGGTACCGTTTTGCTCTACAACAATAAAAGCGAGGAGGCCCTCACCTACCTCCGCCGGGCCATGCAACTGGCGCCGAAACTTCCCATCATTTACTACCTGGCAGGCATTGCTCTCTATCGCGAGGAACAGCTTGCTGAGGCGCGAGCGATGTTCACGCGAGCCGTGCAGCTCGACCCCGGCAATGCCGAAGCTTTCTTTTATCTGGCCAACATCGAGAGTCTGACCGGGGATTCGCGACTTGCCCTCAAACATTTCGCTGCGGCGGTGAAGATTGATTCTTCCCTGGCAGATGCCCATTACAACATGGCTCGCCTCTACGCCGAGATGGGCCGGTTGGCGGATGCCGCTCGCTCGTATGACCGCGCCGTACACGACGGCGCCGCGCCCGACACAGATCTCGAACTTTTCCTACGACAGAACAACGCTTCATCAAGACGTCCGGGTGCCGATCTCGTGAGCGCCATTCGTCCGGAAGAAGAGGCAAAAAACCTGCCCATTCCGGAGAATTTGCCGAACGAAGCGGAGGAGGCCGCGGAATCCGATCCATCAAAAGCCGACGCGTCGCCGGATAGTGCGGTGACTGAGGTGGACCCGCAGGAAGAATTTCTCCTCCTGTTGAAAAAAACGGCTCAGCCCGTCGAGGCAGCAGATTCCCCATCCCCGGCAGGTGCAGGACATGAAACGGCTCCCGAGCGCTTCTCTACCATTCGTATCAAGACGCGCCGCGGTCTTCTTCCCCTGCGTTTGAAACGGTCTGATCCCCTGCAACTCCGAACGAGGTGAAACAATAGGAAGAGAAAAAATCAAAAGAAGTACGGAGTGGAATTCCCCGCGCTTGTGTACGTGTTTTTGCAGAGCAATAGCGGAGCCAAATTTGAAATACAGCGGGTGAATAATCAGAAAGATTTTGTGATTGAGAGCTGCATCCCTGGCTCAGCTCCTCACAGACCTTTCTAACTAATTATACCTGTGCTTCATCCCTCCACCCCAGCTGTCGCTTCGCAGATTCGTGCGCAAGCGCGCTTTTTTCCACTTCGTACTCCAAATTGACTTCGTACTTCTCTCAGATGCGTATCCATTCACCTTTCCCCACGACCTACGCCAACCTCCGACCTTTCCCTCACATAGGTTCCACGGAAACGGAATAAATCTTGCCGTGGAAGTTGCGACCGAGCGTCTGCAAAGGAAGGATGAAACTGCAGCACAGGTCCTTCGTACGTGGCTGGAAACCCTCTTCCGCGCTCTTGTAGTTATCCAGCTGCATCTTCTCCACCGGAACGCCATCAAGAATGAGCTTGGTCTCGCCGGGGGTGCCGATGAGCTCCAGTTTTACCCGCTTGCCAATGGGGAGTCTGGCATCGTATGTAAACTCCATGGTGTCCGCACGGCGCAGACCGATGCGCCCGTCCCGCGTGACGGCGATGAACTCGCCTTCCGGGGAGGAGAGCAGAACCTGCTCCTCGCCCTGGGGAGCCTCTGTCAGCTCCAGCTCAACGGTGAGCTTGTAGGAGGGGCCGAGAGCGGGCAGACCAACCTGCTGTGGAAGCGCAAGGGGTCGCAAATCAACCTTGCGCGGGCGAGGCCAGACGTGCATGGGATTAGTGAGGGGAGCAGCACCGATACTCTTCGCCAGTTCGCAGTGCTGGTCATAAGAGTCGGGTAGTTGTGATGAACCCCAGATCTTTTGAGAAAGAGAGTTGAGGGAGTCATCAATCATCGGCCAGATATCATACATCCCATAACCGTTGTGGCGCAAGTCGGTCGCATCGTTCCACACGGCAAAGGCAGCGCCGAGCAATTGCGGATGCGCAGCAGGTATCTGCTCACGGTACATCATATTCGGCTGCCAGTGATTGTAGATCCACGCCAGGTTCTCGTCCATGTTGTAGTAACTTGCAAACGGCACGTAGTAGAGGTAAACATCGTTGCTGTTGATGACGTTGAAGCCAAGTTCAAGCGCCTCCCAGGCGGACATCCAGTTGGTGTTCCAGAGGTTCATCTGCACGCCCTGAGACACGACGGGCGTCTCTCCCTTCTTCCGGGTCAGACTGCCCCATACGCGCGGGGTGTAGCCACGCCCCAACACATAGCGCAGCAAACCATCCGTGTACTTGCGATAATCTTCCGCATCGCCGAAAAATTCATCGGCACCCACATGTACCACACAGCCATCAAACACAGGACGCCCCAGTTTTTCATCCTTCAGCAGGTACTCGTCCATGCACTGCTCCACAAAGGTTAAAGTTTCGGGGTTGGCAGCATCCAGCATCTCGCAACGACGCTTTTCATGATTTTTCATGGGTCCCTTGTAGATGAGATCCGGTCGCATACGCGTGAGGGCGAGTGCGTGTCCGGGTGTATCCAGCTCCGGCACGATGTTCACGCCACGCTGACGAGCATAATCGATGAGCGCGCGGAACTCGTCCTTGGTGTAGGATACATCCCCGGAAGTGAGCGGGGTACCATCCTGACCATGAATGTACGACTCCAGTCGGAAGGAAGAGTAGCTCTCCTTGAAGGGGTCTCGCCCGGCATCCACATAAGTCTCATGGAAGACGAAATTGTTGTTGATAACGAGGTGCAAGTCATTCATCTTGAACCACGCCATTGTGTCGATGACCTCGCGCAGCTCGGGGAGGGTGTAGTGGGTTCGCGCGATATCCAGAAGCATGCCGCGCACGCTGTAACGGGGGAAATCCACCGCGGTGCCGCAGGGAATACTTCCGTTCCCACTGCGCAGCGCCTGCAGAATGGTGCGTGAAGCCCAGAAGAGGTTGCCATCCGCAGAAATGCCCTCCGGAGTGACGTCGATCCGATACCCCTCCGGTCCCCACTGGGGGTGAGCCATTCTCCCTTCCTCCACACCCAGCACGATATCCGCCTGCTCGGTCGATTCGGAATCCACCAGCCTCACGGGCAAACCGGCGACGCTTTCCAGCTCTGCCCGGAAGATTTCAGCGCGCGCGCGATCCCCCCATTTCACTTTGATCTCCCTGCCGGGCTGCCAGAAGCCCTGCCCACCCTGCCATTGCAGAAGATCTGGAATGACTCTTGGTTTGGCGTTGCCGGTGTTCGGCTCCCCCGGCACGATGACCTCCAAATCCCTGCTGTAGGCCCTCTGCCCATCCTTAGTCACCCGCAGCAGCACCTTCACCGGCACGTCGGAGATAACCCTGTTCACTTTGCCATCCGCAGTAATAATTTGCTCGTAATCTGTCCCTGCGAGTTCCACCGTGGCGCCCTCCTCGACCTGGGGCAACACAATTTGAGTGCGCTCGGCATTGAGAGTTGGGGCGGGGAGAGTATCGGCGATTTCCTGTGCCGTTTTTGCAGGAAGATGAGAGGCGGTGAAGGCCAACATAATAGTGAAAAGAAGCGGTTTCATGAATCCCAGCGTGCTGTATGATCGATTTGTCTGCTTATAATACATGAGTACGTTCCCTCGAGATTCTTTTTATCATTTTTTTTCTTATGAAGAGCACGCGTGCCACAAAAAATTCCTCGCACAATCTTTCAACACCCTCACGATCCTCATGAAGGCATTTTGCCTGGGAGAGGTCACAGAGTTAAGGACAAAGCATTGGACCGGTGTGCCTACCGCGAGACAGTACAGCCGGGACAATCCCGCACGAAATGATCTGGAGAGCACTCAACGAGTTGGGGCACGCGATCGGTAAGGCAGAGCTCCGGGCGTCCCAGTGTGTTGCGCTCGCGGAAGCTGCAACCGCTGGGCGGGGAGAACATGGCGGGAGGAAGGCCCGGAATTCCGGGCAGAGGCTGCCCTTTGGCACAAGGAACAGGACGCGCTGCAAGCAGGGCACGGGTGTAAGCGTGCACAGGGTTGGAGAAAAGCTCCTCTTTCCCGGCTTCTTCGAGAATGCTGCCGGCGTACATCACCGCCACCCGGTGGGCATATTCGCGCACGACGCCGAGATCGTGGGAAACGAGGATGATGGCGGTTCCCAGTTGCTGCTGGCGCTCGCGAAGCAATGAGAGCACCTGCTGTTGCACCACGACATCAAGGGCGGTGGTCGGTTCATCTGCCAGCAGCACGGAGGGGCGTGTGATGAGAGCCATGGCAATCATAACGCGCTGGCGCATCCCCCCGGAGAACTCATGAGGGTAGCAGAGGGCACGTCGGGGAGCATCCGGGATGCCGGTAAGCTCCAGCTCACGCACGGCGAGCTTGCGGGCCTCGGCTTGGGAGATGCCGCGGCGGTGCAGGAGGAGGGGCTCGGCCACCTGGTCAACGATGCGCATGCACGGATTTAGCGAGCTCATGGGATCCTGGAAGATCATGGAAATATCGTTACCGCGCAGGTGGCGCAACTCTTTCTCCGGCAGGTGCAGCAAGTCTTTCCCGCGAAGCCATGCCCGCGATTCAGAAGCAATGACTGCCGGAGGCTGCGGCAGCAACCCCATCAATGCCATACTCGTCACGGATTTTCCACTGCCCGATTCCCCCACCAGCCCCAGGGTTTCCCCGGCGCGTAAAGCGAGATCCACCCCGTTTACCGCATACACCGTGCCGCGACGCGTACGGAACTGCACACTCAGGTTGCTCACCTGCAGCACGAGCTCCTCTGAGGCTGTTTTCTCCATGGAAATTTAATCGGGTTGACGGGATTTGACGGCAAAGTGAAGGGTGCGCAGTGAGCGCTCTTCAAGTTGCAGAGAGCCTACAACGCCGCGCAACACCTCCAGCGACGCCGCAGCATCATAGAGTGCATCATGCCAGGTTCTGCCCGGTACCAGTTTATTCACGCGCTCCACCACTCCCAGCGCCTCACACACGGCGCTGAGTCCCCACTCCCTTTGCCGGGGCATGCAGCGGCGCGCCAGAGCAAGAGTATCCAGCCACGGGGAGAATCCGTGCCCCGGAAACACGCGCAGGAAACGCCACTCTGTGGATGGGTTGTGACCCACGATCACGCAACCACTCAGCAGTCGCTTCAGGGTGGGCCAGAGGCTCAGCAGCGTGGGCGCATTCTGCAACTGGCGAAGGGTGATGCCGTGCAGTTTGGTCGCACTGCGGCGGATACCGCGCTCACAGGCAAGACAGGACACAAAACACTCTTCTTTGCCGAAGAGAGAATCGGCACGCACAACGCCGATCTGGATCGGCAGGTCGGTTTCACCCGGCAACGCCCCGGAGGATTCAAAATCAATGGCGGCAAAAGGAAGGCGCCCGATGGGTCCCTGCGGTATCATCGGCGTGTCCAGGCAAGCGCCTGCTGAATCTCCTCCAGCAGGGCGGGATAATCGCAGGTGGTGAAAATACCGTCCCGATACAGCTCCCTGCCATCCACAACGGTGAGACAAACCTCCGCCCCGGTGGAGGAGAAGACCACTTGCGAGACGATGTTATGCACGGGCTGCATGTTGGGCGCATCCAACGAAAGGGCAATAAAATCTGCTTTCATGCCGGGCTCCAGGGAACCGATGCGCGGCTCATGCAGGGCCTCTGCTCCACCGCGGGTCGCCATGGTGAGCACCTGCTGCGCCGGAGATTTCGTGGGGTCGAGATGGTGCACCTTGTGCAGGAGGGACGCCACGTACATCTCACGCAGCATGTTCTGGGCATTGTTGCTCGCGGGGCCATCTGTTCCCAGGCCCAGAGGAACGCGCGCGTTCAGCAGGGTGTCAACAGGGGACACTCCGCTGGCAAGCTTCATGTTGGAAGCAGGATTGTGCACGCCGGCGCAACGCCCCTCCGTCAGCAAGAGCGCATCCTCCTCCCGGATATCCACGAGGTGGAAAAAGGTGGCGTCCGGCTGTAAGAGACCGAGTTCCTCACAGTAGGCCACAGGACGCAGCCCGTGGTCTTTCAAACACTGCTCAGTCTCGTGGCGGGTTTCCGCGAGGTGCATGCCGAAAAGCGAGCCTGTTTCATCCGCAAGCTCCCGACAGAGGCGCAGCAACTCCGGCGTCGTGGTGTACGGGGCATGCGGCACAACAGCCTGGCGAATGCGTGGGTGATCTTTCCATTCCCCGGCATAGCGGCGCACGCGGTCACAATATTCCTCAACATTTGCCGCGGCGATAGAAGGAAAGAAGTTGGTGACACTCTCACCAAGAACTGCGCGCATCCCCATTTCATCAGCCGCCCGGAAAACGCTGTCCTCAAGCATGTACATGTCGTAGAAAGCTGTTGTGCCCGTGCGAATCATTTCCGCCAGGCTGAAGCGTGCGCCGAGTTCCACGAGTTCCGGTGTGAGTTTCGCTTCCTGAGGGAAGATGTCCTGCCGGAGCCAATCCTGCAACGCTTTGTCATCAGAATACCCACGCAGAAGACTCATCGACACATGCGTATGCGCATTGACAAGTCCGGGCATCAGCACCGCACGCCCAAGATCCACGCGCCTGGCATCGGGGTAAAGAACTTCGAGCACATCCGCATGCCCTGTGCAGACGATGCTGTCACCTGCCACCGCCAGAGCTGCACCCGGGATCACATCCCTCGCGTCATTCTGCGTGATCAGATAGTCCGCCGTGTAGAGGGTATCACATTCCATAGAGCGTCTAGTAAAAAATGGATGCGCACACCAGAAGCAGCAGCGCGTAAAGAGCGCCTGCCACAGACAGAATCCTCACGGCGCACAGGTGCTTCTCCATCCATTCCGCAGCATCCCTCAGCAGGTACGGTTTCACCACCAGCACGATCGCCACCGTCAACACGGGGTACCACCACAGCGGAATCAGCTCCCGCAGAGTTTCTTCCCGCATGTAGGAAGCCGAAAGAGGTGGCGCCGCCGCCAACAACAGGAATGCCCCCGCCACACGCCCAAACAGGTTCGGCGTGGGATACTTGTACAACACGGCGCAGACAGCCAGACAGATGAATAACAGGATCGTGCGGATACCCTCAAAATCATACAAGCTGATCATCAGAGGATTGCTCGGAGAATCCCAGAGCAGGAGCGCTGCCCAGGCACAATCCACCACCAGCAGCGCCTTCGCAAAACGCACATCTCTGCACGCCAGAGCAAGCAGTCCCGCCACCTGCCCGGGATACGCCACTGCCGCTAGGTGCACCAGCAGCAGCACGAGTCCCATCACGACCCCCGCCGAGCTCAGTGGGATACGTTCATACACGTGGATGGGCAGGTCGAACATCGCGCACTAGAATGCGTGACGAACACCGAGACCAACGCTCCAGGAATAGGCTCCCGAGCGCAGATCGCCGTGGGCGTTCGCATAGATGAGGGTGGAATCCGTCACGGGCAGAGCCAGAGAGGCATCCAACTGGAGAGAGGATTGTCCTTCCTCTGCGCCGTAGATGGATCCGGTGACGCCGGGATTCGCGGCGAAGGCCACGTTGGCCTCGGAGCGTTTGTCACCGAAGTCCTGGGCGAAACCGGCAGCGAGCTCGGTGCGGAGCTCGGAGTTGGTGATTGAGCTGCTGGCGGCGTAGATCCAACGAAGACCGAGACCGAGGCGCGCGAGGGTGACATCCTGGTCACCGACGCTCAGCCCCATGCCATCGGCGCAGAACTCGCTCCATCCACTCATGGAGCTGTAAATCAGCGCCGCATTCACATACGGCTGGAACACATGGGACTTCGTCTCGTTGAGGGAGAAGTCGCGGGCCAGTTCGTAGAGAGCCCCGAGACCGTAGCCATCGGAACTGCCTCTGGTAAAGTAGGCTGCCTCGCCGTAGGAGACCGTGCGGTCGAGATCGGCGGAGGTGATGCCGACCGTCAGCACGACCGTATGCCGCCACGCTTTAGTGGGAGCCGTACGCAGGTACAGGTTCAGCCAGTAGGAATCGAGGCTGCCGGAGGCCGAATCGGCCGAGTTCGCATCGAGGTCACCATAGAGGGCAGTGATTGCCAGACCGACGGTAGCAGACTTGAGGCGCGTATCGACACCAACACTGCCGCCCCAGGAATTGAGCTTGTAACCGCTCTCGTTGCCATCGGAATCCAGCTCGCGGAAATCGCCCTCGGCAGCGACCCATGCGCTGGTCTTGCCGACATCGGAAAGCAGGTCGCTTTCTTCAGCATGACTGCGAATGCGCAGCAGTTGGTCGCGCAGCACATCGCGCTGGGCACTGGCAGGAGCTGTCACAGACGCCCCGGCCGCCGCCGCCATGATGCGAGCAGCTTCTCCTTTGTTCCCTGTCTTCCCTGCTTCGAAAGCCGCGTCCTGCACCGCCGAGAACAGAACTAAGCTCGGAATTGAAGCTCGGTTGAGGAGAGTCGCGCCCGTTCTGGCATTGTTGCTATTCCCCGCATACGACATCAGATTCGGCTTCCCTCCCGTGGTTCCTCCGGGATTCCCCTCCGGTTTCGTTTCCCCGGGAGTTTCCCCTTCCGGTTTCACTTCCGGAACTTCTCCCGTACTTCCTTGCCCAGGATCTTCTTCCGGCTTTCCTTCTGTACCTCCTTTCCCAGGATCTTCTCCCGTACTTCCTTCCGTACCCCCTTCACCGGAATCTCCTCCCGTACTTCCCTCCGTACCTCCTTCACCGGAATCTCCTCCCGTACTTCCCTCCGTACCTCCTTCACCGGAATCTCCTCCCTGGTCCTCACTCTCACTTCCTCCTTCACCGTCACCTACCCTGGATATTTCTACCACGAGAGATTTAGCCCCATCTGTCGCATCCGAACCAAGGTCATCCTCGCTGAGGGCAACGGGCTCCGCCACCGCTTCAACCTCTTCCGGCGCGCCACCCACAACCACAACACGCAACTCGTAGGAGGAAGAAAGCAGGTCGCTGTCAACCATCACGTGTACGGATACCACCTCACCATCCTCATACTTACGACCATTCTCATCCACAATATGTCCCTCCGTGGTGGTCACCAGAGTGCGGCAGAGGGTATCGGTACCGAGGTCGCCTGCCTCGCCTATCCAATCGGAAAGCTGCACATTCAGCACGGTGGAACTGCTCAGCGTCACATCCCCCCTCGAAGTGATGAATGCCCCACTGCAGGAATTTCCCTTGTCCAGGGTAAATGCCGTGGACGTGTTCGTCAGGGTGACCGAATCCGTCGTCACCGAACCTTCAATGACCAACTTGCCGACGGTATGAAGTTCCTTCAAAACCACGTCACCCCTCAGAGTGATGGAAGACTTGTCATTCTCCGACTTCAGGGTGAGTTTGTTGTTTTTCAGATCTTCGAAAGTCTGACTGGCTCCATTGACGAGCTCGATGGTGGCTTCCCCGGAAATTGTCCCCGTGAACTCACCTTCTCTCCCGCTCAGGATCAGGTTCGAGCCTTTTTGCAGGTTCACGGAACCGGAGCCCCACAGCGCGCCGATGGTGGCTTTTTTCGTATTGAGGTTCAGGGAAGCATCTTTTGCCACCTCCATGGAGGGGGCGTTCTCCGTCAACACAGCCTCACCAACGGTCAATCCTTTAGCTACCGCGATGGTGCCCGAGCCGGCCAACATGCCACCTCCAAGATTGCTATCACCGTTGAGGGTCAGTTTGCCATCTACGGTAAGCGAGGCTTTCCCTTCCAGGGAGAGGCTTCCTACAGTACTGCCATTGCCGGCCAGGGTGAGGGAGCCGTCCTCGATCTTCAACTCGGACCCACCCGCATTCAAATCGCCCGTCAGCTTGAGGTCTGCATTCCCGCGCTTCACAAGGGTCACCCCCGCATCGGCGGAGATTTCGCCGTCGAAAGCCGTATCTCCGTTGTAATAATCGTAAGACTGATTGTTCAGGACTACATTACCGTCCGTTCCGGTCAGCTTCAGGGAACCCGTGCCCTCCAACTGATTCACCTCGGCGTCTTTGGCGGCAGACGCCTGCACCGTCAGATCGCTGCCCTCTCCCACCACCACTTTGGTGTAACCGGATACAGCGGAAGCGTCCAACTCGTTGGATTCCCCCTCCTTGGTGACAAACGAGCTATCAACGTTATCTTTCACGAGACCGAGAACCACCGTTCCACCGTCGGCCCCAATGAAGTCCTTGGCCAGGAACTCCAACCCGCTTCCCGTGGCCAGCAGGAAGTGCTGTTTCACCCAGTCGAGGAGGTCTGTCTCGCCGTTCTGGAAGTCGCCATCCGTGATGTGCAACACCAGATCGCCATTCTCCAGGTTGGTAAACAGATTCGAGGAAAGCGCGAGTTTCAGCTTGGCTCCATCCTCGAAAGCCAGGGTGCCATTCCCATTCTCAAAGGAGAAGAGGGACTCGCCCTCATTCCCTACGCAATCGGAGCCGATGGTCACGATATTCGCATCACCCTTGAAGGTGAGAGTTGAGCCCTCCTTAAGGTCCGTGAAGCGCACGCCGGATTGCCCGCGCGTGAGGACGCCGGTGATCTGATCGGCACTCACACCGCCGAGCGAAACCGGACTCTTCACATTTTCATTCAGGTCAATAGCCAGATCACCCCGGAAGCCTGCGGAATCTGCGAGCTGCCCATCTTTCAGGACTACGCCGCCTTTTACCTCTCCCTTGAGGGAGGTCTTCGTGCCCGCCACATCCAGCACTACGCTCCCCTTCACATCCCCAAGCATCACCTGGGCATTCGTGGGAGACGTATACTCCACTTTGCTCCTCTCCTCGCCTTCCGTAGCATTCTCATCCGGGACGCTCTTCACCTTGGCATGCAGGGAGACCCCGCCATCAATCGACGCGCCCGAAAAATCATAGGTGGCATCCTCGCTCAGCTCCACGTCCACCGACCCCATAATCGAGGTGGGATGGGTCAGCTGAAGCGAACCACCGGTGACTGCCACATCACCCTGCACCGTGCCATTGCCGGTAGAGTGCCAGGTCCCGCCGGCCAGCGAAATATTGCCTTCCACCGTACCGCTTCCCGTGGTGAGCGTGCCGCCGGTGACAGTGAGGTTCCCGGTCACCTTGCCGGATCCGGTTGAGACTGAGCCCTCGCTCAACGTCACGTCCCCGGTGAGGCGGGCTTCTTCGAGAGTCAGCGTGCCTCCGGATACATTCACCGCAGCGGTAATGGAGCCGCTCTTGCCCGTCAGGGTTCCGCCCCTCAAATCCAGGGTGGAAACCGCAAGCGTGCCTTCGGTAGTGACATCGCCACCTGCAAGAGTCACGGATCCCGCGCCGTTCACGCTGCCCTTCACCTCGCTCGTGCCGCCCGAAATGGTCAATCCCCCGCCCACGTTCACGGTCGAATCGACCGCTACATTCAGACCATTCATCGAAGACTCGCCGCGGAGGACGAGGTTACCCCCATCCACGGAAACCTGCCCCTGCGAGCTCAGTTCACCGAAAAGGGTCAGATTCGCGTCCCCCGTCTTCCTGAGCGTGGTGCCATCGGTCACCACGATATTGCCGTACACCTCGGTGCTGCCGTTCTGTTCTCCCTCGGTGTTTGTGTTCTCCAGAGAGAGAGCTCCACCGCCGGAAACGGTCAGTGTGTGGATGGTGTCAGAGGAGACCCCGGCCGTCAGCTGCTTCAGCGTGGCTTCCCCTCCCTTCGTATTGAAAGACAGATTTCCATCCAGGAAAACCTTCTTCTGCCCGTTCAGCTCCTCCGAGCCTGCAGCCAGTTCCTGGGATTGGAAGGAGGAGGCAAAAATCAAACCTTTGAGGCTGATGGACACGGTAATCGTGCCGTCGGCCTGAGCTTTCCAGGTGGACTGTTCATCGTCCCCGAGTCCGGCGCCCAGGCTCAGGTGTTGAGCAAAATCCTCGGGCGAAATAATCGTCCCGTTGGTCAGGGTGAAGGACACTTCTGTCTTTTCTGTCGAGCCGGCTCTGAGCAGGGAAGCATCCACATCCACAACCAGCTGACCGCCCTCGGCAAAGGTTACCAGTCCGCTCCCGGGATCAGCGAAATTCAAGACCGAAACAGAACCGTCGCCCACACGGATGGAACTCGTGCCCTCCAGTGTGATGGTGCCACTCCCGATATTGGTCAGGGAAGCCCCGGCAGCCGTCAGGTTGACGGTCTTCAGGGCAGAGGCGTTTACCTGACCAAGGTCCAGGCTGCTCAGGGAGGATTTTACTGCCAGAGATCCATTCAGGTTATTCGCCCCGAGCAATTTGCCATCCACCAGGGTTACATCGGCGTTGCTGTTGTTGCCGTTCAGATTCAGACTGGCCCCGCCTCGCAAAGTCACCTGCGCACCAAAGCCATCTGCCTGCACATCGATACGGGAGGAAGCATCTGCTACCAGCTTGGTGGCCGTGGACAGGCTGCCGCCCTCGAACACGAACGAAGAAGACTTCCCGCTGAGGGAAACCGTGCCGTTGATGCTGCCGCCTCTTTGCACGAAACTGGCATCCCCATCACCCGTCTGGGCAATCGAAACATCGCCGGAAATACTGCCTCCACTCTGCTCGAAGGTGCCACTCGACATCGTGAGAGAACCCACCTCGCCGTCTTTCTGCACGAAAGACCCGCTGAGCAGCTCCAGGGACTCGACCTTGCCGCCCTCCTGGGTGAACACGCTTCCCGCGTCATATTGATTGCCATGCTGTCTGCCAACCACCGCCTTTTTCACGAGACCCGTGCCGGACTGGGTGAAGGAGCCCTTTTGCGTCATGGAGAGCAAATCCACCGTGCCGCCATTCTGAGTGAAAGTAGCAGCCCAACGCACATCCGTCGTGCCGTGTATCGTGCCGCCATTCTGGATAAAACTCCCCGTCGACACCATGGAAACCCCGTTGTTCAGCACGCCGTCCCCGCTCTGGGTGAAGGTGGAGCCGCCCCGAACATTCACGATATTCAGAATCGTACCACCCGTCTGGACGCCGGTCGCCTCGTAGTCGAAATCGATAAAGCCTTCAACGATTCCACCGGACTGGGTGAAGGAAGACCCGTTGTTGAACACATTCAACCCGCTGGCAATGTGACCGTCCTCCATCTCGAAGGAGCCGCCGGTCTTCACTTCCACACGGCCCTGAATCTCCGGAGTCGTCACATCTTCACCTGCCTTCTTCTGCGTAAAGGCGGATCCTAAGCCCATCACCGACACACCGCCGGTAATCACACCGCCCGCCTGGGCGAAAGAACCATCGACCACCGAAACTCCGTTATCGATAGTACCCTTTGAGGTGCCTGCTCCGCCGCCGGAAACGACCACGCCGCCGTCCACATCGCCTGCCTCCTGGTTGTAGGTGCCGCCATCTACGGTCACCTTGCCGCCAAGATCGTTGTGCTGGGTGAAGGTGGCGTCCTTGATTATGGTCACGTTCCCGCCGAGGATGCTGCCGTTCTGGTTGTACTGTCCACCGCCAACCGTGAGTGCCCCTGTAAAGGTTCCATTCTGGTTGAACGTACCGCCGGTCATATTGAGGGTGGTGCCGCTCATGCTGCCCACCTGAGTAAAGACACCGCCCTTCAGATTAATCTGCGTGTTCCTGGTGGTCACGTCATCGCCGGATTGCGTGAAGGTACCTCCTTCTTCCACTGTGATGGTGCCGTCCGAAAAGCTCGCATTCTTCTGGGTGTAAACTCCTCCCGTCACGGTCACGTCCACCTTGCTATCCCCTCCTGATTGCTCATAGCTGCCGCCGGAAAGTTCCACTGTTTCGCGCAACCAGCCGGACGCGAATTTCGCCTCCTGTGTGAGGCTGCCGCTTTTCACCTCGAACCTGCCGCCGGTGACATCGACGCCCTCTCCCAGGGTCGCTGTGCCGCCATTCACATCCAGAGTGACGATCTCCAACCGTCCGTCTCCCATGTCGAACGTAGCTCCATCCTTGACCGTCACGGTGGATTTGTTGAGATCACTCGACTCATTCGTCACGGTCATCTTCCCTCCATTCTTCAGGGTAATGTCCCCTCCGATGATCCAGCCGCCTTCCACAGAGAGCACGCCGCCATCCTGCACCTCTGCTTTCAACGTGGTCCAGCCGCCCTCGGTCACCTGGCTCTTCACCTCCAGCTTGCCTCCATTCCCCACCGTTACATGGGTCTTCTCGCCGAAGGACCCACGAACCCCCAACTCATACACGGCCGGTGCTTCCCCCACTGCTGCACGCGACGTTGCCGACCCACCCACAGTAATGGTCACATTTCCTTCGCCATCGCCGAGGCGGTCCCACTGCTGTACCATTTTGCCGTTGCTCCCCACCTCAATTGTGCGGTCGTGCGCATCATCGATCGTTCCGTTGGTCAGGGTGTAGGTTGCATCCACCAAGTGAAGATCAATCCCCATGGTCCCCCGCTCATGCTCAAAATTGCTCCCCGAGCCGAAATGAATCTGTCCCGTGAAAGAGCCTCCCTGCTGCTCAAAGGTCCCCTGGTTCAGCTCAAGCGTGCCATTAAACGTGCCGCCCGAGTACACAAATCGCCCTTTCTCATTCACATACACCGTGATTCCGTCCCAGATGACGCCGCCACTCTGCACCATTTTACCGCCTTCGCCGATCGTGATGGTTCCCTGGGCCATTTCCTTACCTCCCTCACCATGCTGACCGATATCACCTCCCGAAAGCGTGAATACCGATTCCACACCCGTCGGCACCGCGTCATCCTCCAATTGCTCAGGTACCGCCTCATCGACTACCTTGCCGATCTTCATGTCCAGGGTAGCCCGACCGAATGCCGAAGTCTGCTCCAGCAGCTCGTGCCCCTCCAGATCAACAGTCGTGTCGCGGTCCGAAGAGTAGCACAGCTTTCCGTCCTCCATCGTCATACTGCCACCGTCCGTGATAATGATCGTTGCCTGCCCCGTGCCACCACCGGACCCAAAGCCGATCCAGGAACGCTCCTTCATGGTGAAAGAACTGCCTTCGCCCTGAACCGTCAGATTCACAACCCCCGTGTATCCTTCTCCGCGCCCATAGCCGTACCAGCTCCGGTCCTCCCACGTGGCTCCATCCTTCACCGTGATGTTCACCGTGCCCTTTTTCAAGTTTTCACTGTCTCTCTGCCCGCTCAATGTATCGTCCTTGAACCCGAAACCCATCTGCGCCGTCTGCGTGACTGCCTCGGTCCCGACTCCTTCCAGAGTGATCGTAATCTCGCCGCCATTATGACCGCCAAAGCCTATGTTGGAGATAAACTCCGAGCCCCCTTTCACCTCGATATTCGTCTTTCCCTCACCCCCACAGCTGAAGAATCCGTTGCGCATCAGCAATTTTGCGCTCTTGTCCAGCGCGTAGGTAGCTGTCCCGGAATACGCCTCTCTGGCATAGCCCGTGATCTCGTAATAGCCACCCTGCATGTTCACCTCCAAGTTGTTGCCGCTCTCGCACGCCACCCTGCCGGCCGTGTGGTACACCGAGCCTCCCGTCACCGTGATCTCGCTGCTGCCGGGGATATTTGTTTCAATTTTCAGCGTTTCACCACTATTGACCGTAACGCTGATGCCATCCTCATACTTTCCGGATCCATCATCCTTCCCGAGGGTTACGGTGTTGTTTCCCCCATCAAAAGTAATGTCCTCCCGGGCGGACAAACCTTGCAGGGAAGCCGTGACCGTGAGGAGAGAAGCGAGTAACCGGACAGGTAAATGTAGTTTCATCGGTATTCAGAAAGGTTAAGGTGAAAGGTAACTGGCCCAATGATAAAGTTGGTTGATTCTAGGAGATAATTCTTATTTTGTAAAGACTGAAAACAGAATTTAGTAAGGCCGGGATTAAGTAAAAATGATCCCGTTAAGCGCATTCTACCCATACCCCCCCCCCCCGTCAACAAAAAAATACGAGGATGAAAAAAAATTCGTTTCTTCAGAAAAACCGGGAAGACGGTCCGACAATTCTACTGCCTCTCTTCATCTGCTCCCGGACACTGTTTCAGAAACTCCCCCCCTGCTGGAAAGTCCGTCTCCCTTGTTCCGTCGCACTGACTCCCCACCTTGGACTCAGTACCCGCCGCCGAGAGCGGCAGAAAGGCGGGCGAGCGTGATACGAACCTGCTGACGAGCGGCGATGAGGTTCAGTTCGGCATTCAACCAGGAGCGTTCAGCTGTGGCGACGTTCAGAAAGTTGGAGTTGCCCACGCTGTAAAGGCGCAAGGAGAGTTCCGCCGCCAGTTTGCCGGCACGAGCCGCCTCGGCGTACTCGGGAAGCTGGTTAGTGAGGCGCGCATAATCAATGAGGCACGACTCAACCTCTGCAAAGGCGCTCAGCACAGTCTTGCGGTAGACCTGAGCGCTCTCCAGCCGGGCGATGCGAGCGAGGCGAACATCCCCGCGCAGTGCCGTCCGGTTGAAGAGAGTCTGGGCGGCAGTGCCGGAGAGATTCCACCCGGCGCCGCGAAAGAAATCCGCAAAGTCGGAGGAGGAAGAGGCGCTGGCGCTGCCGGTGAGGCTGATGCGGGGAAAGAGGTTGGCAATCTGCACGCCGATGTTTGCAGTGGCGCGGTGCAGGTTGTACTCCGCCTGCACGATATCCGGGCGCCGACGAAGCAAATCGGAAGGCAGTCCGGTCGGTACGCGGGGGATGCGGTTGTACACCGCCGGCGAAGGCATGGAGAGGTGCACCTGATCCACAGTCGTGCCCAGCAGCGTTGCAAGGGTGTTTTCGCAGGATTTGATGTTTGCCGCGTAGTGGGGGATTTGAGCGCGGGTATTGGCGATGGAGACCTCGGCCTCCGCGAGGTCGAGATTATTCTGGAACCCTGTTTCCACGCGACGTTTCACGATATCGTAGGTGCGCTGCTGGTACGCCAGCTGAGCCTTTGCAAAACGCAGGCTCTCCTTTGCCGAAATCCACTCAAAGTAGGTTGTAGCGATGCTGGAAGCAAGCGCCACCCGTGTGGCTGCAGCAGCGGCTTGCGAAGAACCGAGAGAGGCAGCAGCGGCCTCCACTCTGCGACGCGTGCCTCCCCAGATGTCCGGCGACCAGGAAGCGGATAATCCGCCATTCCAGCGACCATGGGATGTCGGGGTGTCAAATCCGCCATCATTGCTGCCGCCGATGGAACCGCCCACGGTGGGAAAGAGGTCCGCGCGAGTGGTGCGCAGTTCGGTCTCGGCCCGTGCTATAGCCAGGGCGGCCGTCACCATATCCGGGTTCACTGAGAAACCGCGGACGATGAGACCGGAAAGCTGCGGATCGCCAAAGCAATTCCACCAGGCGGTGAGATCCTCCGTCCTCCCCGACGGCGGCATGTTGTTCACCCACGTGACCGGGAGTCCCTGTTCCGGCGCCCCGCGGAAATTCGGTCCGAACCGGCACGAGGTCGGCACACAACAGAGCAGAAAAATGAGGAGAAGAGGAAAACGTTTCATAGACGAAGGAGAGAGGCGAAGGGAAACGGCGCTGCAGCGCAGAAAACGGTGAAAAGAAAAATCATTCGTGGTGGAGAGCGTCGATGGGATCGAGACGAGAAGCTTTGAAGGCGGGATACCAGCCAAAAATAATGCCGATGGAGGCAGCCACACTCACGGCGAGCACCATCGCGAGGGGAGAAGAGATGACGGGCCAGCCGAACTTACGGCTGACGATCTCCGACGCGACACGCCCGGCGATGATACCGATGATACCGCCCATCATGCAGAGCAGGACGGCCTCCAGAAGAAACTGCTGCATGATATCTCGCGGACGCGCCCCCACCGCCATGCGCAGACCGATTTCCCGCGTGCGTTCGGTTACGGAGACCATCATGATGTTCATGATTCCCACCCCGCCAACTACCAGCGAGATCATGGCGACGGCAATGAGCAGACGACTCATCGTCTCGCTCGTGCCCGTAACCATCTTGATGAACTGCGAGCGGTCGCGCATCTCAAAGTCATCCAGCACGCCCGGTTCCAGTTGGTGCTGCCTCCGCAGCACGGGGGTGATGGCGTCCATGGCAGGTGTGGCATCATCGCTGCTGCGAATCTTGACCAGAATGGAATCCACCGTGCGCGTCCGCAAAGGATGCGGGGCGTTCGTGTAGGGTTGCAGATCGCAGCCGGGGTAGAAATCCACCGCGGAGGTGGAGAAAGTGCTCGTGGAGGAAGCCTTCGCATTGCTGTTCGCCGCTCCGCCCTTGGTAATTGTCGCGCTGCCGGAGGCCCCCATGAGACGCATGCGGATGCTGGTCCAGGGAAGGATCAGGCAGTCATCCTGGTCGTTGCCCATACCGTCCGCCCCTTTCGCAGCCAGCACTCCGATAACGGTGAAGGCGACATCCTTGATACGAATATCCTGCCCGATGGGATCCTGCCCGGGGTAGAGTTTATCGGCAATGGTTTTGCCAATGAGACACACACGGTCGGCCTCATCCACCTGCTTCCCGGTGAAGGCAGTGCCTTTTTCTACTTCCCATCCTTCGATGGCGAGGTAATACTCATTCCCTCCTTTGATGGAGTTGGGGCTCCAGTTCGTATTGCCCACTATAACCTGTCCGGAAGCCCTCACAAAAGGAGAAGCGCACACGACGGTATCTCTGCACTCCTCCATGATGGCGCGAGCGTCATCCGGGAAGAGAGAGGCTCTGCCGCCCATGCCGGAATTCACGCCGGAGGTGCTCACCGAGGCGCCGAAGATGTTGACGACATCCGCTCCGAGGTTGGAAAACTTGTCGGATATCTGCTGCTTGGAACCTTCGCCGATTTCCATGATTGCCACCACCGCCGCAATGCCGATGACAATGCCCAGCACGGTGAGCGCTGCGCGCATCGGGTTGCGGATGAGCCCCCGGAGACAGGTCGTAAGTAGAATGCGGAACTTCATTTCTTCAGGGTGGCTGAAAGTTCATCCGATACCCCTTCCATGATCAACCCATCGCTCATGCTGATGGCACGGTCGGTGAAAGCAGCAGTCTTCGGATCGTGGGTGACAATGATGACCGTGATGCCCTGCTGCCGATTCAAGTCCCGGAACATGTTCATCACCTCCACAGAGGTGGTGGAATCCAGATTCCCCGTGGGCTCGTCCGCCAACAGGATTCCCGGGCTGTTGATGAGGGAGCGCGCGATGGCAACGCGCTGCTGCTGGCCGCCGGAAAGCTGCGCCGGCGTGTGGTGCATGCGATCCTCCAGCCCCACGAGACGGATGAGCTCCAGGGCGCGCTCCCGGATGACCGCATGGCTCTGCGGAGGGTGGCGATAGTAGGCGGGCATCATCACATTCTCCAGGGCAGAGGTGCGCGGCAGCAGATTGAAATTCTGGAATACGAATCCGATGCGCGCGTTGCGCAGGCGGGCCCTCTCATCCGGGTTCAGCCCGGAAATGTCTCTCCCATCCAGCAGGTACTCCCCTCCGCTCGGGTGGTCAAGACAACCCAGAATATTCATGAGAGTGGACTTCCCGCTGCCGGACGCACCGGTGAGCGACACAAATTCTCCGTCCTCAATCCTCAGGGAGATCCCCTTGAGAACGGGTAAATCAATCTCCCCGAGGTGATAAACCTTCGTGATGTCTCGTAACTCAATCACGGCAAATAATAGTTACGCGTGTCGTCCCTGCATCCTTATTCACATGGGAGGAGGTGGACCGGGGCGGCTGTTCTTGTTCGCCTCCTGTCCCGGTTTGAGAGCCGCTCCGCCGGTGCTGCGCGCGCGGCGCTGCGGACGATTCATGCCGAAGAGATTTTTCTCACCCCCCTCCGATTGACCGGTTGCTCCAACAGCGCCAATGACATCCGTGATGATGGGATCTCCTTCCCTCAAACTCTCCCCCTCCAGCGGAACAACCACACTGCGCGTGCCGTCTCTCAGCCCACGCCTCACGCGCACGGGCACGGCGCGATTTCCTTCCTTTTTCCAGATCACGCTCGCTTCTCCCTCAGCCCCCGGCGCCTGTGGCGATATCCCCTTTTCACTTTCCCCACCCCTTTCTTCCGGGGCAACGGAGGGCGGAGTGTATCCGGGCGCAATCACCCCATGCGGCGGGTGAAACTCAAAAGCAGCGTCCGGCACCATAAGACAATCCTTTTCCTCCCTCACGATGAAGTTGGCATTCGCACTCATGTAAGGCAATAACTTGCGATCGGGGTTGGCAATGTCCACTTCCACGATGTAGGTAACCACGTTGGATGCCATGGTGGCATTCGGGCGAATCTTGTTGACCTTCCCGACAAACGTCTCGTCCGGGAGGGCATCCACCGTGTAGCGCACTTCCTGCCCAGGGTGCACTTTCGCAATGTCTGCCTCATTCACACTGGCCCAAATCTGCATGTTGGACAAGTCGCGCGCAACAAGAAACAGCGTGGTGGCGTTCATGCTGCTCACCACCGTCTGCCCCACGTTCACCTGCCGCACCACAATGGTGCCATCCACCGGTGTGGTGATGCGCGTGTAATCCCTGTTACGCGTCTCAATGGCGAGTTGGGCCTGCGCGCTCTGTAGAGCGGCATCGGCGTTCGCCTGCTGCGCGCGGGCAGTGTGAAGCTGGGCTTCCGCGCTCTGCAAAGCTGCAGCCGCGCTCTCCGCCGTGTTGACGTACTGGTCGAATTCCATCTGCGAAAGAGCATCCCCCACCCCCAGCTTCTGCGCGCGCAGCAGGTCGCGGTCCGCCTTGTTCTTGTTGGCTGTCGCCTGCGCAATGGAAGCTTCCGCCTGTTTCACCGCCGCCGCAGACGAGATGATCTGCGCCTTCGCCTGAGCTACAGATGCCTCGGCACGCTTGATGTCCAGCTCCACCAGCGTGTCATCAATACGCGCCAGCAATTGCCCGGCTTTCACCTCGCTGCCATAATCCACGCGCTTTCCCTCCACGTCCGTGCCGAATTCCTTGATTTCGCCCGTCACCTGCGCCCCCACATCCACGAGTTCCTCCGGTTCCAGCGTCCCGGTAGCCTGCACCTTGCTCACGCAATCCCCGCGTACCACGCGCGTCGTAACCATGCGCAACTCATTCTTCCTCGCCCCCGGCAATCCGGCCCAGGTTGCAACTCCTGCAGCAACCAGTGCCAGCAAAATTATAATGACAAAAAATTTTTTCACGTTGCTCGTTGTTCGATTGCTTTCTTCGGCAGTGGCTAAGCTGCCGCGAGAGGTATGTCAAGCCACACCCCTCTACCTATAATACGGAGAACCTCCCTCTTTTTCAACAACCTTTTTTCCAAGGCAAACGCATCAGGAAATGCGTGTGCCGAAGGACGAAGGATATATCACGAAGGACAAAGTTGATAATTAACGCGCTACGCGTAGAATTACGGAGCGGTAGCGTAGCCGGATCAAAGAGACGTACGAAGTGGAAAATCAGCACGTCAGAACGTGAATCCGCAAAGTGAAAGCCGGGGTAAAGAAGTAAAAGAACGATCGATTATAATTTTAGGAATCTAAAGATGGAGGACTTTTTGACTCACTCTGGGTCGAAGGAAAAGGCAAGTGGCTCCTGAAGAAAAATCATTAGGAGGTTTCTAGGCCGATGTTTCTGTACCTGCTTCGATCTTGCTCCCAATCATCACCCTTCAAATTGCAGTATAAATTTCAGTGTAAAAGCGCTGTTATTTTTCTCTGCTGTTTGATTTCTCTCAAATACGTTTGTCGTGACTAATACCATACCGCACCTGCAAGATATCATTACAAGTGATATCAAATCGTGTAAACATTCGATGTGCAACGCAAATGAACAGAATTAAGATGAAGTTCAGCTCATTAAATCGCGAGAAAGCGCAGCGCTATGGAAGTCAGCATACTTACGATTCATGACTACTCAAAGACAAATTGAACAAGAGGGCGCAATTTAGAATATAAAAAAACTATACATTTACTCCAAATAGGCCACAATGCAACCACCCAAAAAATGAACCGAGATAGAAGTTTATGATTCCTCGCTTCACGACTTTCCCTTTCAATTGCATTAAAAAAATTCTCTCTTCCCTTAACAATATCGTTCCAAAAAGCCTCCAATTGGACTACGAACCGCGCGCATTGAGCCTTATACTCCTCGTCCTCCTTATCAAACTCGTGTATCTCAGAGAGATAGTTAAAATATTTATAATAATTCCCGATATGGGTGTAGTAATTATCGATGGTTAAAGCAAGCAAATGTGTGTGGGTCTCATATTTTTTTAAGAATTTACGTATTGCTGTGACTAAAGAAGCGACTTCGAACTCAGAGACATCATAATTCGCCCTATCCGCGTGACGTTTGGCTCGCTCCCAACTGTCTGTACCGTTCCCTCCTTCGAAATCTATTTTTACCGCATCTATCAAGTGTCGGGTAGCATAACGCAACTCATTATGAGAAGGAATTACCCTATTACCCTTCCCTTTTTCATACTGGTTTACAACCTTTATGGCTTTAGCAAAGGATGCTGAAAACTTTTTCTTTGCATCGGATGATGTAAATGGCTCTTTAGCTGGCGGCGGTGTATTCATCTCTCCTGTTGCATTATAAGGAAATTATTAAAGAATATTTCGCTCAATCCAAGCTACTAGGAAAGTCAATATCGAAGAAATGACAAGTCCGGCTAGAGCACTCCATATTTTTCCCCATGTATTAGCCCAATGAATACTTTTTCGCTTCCTGTCATACTCTTTAATGGCAGGGGCATACTTTGTATATTCCTCCAGGAAACTTGTTGTACTCCTGATAACTTCTTGACATTCATCTACAAATTTTTTCCTTCTGAATGCGCGCCTTGTCCCGATCTCTTCAAGAAGTTTACGCATGTGAGCAAAGTTTGACACATAAGTCGCGAAGTTTGGTATGTATCTGGCTAGTGTATCCTCTGGGTGTTCACCGTATGAATCCAATACATCGGCAACCTTTATTGAAAGAAGGGAAAGCCCCTGACTTAGTGCATATCGGTAAGCTTTCCTCGTTTGCACGCACGCTTTCTTCAAGGAGATTACAGCTCCCGCATTGCCTCAAAAATAAAGTCACCGAAGGATTGCTAAAAACCAAGAAAGGGGATTTCCTGAAAGCTTGATG
>CANRLM010000039.1 GCA_947631435.1 uncultured Akkermansia sp.
TAAAATGCTATGCTCTTGGGTGACCGTTTATTTTGAGGCATCGGCCTTCGGTGACTTTTTCTTTTGAGGCATTACGGTCTTAAAATCAAGTCACCGAATGACCGCCGAAATGGAGATAGGGTCCTCTCCGGATGCTTGATCTCTCCAAATGAAGTTGTAACATCAAACACACATCACTCTCGGCAATGCAGAAACTATCTCCCATACATGCCCCGGCTGGAGCCGGCAGAACATACGATAAGAGTTCCCTATTCGCCCAACGGGAGAGTAAGCAGGAAAGAACTGCCTTTTTCCGCTCCGAATTCGGCAACGAGGTCCCCACCTATGGAACGCGCAAGATCTCTCGAAAGGGCAAGTCCCAATCCCACGCCTGTTTTGCGCGCTTCCTGAACTTGCTCCGCACGAGTAAAAGGACGAAACAGCCGCCGACGCAGCTCCGGAGCGATGCCGGGACCATTATCGCTGAAACGCAACACGAGTGAACGATGTTTCTGCAACACGTTGATTGTAACAACAGGGTGTTCAACCTCCACATACTTGATAGCGTTGTCTGCCAGGTTGAGCAGAATTTGTTCTACCGAAACGAGATCCGTCCGCAGACGTAGCAGTCTTGTCCGCTTATCCATGTTAATATGCACGACAAAACCGGCCTTGCGCAAATGTTCCGCGCTTTTCTCCAGCAATGGAGATATCAACTGCTCACAACCGCCCACATCGCACCGGCCACGCACTTTACCACGGGTAAGCCGGGCAAAAGCAAGCACATTCTCTACGAGATGCCCCAAACGCAGACTTTCACGGTACAAGATATCGTGGTATTCCTGCCTCTTCTCCGCCGATAAATCGGGATCTCGCAACATCTCCGTGTAGAGCTGAAAGCTGGTGAGTGGGGTACGCAGCTCATGAGTAACCGAAGAAACGAAATCCGCCCGTCGCTGTTCCACGCGCGAGTAGAACGCCAACAGGGCAAACATTCCTGCAATCGTGAGGATGGAAATGAGCCAGGCGGAAATGACAGGACCGCGCAGGGCCCGGCGACGTTCCACGGTATCCGGCAGCTGCACGTTGTCCCCCGGCCTGAGCACAAGTGGCAAAGGTGAAAGATTCGGCGTCTCTCCTTTGTCCGCAAAGGTAATCTCAGCATTCGGCAAACCCGGTTCCACAAGGGGCAACAAATGCTGTGCAAGCTTTTCCCTGTCAATCATAAACCCATCTGCCGCCGCACCGTGTGTGGTGGGAACGGAGCGCATGTAGATGAGGTTGTCTTTGTAGTGCCATGCAAAAAAGGGTCCGGGAGTGCCTGTACAACGTATGGGCGCGTCCAGATCCGTTTCCGTGACTTCATACACGCTGAAGAGAGGAAGTTGCGTCTCCGGGTCATAATGGGACTTTTCGCGGGGATCGATGATGGGAGCAGAAGGATTGTATGCCTTGCGTCGGATCGTGTTGGTGAGAATGGGAGCATCCGCCAGCTTACGCACGAAATTTTCATCTCCCACGAATGTCTGTAAATTCGCCGGAGTCAGCAGGAAAAAGCCGCAATTAAAGTCTGCTTTGCCCCCTTCCGGCATGGGAACATTCACCAACCCAACGGGGGGCTTGTCCCCAAGTTTCTTACGCTCATCCGCCAGAAGTTTGCCCATCTCCGCCTGCACCCGTGGCAACGACAATTCCAGCAGTCTTGCTGCTTGAGCTTTACGATCAATGCGCTGAAGTTCGCTCTCCAACCGTGCCGCCTGCAAAGCCTGCCATAACGCCACTCCAAGAGCCGGCAGCACAAAAACAAGAAAGAAAATAAGCGTTTTTTTTCTCATAACGCGTCCCATGTATAGCCGCGACCACGTACGTTTTTGATGTGCGAGGCCACACGTTCTCCCATCTTTTCGCGCAATCGAGCCACGGTAACTGCCACAGTGCGGGTTTCACTTGCTGTGGAGCGTGTGCCCCAGACACGCAGAAGCAATTCCTCCTGAGAAATCACGCGTCCGGGATGCGAAAGCAGATAGTGAAAAAGCGCATACTCTTTGTCCCGGAGGGGTATGAGTACATTTTCGTTCTCAAACTCAGCGCAACGCGTCTCCGGGTTCAAACGTCCTCCAGGGAAAAGAAGAGATTCCTCCCCACTGATACGACGGACCGGAGAACGCCGTAAAACTGCCGCGATACGGGCGAGAAGCTCCGCTCTACTGAAGGGTTTCACCACGTAATCATCCGCTCCAAGTTCCAAACCTTTTACTCGCTCGCGTTCCTCACCGTAAGCGGAAAGAATAATGCTCGGCAAACCGGGATACTCCCTGGCGATGATGCGGAGTAATTTGAAACCATCGATCTTCGGCATGTTGATATCCAGCAGGGCTAAATCCACCTCTCGCGTCAGCAAATAACGAAGAGCCTCCTCACCATCCACGGCCTGGAGCACGTCGTATCCTCCCCCGCTCAACACGTCCACCAGAGCATGCCGAATGGCCTCATCATCTTCCGCCACGAGTATGAGTCGTTCTGCCATAGACGCAAATCGTTCATCCAGAATTCACCAATCAAATCCCGTTTCCCTGCCGGGCACGAGCACATGCTGAACCCTCTGATCATGCTTTTCAACCGGCAGAGACGGAAGTATTTGCTCCTGCATCGCAACACCCAGAGTCAACGCCCCGGGGCAGAGCTTGAGAAAACGGTCGTAATAGCCACCACCGCGTCCCAGACGATCCCCTGCCATGGTAAAGGCAAGTCCGGGTACGAGGATAAGGTGGGCCTCGCTCGGATCAAGTCTGTGAACTCCTTTGCGAGGCTCACGGAATTTATGATGCCCGAGACACAAGTCCTCCACTGTATCTTTGACACGGTAAAAAACGAGCTGTTGCCCCTCGTCCGTACAGGGAAAGTAGTAACAATGCTGCGGAAAGGACCGAACGAGAGGCATAAAGTCGAGTTCGTCCCGCATCGGAGCATAGAGACAAACATTCAACGTCTCCTCCTTCGATTGGATCATTCTCCCGACGAGGGGAAGAAGATTCTCAGAACACTCCCTGATGTACGCCGAACTCAACTGTCTGAGCCTCGCACGAACTCGTGCACGCACCTCCTTTTTGCTCCCAAACTCTGCGGACTCTTTCTCCATCTTCTGATCCCGTTGAGCAAAATTACTGCAACGAACCGACCCGGCGATCAGCAGGGGAACGACGCCCAAAGAGTGCCAACATCCTCCCTGTACATCCTTTTTCTGCCCGGTACGAGTAGAAAGTCTCCAGATCCGCAGCCGTATCCAACCCGCTATCCACTATATTTTCCGGCAACACCCCTGCCTCCTGCAGTTGATTGTAAAGAATCGGGGGCAAATCCACCTCATAGTGAGGGGGACGCACACAGGGTGAAATCACCGCAATACAGTTACGGGCCTGAACACCAAGAACCTTGTGCATACGCGCGAAAAGGACGCTGACAATGTTCTGTTCTGTACCACGCTTGCCGGAGTGCACCAACCCCCGACTGCCGCTCACGGTATCGTATACCCAAACTGCAGCGCAATCTGCTACGTAAATACCCAGGCAACAATCAGCCACGCCACCACAGTACAGACCATCCACGCCCTCTACCGGGAAGGAACAGCCGATATCCCCAACGATAGCCACGCGGTTACCGTGTACTTGCTGGGCGCGGCGAAGGTATTTGGGGTCGATGCCCCCCTGCTGCATCACTTTCTCGTGAGCGGGAGTGAGAGCAGAAATAACGCCTTCCCGATCCAGACTCACCTCCACGCCGGGAATGCGAGTGATAAAGCGGGCAAAATTTTCCGGAAAAGCATTGAGGCGAGAAAGATAAGATGGAGAATAGTCGCTCATGAAGTGGCTTTATTCGATAGTGTGAAGAAAATTAGAAAACTGGCTACACGATGGGGAATTTGCGGCGAGTGGCAACAGAGATATCCCGACCGACCTTCCTCAACCTCTCATCATCCTTCTCAGCCATCAATTCTGCCAAATCTCGTGCTATATTGGAACGCATACGCGCCACGAGCAACCTGCCTTGCTCCGTGATATGCACCATGATCCGCCGACGGTCTGCCTCCCCACTAGTGCGCCGCAAATGCCCGAGCGCTTCCAATTTGTCGATCATGCCAGTAGCTGCAGCCGTGGAATGTCCCATCATGTGCGCAATGCTGCTCATAGAGAGACTACCTTCCTCCTCTAAGTAGGCCAGCAGGAAAAACTGCGGGTACGATACCTTGCCCTGGTTGAGCTCCGGAGAAAGTCGGAGGATCAGATTGCGCTGGGAAAACATGATGAAGTCCGCCAATCGATTTGCCGCAGCTTCGTGAGCCGGTGTACGTCTGGGTTTGGTCGCGTTCATTTCCGTAAGAGAGAGCCCTAGGTCTGAATCATACGGTTTTCCTAACATTATGCAAGCCTTAAATTTACAACAACTTCTCCCCCTCCTGCCTCCAATTTTTCAAAATCCATAGAATATGGCATGCTTTGAATAATTGACCTACTATATCTTGTATACGCATTTCTCCACATCGCACCGAAAAGACAGTGAAAATCCCCCCTTTCTTTCGGATGACGGAATAACTCGTTTGAAAAAAGAGAGGCGAAGAAAGCATAGGGCAGACGTATCAGAAACAAGTACGAAATATTGAGTTAGCGAGACGGAGACTCGGAAATTGCGAAGTGAGAGCTGAGGTGGCGGGATGAAACATGTATGGTAGCCGATCAGGAATCTTTGCAGGAAGCTAAGTCAATAACACGACGTTGCAATCACAAAACCTTTCTAGCCTCCCCTCCGCTACGCCTCAAATTTCGCCTCCTCTCCCACTCCGCAAATCCGCGCGCTAGCGCGCTAATTTCCAACTTCGTACTTCGTCGTAATTCGCACTTCGCGCTTCGGCAAACGCATTTCCTGATGCGTTTGCCCAGGAAGAAAGGGCTTGCTTTTTGGAAGAAAGAAGGTACAATGCGCGCGCCTTTCAGAACGTAACATTTCAGAAACATGCAAATACAGCTAGAAAAAACGGGCGAGTGTGAGGCGAAGGTGATAGCCGACGTGCCGAAGGAAGAGGTGAAGACGATGAGGGACCGTATCATAGGGAGCTACGCTCGCAGGGCGCAACTGCCGGGATTTCGTCCGGGCAAAGTGCCGGCCTCTGTCGTGGCAAAGCATTTTGTCAAAGACGTGCAAGATCAACTGCAGGTCAATATGGAAAACGACCTGCGAGCAAAAACGCTTGAGCAGAACCCGGATTTGAGGATACTGAATTTTCACCCCGTGGAATATAACGAACAACCTGACGGCTCCTGCAAACTGACGACAGAGGTGTCGATCCTTCCGTCCTTTGAACTTCCAGAATACATTGGTATTGAGGTAACAGAGGACTCTGTGGACGTGAGCGACCAGGAGGTGGAAGAGGCCTTGAAACAGTTCGCCGATGCGGCGGCAACATGGGACCCCGTGGAACGTGCCGCGACAAAAGAAGATCAGGTGGTCATTGATTTCAAGACCAGCGTGGAGGGGAAGCCCACGGCGGAGTACTGCGGCAAATCTATTGGTTTCATGGAGGGAAGGAAGGACTACCGCATGTCGCTGCAAGATCACTTTGTACCGGAACTCAGCGAGGGTCTGATCGGAGCCACTCCGGGAGAGCAGCGTGATATTGTGGCAACACTTTCCGGGCAATTCCCCATCAGCGATCTGCAGGGCAAGGAAATACTCTTCCACTGCACGGTGCAGCAGGTGCTTGAAAAGCACGTACCGGAAATATCTGCGGAGACCTTTGAAAATCTCTTCCCGGGGAAGAGTCTGGAAAAAATCAGGGAAGAGCTGCGCAGCAATCTGGGAACGCACAAGCAACGGCTGAATGAGAGTAACAAATCCGACGAGATAACAGATCACCTGGCATCTCTGCTCTCTTTCTCTCTTCCGGAAGAAATCATCGAAACAGAACTTTCTGCCACCTTGCAGCGCAAAATATTCGCTGCCATCCAAAACGGAAACTACAATGTTGAGCAGGACAAGGAAAAAATGCGCGGCGAGGCTCGTGAGGAAGCGACGCGTGCCCTCCGTGTCTTCTTTGCCCTGCTGGAAATTGCACGTAGAGAAAAAATCGAAGTGAGCGATCGCGAGTTGACGCAGGAACTCGCCCGTATGGCGCAGCAAGAGCGTGAGAAGGATCTACGAAGCTATATCCGGAAGTTGACAAGGGAGAGACGCATTGAAAGTGTGCGCCTCAATCTCCTCGCCTCCAAGGTCATGGAGTTCCTTGTCCAACGGGCCAAAGTAGTGAACAAGGAGACTTCCTCTGTTGAAGGGTAAAAAGAAGAGATCCATAGGGCGAATTGTGTCGGCGTCGGGAAGCGAAACTCCGGGCGTGCATGCCCTCAGCCCGGTGCATCTCCGACAATTCCGCACTGCCCATTGAATGATTTCACACTCGTGAATTTCGTTACGCCCGGTTTTATTCTCTTCTTCCTGCCCGTACTCTGCATCGGCTGGGGGCTGAGGAAATTTAACCGGTCGGTTTACAAGTTCTTTCTTCTGACCGCGAATCTCGTCTTCTACGGAATAGCCGGAGTTGGATATTTGCCCCTCCTGTTCCTTGTTGCTCTCATCAACTGGGGGACCGTGAGAGGGATGGAGAGGAAAAGGCATGGAACACGGCTGGCGCTGACAAGCATGGCTGTAGCAATGCATGTGCTGCTGCTGTTTTTCTTCAAATACTACGGGGTGATGGCGGACTGGATCATGGAACAATTCGGAGCGAATGCGGAATGGATCCTCAATCCGACGCTGGCGCAGATGATCATGCCCGTTGGTCTTTCCTTCTACTGCTTCCAGGGTCTTGCGTACACGATTGACCACTACCGCGAGAGTGCTTTAGCTCCGCGCAGCTTTGCGGATGTCCTCTGCTTTCTCTCCTTCTTTCCCACGGTGATGAGCGGTCCCATCATGCGCGAAGAAAATTTCTTTCCCCAGCTGCGCACCAGTATCGCGGGAGAAGAAGACTTCTGCGAGGGATCTCTGCTTATTTTGAGCGGACTATTCAAGAAAGTTGCCCTTGCTACCTATCTCCAAATGAACCTGGTGGATGCTGTGTTTGCAAACCCGGGAGAATACAGCTCAGCAGCTGTGCTGATGGCTGTCTACGCTTACACCGTGCAAATCTATTGCGATTTCTCCGGGTACACAGACATAGCGTTGGGAGTGGCGCGTCTCATGGGGTTCCACCTGCCGAAGAACTTTGACGCTCCCTACCGCGCGCTGAGTCTCCAGGAATTCTGGCACCGCTGGCACATCAGCCTTTCCACATGGCTGCGCGATTACCTCTACATCCCTCTGGGAGGAAGCCGGCGCGGCAACCGCTCCATCAACCTTTTCATCACCATGCTCATCGGCGGCGCATGGCACGGAAGCAGCCTTACCTTCATCATCTGGGGCGCCCTGCATGGCATCTGCCTCGTCGTGGTACACGCTTTCAGACGCCTTACCCGCCGTGTCCGACTCGACTCCCTGTGGCTGAGCATCCCGGCTCGTGCCATCTCCTGGGCAATCACGCTGCACGTCGTGGCGCTACTCTGGGTCTTTTTTCGGGCAGACTCACTGGATTCCGCATGGGAGGTTCTCTGTCGCGTTCGAAATGGAGTGGCAGAGGGCGATGGTTTCCCGCTACCCGTTCTGATCGCCACAACGTGGGGCATCCTTCTCTCTTTCATCGGCGGGGGATTGTTCCGGATTTCAAGCCGCACACTCCTCCTCCTGCCGTGGCCTCTGCAAGCCATCGTCGTGGGACTGGCGGCGGCTCTCATCATGAATCTCGGTCCGGAGGGCGCACCGCCTTTCATCTATTTCCGCTTCTAAAATGAACCTCCTGTCCTCCAGCAATCCGTGGACAATCTGCGCCGGAGCTCTCATTGCATCCTGCGTACTGCTGCTGCAAAATGCAACCGTGACCGCCGACCGAATTGAGAATCAGCTTTCTGCGCATCCATCCCTCGCCATCGCAGACACTCTTCCCTCCATCGTACGACAGGCTGCCCATGCCACGCGAGCCGAGGAACTCAACACCTTCGAGCGCGACACGCTGGACTCCCTTACCGCCTTCTTCTCTCCCATGCTTGCAGGAAACGGGGAGACAAACACGAAAGAGACCGAGGCAGAGGAACTTAAGGATACCTCTCCCATCGTGAATGAAGCCACCTCCGCCACGTCCACCGCCGGCTCGTCCACTCCGGAATCGACTGCTCCCATGGCTGCAGCAACAACTACCCCGGCATCTGCCGAACCTGCGCCGACGACGAATGCGGCGACATCCCCTGCGCCGCCGGTTGTACTGGAAATTACCGTGGTCAATCAGGAACCCGTAGTGGCCCCGGAAGCGCCGGATTCCGTCGCAAGCGCAAACGCGCTGACGGCGGCAGTGCCCGCACGACTTCAAAAGCTCAGTCAGCGAGTAAATCGTGTCCTTACGCTTGCCACAGCACAGACGGCAGCCCTGCCGGCATCCGGAACGGAACCGACCCCGGATACGGCTCCATCCGGCTCACCGGCAACGCCTCCGCCATCCGCAAACCCTCCGCAGATTTCCGAGGCAGGAGGAGCGGCAGCTGCCACGGCAGAAGCAGTATCTCCGGTTCAGGCAACCGAAGCCGTCGAGCAAGAGGAAACGGAATTGACACAAGCCCCGCCAATGCGTTGCCGCGTGCTTTTGCTGGGCGATTCTCTCATGGAGGACCTGGGACCCAGGATCCACAAAGCTCTGCAAAACCGACGAGGTCTCGAATTCATCATCAGCGCGAAATTCTCTACCAGCCTCTGCCGCCCGGATATTTTCGACTGGCCGAAACACATGCGCGAGGTCGTCTCAAAATACCGGCCGAACCTGGTCGTCTTTTTCATCGGCTCCAACGACGCTATGCCTATGCGCACGGAAAACCGCAAATACGTGCAGCCGGGCACCGACACCTGGCGTGAAATCTACAAGAGCCGAATCGACGAGCTTGTCTCCATTGCACGGGGAGCAGGTATGGACATCATCTGGATTGAAATGCCTGCCGTGGGAGGTCGCTACAGCAAGTTGCTGCATGATACCCAAAGCGCACAACACGAGTACTGCGAAGCTAACGGCATCGAAAACCTGCAGACGGATCTCCTGCTCTCCGGCGTATGGGGCAAATACGAGTCTTTCGGCGAATACAACGGCAAAACGATACGCCTGCGCGCAAGAGATCTGACACACCTCTCACCGGGCGGCAATCGCAAAGTGCTCGCCCACCTCCTGCCGATCCTCGAGAAACACCTCATCTCCTTCTACCGTGCCCACCCGGAATGTGCTCTCTCCGAAGAAGAAGCTGCCGGAATCAGGCGTCGCAGCGCCATCTACACCTGTCATTACGACAAGCCAAAGCCAAAGCCAAAACCGCAACCCGTAGCACCCCCGCCCGCGTCATAACACACCCCCCGGCTCAGCCTCCCACGGCGGCAGCGTCATCACCGGCGGCATAAAACGCCATTAGTTCTTTTTCTCCTTAGAACGATGGCGAGTGCTGCCCCGTTCGCCGGCAGCGCGGTTAAGCGCACGCTGCTTCCAGAGGGGAAGAGAGCTTCCCTTTTTCCGCTGGTTCTGCTTGCGTTTTTTTTCGCGATTTCGGCGACGCTCCTCCTGAAGTCTTTTTTCATGGAGGATGCGCGCCTGCTCCATACGCTGCCGGATGCGCGCCGAATGATCATTGCCGGCGGGGAAAATGGTCCACGGTCCCACCCCTCCGGACTCTGTGATGGGCAGGCAAATCATGTCCGGATCGATGAATCGAATCTGTCGGTACAGCAAATCGCGGATGTTCGCCAGCAGGCTTTTCGGCGGATAAAGACCGATGGTGCCAAGTTCTATCACAAAGGCAATGCGAATATGCCTGGCCTGCAAGCTCAGTTGAGCCATTTCCCGCAGAGATATACCCTCCTCCGGCTCTTCATCAGGCGCACATATGGCTGCAGTGCGCAACAAAAAAAGACAATCCCTCACCTTTCGACACAGTTTTTCGACGAGATCCTGTACTTTGGGACGCGCATTGAAACGATAATCTTTCACCTCGATGAGCCAGAGCTCTTTTTTCCCCGGATGGTAGAGCATGAAATCCATCTCCTTGCAGCTGTTGCAGAAGTTCTGCGCATGGCAGGAATAAAAGGGGGAACACTCCGAGCGGCACACAAGGTAGCCGGGAGCAAAGTGAAAGCGGTACTCTCCCTCCACACAGGAGGTACCCTTTTGTCCGGGGTCAATCTGCATCGTTTCCGTGGGTTCGTGAGGGCATGCGCAGGTAACGATCCGCCTGCTCCATCTCGGCTTCCAAACTTTCCAAAGGTGCTATCTCATCCGGGTTATCTCCGCTCTGCACCCGTACCGCGCCGAATGGTTTGCTCGGCGCATGCAATCCGATGAAACGACGAGAAATCTCTCGCCCCTCACAATGTGAAAGTCGAATCACCAGCTCGCGCAGCAGAAAAAGGCTGTGCGTACTCAGTATCACCTGGACTCCCGCCTCACTCAATCCCATCAGCAGTCCACAAAGCAGAGGCAGATGCGACGTGTTCAAATTCAACTCCGGCTCATCCCAGAAGAGCGTATCGCCTGAACGAAGAGAGCCGTTGTTCACTAAAAAATTCAGCGTACCGGGACGCTTGTAGCCCTCCGCCATCAGTCCGAGTTCAATGGCTTCTTCACTGTCCTGTCCTCGCTGCAGAATGAACCGTCCCCCGCATTCACGCGCTAATTTCCCCTGCAACAGGACCTCAGTGAGACGCTGCACGCGACGCAATCCCGGCTCGAGTTCAACGCCTTTCCTGATTATCTCTTCCTCCTCCAGTGCACGGCAGAGATCCCAGGTCGGCCCGTCCAGAAGATCAGGGTAGCGTTTACCGACTTGTACGTAGCAGGGATAGAGCGTAAGAACCTCACGCAAAGGGATGAAGAGCGCGCGTTCCTGGAGAAAACGATCCGGCATGTCCCTTATGCTCAATCCAACGCCATCCTCCCCACGATGAAAGGAAAAGGAGAGGTCGGCGCAACCGATAGGTGCCTTTGCTCCATAAAGTGAGACAGAAACTTGTGCGGAACCATGAACAGCGCGGCGAGAAACAAGAGAAGAAAGCTGCCGCGCACCAAAGGCCCGCAGCAGATGCCGCCGGAGTCTTTCTTCCTCAGCCCATAATTCAGGAAAATCGCGTCGCAGGCTCCTCTCTCCCCAACGACAGAGAGCATAGCATAAGCGCATCAAGTGACTTTTCCCGGAATCGTTCCCTCCCACAATCACGTTGATCCCCGGCACGAAGTCGAGCTTTACTTCGTCCAAAAAAGTGGTGAAGCCGGATACGATAAGTTGACGTATCATACCTCTCCTTTCTACCATACTCCGCAGAGCGGTGCAAGTTTTGGCTCGTGTTTTGTGCGGTGAGTGTGTTACACTATGCACATGGCTCTCAACGAGGATATGGGAACGAGCGAAGACGTGATGACAAATCGCCGGTCTGACAAAATTCGCCAGAGCGCGCACAACAGCACACGGAACCACATAAGTTCCCTTCGCATCGTGATTCTATTTTCTCTGGCTCTTGTAGCTCTCGCTCTCTGGCTGCTGCGCTTGTCCGGCCTTTTGGTACTTATCTAGCACCTTGATGTCGGTGGCGGGACGCACGGGAAAATTGCACTGCTTCTGCCGCACATAATAGTGGGCAATGGTAAGGAGTACGCGGTCCCCGGGAGTCAGAGATGAAATGGATTGCGCGATAGACTGTTTCTGCCCGGGAATACTTTTAAATACATCCACTACAGCAATATCGCCCGGATTCAGTCTTCCATCACCGTACTCGCTACGATTCACGTAGCCTTTATTCTCCAGCACCAGGAAACGAGCCAGTCGAGTGGCATGGTTGCAGTGGTCAGGGCACTGTGCCGTGCGAAACATGCAGGGCTGATTCACCGTCCCCTCATAACGAGCGATTACGGTATTCTCTGCCAGCAAATCCGCTTTGTCCGGTGGTGAAGAAGCAGAGGCACAGAGGACGTTCAAAAGAAGAACGATAAGAACGAAAAAGTAAGATTTCATTTTTGCAATAGATCTTATGCCGAAGGGAGAGAGAGATCACGGAAGACGCCTTAGCAGACAACAAAATCCGCCCGCCCCACAGCCGTGGTGCGGGAAAAGTCGGTACGCGGGAAAATCGCAGAGATCTGAACGAAACGCCGCGAGCAGTGGTACATCCTCCGCCCGCCAATCTGAGAAGCGGCGCAGTAGATAGGAAATCACGCGTTCATTTTCCTCCGGATCGTACGTACAGGTGGTGTAAAGAATATGCCCGCCCGGACGCACGCAAGAAACAGCCTGCAGCATGATACCACGCTGGCGCTTTGCATTACCGTTCACGGCAGCGCTTCCTAAACAGCCGGGATTTGAAATGCCCTTGCAAAGCAGAGATTGCCCGCTGCACGGTGCATCTACCAACAACAGGTCGAATTGTTCCCCCTGCTCTGCCCATTGATCCGGTCGAAACCCCGTCACTTGCGTATGTTCCACTCCGCAGCGTAGCAAATTTCCCCTGAGAATTCCCCGACGACGCGCCTGCACTTCGTTAGCTGTATGATTTTGCAGGGGAAAACGTGCCGCCAGCAACATGGTCTTCCCTCCCGGTGCAGCGCAGAGATCCAGGCTCCTCTCCGGAGCCCGCGGCACGGCAGAAAGAGCCGCTCCCTCCCAACAGGAAGAAAGATCCAACACATAATACATTCCTGCTTCGTAATCCGCATATTGAACAGGATTCACGCCGGCCTCCGGGAGCAAGACCTTCTCCGGCAACCATGAGAAACGTTCCCGGGGTTCACAGGGAAACGAAGGTTGATAATTTTTTGCCGTGGCTTTTGGACTCAATATGAGCGCCCGCCGTGCCGCTCCCCCCGTCTGCATCGCGTGAAAAAGGGCCTCGGTCTGCGCGGCAGAGAGCTTCAGTCTCTCGCAGAGACGCAGGGCCGCCTTGAGAGAGAAAACACCTGATGTCCCCACAGGGTCCATAATCAAAATCAACGAGACACCGCAAGATCTTCCAACGCCAGAAGAGCAGCTCCGATAATACCTGCCTCCCCACCAAATTTTGCCGGGAGAAGCTGTAATTTTTCAAAATGTGCCGGATAAATCTGCGCTTTCAAGTACCTCCTCAGCGGGTCAAAGAGCAATTCACCCGCCTTGGAAATTCCTCCGCCGATGATAAAGGCTTGCGGATTGAGAATGTAATGACATGTCAGCAAACATGCCGCGAGCTTGCGAGCCGTGTCGTTCCATATTCCAAGCGCCACAGGACACCCCTCTTTCGCCGCATTCTCAAGATGGATGGGCGTCAACTCGCTGAGAGGCTTGTACACGCCCTGCGCGGCAGCGTAACGTATCTGCGCTTCACGCGCCAGCTCTCCATTGCCAATATAGTCTTCCACCGCCCCGCGGTTGCCGTAGTGCCCAATACGTCCGCGATAATCAATACCCACCTGCCCCAGCTCACCCGCCGCGCCGAGATACCCGCGCAACAACTGCCCCTGCGCGACGACTCCCGCCCCCACACCGGTGCCAAGAGTGAGGCACACGATATCTTGCATACCGCGCCCGGCACCGAGTTTCCACTCCGCCAGAGCCATACAATTGGCATCATTCTCCACGGCAGCAGGCAAACCCGACTCCTCCTCCAAAATACGGCGAATCGGCACATCGTACCACCCCGGCACATTCGTCAGCGAATCGACAATCCCCGCCGCGTGGTTCACAAAACCGGGCAATCCCATTCCTATCGCACGCACAGCGGGGTACTTCTCTCTCAACTCTCGCAATCTCTGCCCCACGGCAGCAACTACACCGTCCGGACTACCGCATTCTTTAGTCTGCACCGGATCGCCCTTTGCAATAATCTCTGCTCCTCGCACGACGGCGAATTTAATGCTGGTTCCTCCCATATCCACCCCGATGCTTATTTCTTGCTGTCCTCTCATGCCGATCACTCTAACACACACCTCGCCCCAAGAAAAGACCAAATAATCTCACCCTCTCGCCAGGGCAAGCGCATTTCCTAATGCGTTTGCCCTGAAAATAAATACCCTTAAAAAACAAACAAAAATCCCACACATTGTAACAAGCGTTATCATCAGTTGTTCTCTGACTATTTATCTTCTTAAAAATTCAAGGGGATAGCGTAAAACTTGTCAGTTCCATATTTCTTCTTCCATAATCCTTTCCTGTCGAAACATTGTGTTTGCCTTCACTTTTCCTTCTCCCGTCGTAATGAATAACAACGATATTGGCAACAACGCACCACGTGATTGATTTTGGCGGACACACGAAGGAATAGTCGTTCCTCGTTAGTAGTTTTTCATTGCCATGTCAGTATGAATGCGATACATTGGTGGGCATGAACGGCAGAATAGGAATCGCTATGGCATGTGCCTGCCTTGTTTCCTGTGTGGGGACAAAGAAGCTCTACATTCGCACGATACCGGGAGAAGCAAACATCACCATTAATGGTGTTCCCCAGAAGGGAGTTACCCCAATGACAGTGACCGTAAGCCAAAACCGCGCACTAGGTATCGTGGCATCCAAGTCCGGCTACGAATCCGCCGCCTACACAGTGAATACACGAAGCAACTGGTGGCTGGCCTTACTTTGGACCAGAGATGACCCACGTGCCCAAATTATTCCCGACAATGAGGTAGAGATTCCCCTGCGCCGCATCCCCTCAGCAGAGGGCTTCCGCTCAAAAGCCCTGCCCCCCTACGGAGCCCCACTAAAAGGAACAGCTACATCGAGCGCGCCTGCACTTCGTGCTATGCCGCAAGACCTCGTTAATTGAGCACAAAAGGATGCTTCCTTCCCCCCCTCAGGCGATAGCCGTGAGATGAGGGAAGAGAGAAGTAGCGGGAACACTTTGGGGAAATCCCCGTCGCGCCCAGGCACGTTCTGCGGCACGTCCACAGAGGTATGCCCCAAGAACTGCAGCATGAAAACAGGAAAGACCTGTCGCAGCGAGAGCCGCCACGACGCCGGCAAGCACATCCCCTTGACCGCCCGTTGCCATAAAGGGGCCGCCACTGCTGTTATAATACGTTGAAATCCCGTCCGTTATAATACTGCGCGCCCCTTTGAGCAGCAAAGTGCAGGAATTCTCAGCCACAAATTGTGCGGCTATTTGCGCCCTCGTGAGTCCGACGCTTTCAGGGAAGAGACGCCGCATTTCTCCCGGATGCGGGGTAAGAATCGCATGCCGTGGAAGCCTCAATCCGTAGACCGAAATAGCGTTGAGAGCATCCGCATCCAGAACCACCGGACAATCCACTTCGTACCACAGCTTTTGTATGGCTCTTCCTTCTTCCTCCCGCAATCTCCCAAGCCCGGGTCCGAAGAGTAACGCCTGCGCATCCTGCGTCGGCACTTCAGAAAAATCCCGCACTCCTCGTACCATTACCTCCGGCGCAGTTTTCACTGCGAGGATGGGATAGATACTCTGTAAGCAGTAGAGCTCTACCATTCCGGCACCGGCATAAAGAGCAGCCTCAGAAGCCATGCAGGCAGCCCCAATAAGCCCCGGAGATCCCGCGAGAACGCGCACCCTCCCCGCGCGGTTCTTGAAGCAGGAATACGCCCTTCGAGGCAGCAACCCCAGCAAGCTGTCATCTGTGACACATGAAGCGCTTTTCCCGATGTCGACCTCCGGTAACGGTACACAGAGTATCCGACCAACATAATCCTCCGCTCCATCCGCAAGCATTCCGGATTTAACACATCCGATGGCGAGAGTGGCATCCGCTTGTACAGAGCAGTCACAGCCCACACCGGTATCTGCCTGCAGTCCGGTGGGGATATCAACGGCAAGAGTCACAGAGCGAGGGGAAGCTGCTCGCAGGGAGTTAAGCTCCTGCACAAGATCTGCGCACTCCCGTCGCAGTTTGCCACACACTCCGCTACCGAGGAGGCCGTCAATAATCAATGCACCTTCCTCCCCAATCCGGGGTTTTTCACGAGCAACCACGAGACAATCGGACGGAATACGTTTCAGCCAATGTCGAGCCTCCGGAGACATCATGTCCGGAGCAACCGGGCAGCGCAGCAGGATGCGCTGAAAACCCAGGGCGCTCGCAATACCTATGGCATCCCCGGCATTATTTCCCTTGCCTGCATACACGATAGCGCACGGAAAGCGATGCGAAACATCCGCAAACTGAACATCCCGCCGCAGAACTGCAACCGCGCGTTCAATAACATGCTGCATGAGCGAGGCGGAAGAAACCTTACCCCTCTCGATGACGCTCTGCTCTGCCTGACGCATCGCTTGGCAGCTGTGCACAAACATACAGATGAAGAAAATTATGAAGGAGTTTGCTGTTTCGGTTCCGGCAGCTCTTCGACACGTTGTTGACCGTGCTTCAGAGTAGGCCAAACGTAGCGTATGAAAATTACTTTTAACGCCGCAGTGAGAGGCACCGCAAGCAGAGCTCCCACGATACCTCCCAACACGCTGCTCCAGAAGAGCACCGAGAACATGATCGTCAGGTCGTGCATATGGAGCCTTTTACCCAGCACACGGGGTTGAAGCAACCATCCATCCAGCTGGCTCACACAGAGAAAGATAAGCAGCACAGCAACAACATGCCCGGCATCGTGCCAGGTGACCCATGCTATGAGCAATGCAGGAATGCTCGTGGAAATCATACCGATATAGGGGATAATACCGAGAAGCGCCGCAGCCGCACCAATGGTGATAGCATACGGCAGTCCCATCACCTTAAGGGCAATGCCCAGCAGGATACCGTCAATGAAACTTACCAGCATTTGCCCCCTCACAAAAGAGATGATGTAATCATTAATCTGCCGGAGAGTTCCAACTACTTCCTGCCGAAAGTCCGAGGCTCGGAGTGGCAGGATAGTGTGCCAATTCCGCTCAATGACCTCCCCTTTCAGTAAAAAGTAAAACAGAAACACAGGAATCATCACCAAACCGATAATCATCCCAAGCGAACCGTAGATCGCACGAGTACCAACGGTAAGCCATCGCATGCCGGCACGGGTGAGAGAGTCAGAGTGGTAATCCAGTACAGCAAGGGCTTTGGCAGTATAGTCGTCTGCGGACGGCTTCTGCAAGAGAGCCGCAGAGTCAGCAGCGGTCTCATCTCGCCGTGTCTGATCATAAAGAGTGTCGATAACACGCTGGGCTAAAGTGTTAGTATTGATAAAGTTTTGTCCGGTTGTTACTGCATTGGCGAGAATTTGATTTTGTTTAGAAAAAAGTAGCCCGGTCTGCTCCACCAACGGTGGCACGATAGCAGCGCCCAGTCCTGCCACTACCACTGCCGCACCTGTCAATACCAGAAATACCGCGATGATACGTTTACGTACGCGACGTTGCACCCACACCACACAGGGATACAGCAAATACGCCAGTACACCCGCAATAATCACAGGCATCAACACAGGCTCCAGCACCACGAAAAGCGCAACTAATCCAACCAGCAACCCCGCCGTAAGCGCCACAATGGTAAAGATACTCAACCCTGTGAGCGCACCCCAGCAAGCAGTACGCTGAAAATGCGAAGGTGTCTTTTTCGGATCGACCATGATGCCGGAATTCTACGCTCCCGGAGGTAATCCTGTCAATACAAAAAGACTTGACAAAAAGAGGCATTGGTGTATAGTCCGCCGCTGTGGCAATACCCCGCATACCTTCCCTTACCTTGCCTACCGGTAACTTCGACGAAATGCTCTCCATGAGCAATCGTCGTCTCATCGGAGTGTTGCGTGCAGCCGTCTTTTCCCCGGAAAATATGATGCGGTTCTCGCCCCGTCCCCCGGAGAAACACGATGCCTATATTATCCGCCACGAGCCCGGACGCATCGTCGTGCGCCTCTACGCGGACGGAGAAGAGATATTTCGCTGTTGTCTGGTCCCAAATCAGGAATACTCCTGATTTCTCTCAGAAAAGAGCACCGAAGGAATCAGAGATCCTCTGCTCTTTTTTATCTGTTGATGCGCGGACGCCGTTTAGCTTGGGCAGTACTGGAAGCTATCACTCTTTCAAAGGCCTCGCGTTGCCGAGCACGACGAGCACTGGCAGATATGCTGTTAATCATGATGGTCAGCACGAGGAGAATGCCAATGCCACAAGCGAAATAATGCCACCACTCCGGTTCTTCTATACCAACAGCTTGCAACCAATCCGGAGGATCTCCCAAATACTCTTCCAAAGGAAGCCACTCCTTCTTTTCCGTGCTCACTACCCTCTCTATCCGCCTTGGCGCAACCCTGGATGGTGCTGAAGAGTGACGCGACGCCCCTGCTACCGACCCCATGGCAGTCACGCCACGATTAATCCCTGAACCCCGTGAAGAAGCAGGAGTCGGGGAAGTAGCAAGAGCCGAACCGGAAGGGAGATCGCCCCCACTGCCGGACGCCTCTGCTGTGCTTGATTGATCAGATTTTCCTGTAGTCAGCGGAATAGTCATGCGACGCTGCTCGTCCTTGTACAGAGCAGCAATCTCGCTGGATGTCATTTGGGACCCCATAGCAGTACGCTGATGGTCAATAGAAAGAGTTGGAAGAACCCAACGATTTGTCGCCGGCATCGACGTAAAGAGCGAAACACGAGAAATCTTCCCCCTCGTTTTGTCAGCCTCATAAAACAACACAGCGTCATCCTTGAGTTTCATACGCTTGGGGTTCTCCAACCCGTAGGTCTCCTGCAACATCTTGCGGGCTTCCTCATTCTTCGGATCCGCCCATTTAGCTCCTTCGCTGAGCTTCTCACCGGCTATGGTCTTAGCATCCTTGAGCCCAACCTTACGGGAAACAGGCTTGTCGTATTCAATCGCTATGAGCAGGAGTTCCCCTTTATCAGCAGTAAAATCCATAAAGACCTTTTTGCCATCCAACTGCCAGGTGCGACGAATCGTCCCATCACCAAGCACCTTGTACATGTAGTCCTTGCTCAATGTGGTATCCGCCTTATCTCGATTCATGGGCAGTGCCAAATCGCTAATTTCAAGTGCAAACCCAAAGCTCCCCCATAGCAGGATTCCCACCACCAGCGTAAGAAGTCTACTCATTGTCAAACCATTAAAAGTTTTCATAAATTTTTGTATTCAAATTTGTTCGCATGAGGTCGCGTCCTTGTATCATGGGACGCCATCATTGTAAAGCAAAAAACGTCACTCCTATTGTCTCTATTGCCTCATCACTCAAGGAATCCGGAGCCAATCCACAGAAAATACGTTGAGACTAAAGTAGGGGACGGATGTGCGGTTTCTGCATCGGGACACATAATTTTCTTGTCATTGTTCTTTTGTATGCGTAGAATATGCTGAGAACTATCAAACCAACGTTGAATACCTAACCCTACTTTACCTATGGCTAATCTCAACAAAGTAATGCTCATCGGAAATCTCACTGCAGATCCTGAACCCCGTACAACTCCGCGGGGAACGGCTCTTACCGAGCTGCGAATTGCCGTCAACCGTATGGCCCCCGGTCCTAATGAAGGAGAACGTCGTGAAGAAACCACTTTTCTGGACGTAACCTGTTGGGGACGCACTGGCGAAATCGCTGCGCAATATCTTTCAAAGGGACGACCAGTATTCATTGAGGGACGCCTGCAAATGGACACATGGGAGGACCGACAGACAGGGCAGAAACGCAGCCGTATTCGCATCGTCGCCGAAAATCTGCAACTACTCAGTGGAGGACGCAGTGAGGGCGGCTCGTCTGCCCCTTCTTCCGGTAGCTACTCCTCCTATCGGCAGCAAAGTCAGCCCCAGCAACCCGCCGCGCCTTCCACTACTCCGGCGCCGATGCCCATGGATGATGATGATGACATCCCCTTTTGATCACGCTGAGCAAAAGGGATCCTGCATGAGGGAAGCCTTCAGCAAGATTTGCAAAGAGGCGTGAGTGGCTGTTCCCGTCTTCGTTGTTCGTGTCTGCGATATCGGCAGGATGCGTACTGCTGGTGGTGCTTGTGCCGGGACAGAAGGCGGGCAATTGGAGACGCGACGCCGTCGCACACTCTTCCGGAGAAATTTGTGGCAAGACTGCATCACGGAAGGACTTCTTCCCCCGCGCCGAATAGTAGATTTCTCACGGCAACCCGGCACTGTCCGGCAAAAAAAGCTCCTGCGAGAGGGAGCGCTGATCGAACTCAGCTGTGTGTTTCTGAGCGAGGGATGGCGGCATCATCTGAGGTCATCTGCCCGAGCACACGACGATACTCCATGGGGAAGACCTTGACGAAATTCGGCAGTGCGTTCTTGAAGTCTGCGAGAATACTGCGAGCGCGACGGGAATCAGTGAGACGGGCATGCTCCTCAATGAGAGAACGCAGACGTTCGATATCCTCCGCTTCGCAGACGGGGTCGAGATCAATCATGTCGAGGTTGCAGTAGCGGTCGAACAGGTGCTGCTCATCCCAGACATAGGCGATGCCTCCGCTCATACCGGCGCCAAAGTTATGCCCGGTGGGACCAAGCACGACCACGCAACCGCCGGTCATGTACTCGCAGCAGTGATCACCTGTGCCCTCCACCACGGCGCAGGCGCCGGAATTACGCACGGCGAAACGCTCGCCCACCTGTCCGCGAATAAACACCTTGCCGCTGGTCGCACCGTAGAGCAGCACGTTGCCGGCGATGACATTTTCTCCCGGTTCGTACGGACTTCCCGGAAAGGGGGTGATGATGATCTTTCCGCCGGAAAGCCCTTTGCCCACGTAATCATTGGCCTGTCCTTGCAGGGAAAGAGTGATGCCGTGCGCAAGAAAGGCGCCGAGACTTTGTCCTGCCGTGCCGGTTAGTCGAATCGTCAGAGTATCTTCCGGGAGCCCGGCATGACCGTAACGGCGCGCGATGCAGCAGGAGAGACGCGTACCGGCTGCGCGCTGAGTGTTGCAGATTCTACTGCGGATCTCCACAGGTTTGCCCTGCTCCAAGGCAGGCGAGGCCGCCTCCATGAAGTCCTCATCAAACGGAACGATGCGGTTGGTAGTATGCTGGGCGCCGTTGACAGGCAGAGCATCCGGCCGCAGGATGCGAGAGAAATCCAAATTCTGCATTTTCCAGAAATCCAGCGCACGGTGTACGCGCAGAAGATCGGCACGCCCTACGGCCTCATCCACACTGCGCAGACCGAGAGAAGCGAGATATTCGCGCACTTCTCTCGCTACGAAATGCATGAAGGATATGATGTTTTCCGGCTTGCCACGGAAACGTTTGCGCAGCTCGGGATCCTGCGTGGCAACTCCCACGGGGCAGGTATTTTTGTTGCACACGCGTGCCATCACGCAACCCAGGGCAATGAGCATGGACGTGGCGAAGCCGAATTCCTCCGCCCCCAGCAGCGCAGCAATGACCACATCCCTCCCGTTGGTGAGCAGGCCATCCGTCTGCAGACGAACTTTCTCGCGGAGACCATTCAGGACGAGTGTCTGGTGAGCCTCCGCCACACCGAGTTCCCAGGGCATCCCCGCATACTTGACCGAAGTGAGTGGCGAGGCGCCGGTGCCACCATCGTGCCCTGAAATGAGCACCACGTCCGCGCCGCCCTTCACCACACCGGCTGCCACCGTGCCTACGCCGAGTTCCGAAACGAGCTTCACACTCACACGTGCCTCGGGGTTGGCATTGCGCAGGTCGAAAATAAGCTCGGCCAGATCCTCAATGGAATAAATGTCGTGATGCGGCGGCGGAGAAATCAGCGTGACACCCGGGGTGGAATGGCGCACTCGGGCGATCTCTTCGTTCACCTTGCCGCCGGGCAACTGCCCTCCCTCGCCGGGTTTGGCCCCCTGCGCTATCTTGATCTGCAGCTCGCGGGCGTTTGCCAGGTATTCCGCCGTAACGCCGAAACGACCACTGGCGATCTGCTTCACCGCAGAGGAACGATTGTCTCCGTCCGCGGTCGGAGTATAGCGGGCGGGATCCTCCCCTCCCTCGCCGCAGTTGCTCATCGCTCCGATGCGGTTCATCGCCACGGCAATCGTCTCATGCGCCTCCTTTGAGATGGCGCCAAAACTCATAGCTCCCGAGACAAAGCGACGCATGATGCTCTCCTCTTCCTCTACCTCGCAAAGCGGCACCGGCGTGCACTCAGCAAAATCAAAAAGTCCACGCAGGGTGCAGAGCGATTCCGACCGCTCGTTCACCATCTCTGAGAAAACCTTGAATTGCGCGTAGTCATCGTTCCGAAGGGATTTCTGAAACTGTGCAATGACCCTGGAGGTCCACAAGTGCTTCTCGCCGCCCTTCTTCCACTTGTAGAGACCCGCATCCTCCGGTTGAGGCTGTTCGTCGAAAAGGGCGCCCCTCACTCGCTGCAAACGGGCAATGGATTCGCGAGCAATTTCAGCAAGTCCGATACCGCCGATGCGCGAAGCAGTACCGGGAAAGAAGCGTTGCATCACCTCCTGCCCCAGACCGATAGCCTCAAAGATCTGGGCTCCCCGGTAAGAGCGCAGGGTAGAGATGCCCATCTTGCTCATGGTTTTCAGCAAACCGAAATCAACGGCCTTTAGATAATTTTCCGTGCCTTTGGTGGCGGAGACGCTCGGGTCGAGTTTGCCTTGTCGATCAAACTGCACAATGCTCTCGAGAGCCAACCAGGGGCACACCGCCGTGGCGCCGTAGCCTAGCAACAGTGAGAAGTGCATCACCTGCCGAGGTTCGCCACTTTCTGCGATCACTGCGCAGCCTGTGCGCACGCCGAGCTCTCTCAGTTTGCCATTAACCGCCGCCACCGCCAGAAGACACGGTATCGGCGCTTCATTCGGAGAAAGATCACGGTCGGAAAGGATGATGATGCGATAACCACGCTCAACAGCTTGCTCGGTCTGCTTCTCCAGCTCGGCGATGGCCTCTTTCAGTCCTTCGGCGGAAAGGGAGGAAAAACCCGTCGGCAGTGTGATGCAGCGAAAATCTTCTTCTTTATTGCTCTTGAGAGCTTCGAGATCGCTGAGAGTCAGAATGGGACGCGCAAGCTTGATGATACGCGCCATCTGTGGCGTTTCGTCAAGGATGTTCGCAGGATTGCCGATGAAGGTGGTGAGCGACATCACCAGTTGCTCGCGGATGGGGTCGATAGGAGGATTGGTTACCTGAGCAAATTGCTGCTTGAAGTAGTCGAAGAGCAGTTGCGGACGCTCTGAGAGTACCGCCAACGCTGCATCGTTCCCCATGGCATACACCGCGTCATGTGCCGTGTTTGCCATGGGCAGCAGGAAGTGCTCAATCTCGTCACTCGTGTAACCAAAGAGCACCTGCGCAGCCGGAACACGCCGCGCCTCGCTCCGCGGGGCATCCACGCTGTCGAAGATGCCGTGTATTTTGATACGGTTCTCCTGGCACCAGCGACGGTATGGTCGGCGGCGCGCTACCTTGGTCTTGGTTTCCGCGTTGTACGAGATGCGTTTCGTGGCAAAATCAATCCATATGATTTCCCCCGGCTTCAGACTCCCACGCTTCACGACACGCTCAGGATCTGTCTCCAACACACCGGCTTCACTCGCCAGCACGAAAAGACCGTCCTCCCACAACTCGTAACGAGCGGGGCGCAAGCCATTGCGATCCAGAATAGCCCCGGCTCCCAACCCATCAGAGTAGCAGACGGCTGCCGGACCATCCCACGGCGCCATGAAGCCGGAGTGGTAATCATAGAAGCCGCGCAGGTCTTCCCCGATGAAGTAGCGCTCTCCAAATGCTTGCGGAATAAGCATCATCATGCTGTGCGGCAGACTACGCCCGGCTGTGGTCAGCAATTCCAGCACGTTGTCCAGGCTTGCAGAATCGCTTTGTCCGGATGGAACGACAGGCAGGATTTTTTTTATGTCATCCCCGAACAGGGGGGAGGCAAGATTCCCCTCCAGAGCGCTCATCTGATTGAGATTGCCGCGCAGGGTATTGATCTCGCCGTTGTGCGCGAGGTAACGGAAGGGATGCGCCAATGGCCAGCTGGGAAAAGTGTTGGTGGAGTAACGCTGATGCACGATAGCCATGCAGCTCGTGAAGCGCGAATCCGCCAGGTCTCTGTAGAAAAAAGGCAGTTGCGGCGCCATCAGCAGCCCTTTGTAAACGATGGTGCGCGTGGAGAGAGAGCAGATGTAAAACCTGTCCCCCAGCTCCGGTAGCTCCGATGCCACCTTCTTCTCCATCACACGCCGCAGTACGTAGAGTCGTCGTTCTGCTTCATCCCCCTCGCCGGCAACAGTAAAAAAGCACTGCGCGATATGTGGTGCACATCCCCGCGCCGTGCGTCCTATCGCTTCCTCATCCACCGGCACCTCGCGCCAGGATATCACAGCCGACCCCTCTTGCTGCGCCGACTGTTCGACCAGGCGACAGCAAGTCGCGCGCAGCTCTTCCTCCTTCGGCAGGAAGAACATGCCAACTGCATATTTTCCCGTTGCCGGAAGAGCCTCTTTCACCACAGCGCGAAAGAATTCATGCGGTATCTGCAAGAGCATTCCTGCGCCGTCGCCTGTCTCAGGGTCGCTCCCGGTGGCCCCGCGATGCAGCAGTCTCTCCAGAATTGTGATTCCCTTCTCTACAATGCTGTGAGAAGCCACGGCATTGATATCGACGACCATACCCACGCCGCAGGCATCGTGCTCCTGCAGAGGGCTGTACAACCCCTGCTCCTGCGGCAAATACGCACTTGTCTTCACGTTGCTGTCTTCATTGTTTGTCGTTCCGGCGTCACAGCTTCGCCGACTCGGAGCATAGCACAACACGCACCACGGAGCAAGCACGAACAAATTTTTCGGATACCGGCATTACGACTAAACTATGAATTCCATGAAATACGCTTGAATTTTGAGTCACGCGTTTGTACATGCAGTGGTTCCGCCCGTCGCTTCAGGGCAAACGCATTTGAAAACCCAGGGGCAGAATTAGATGTATAGAATTCACTATCAATAGCTTATTTAAATTAT
>CANRLM010000040.1 GCA_947631435.1 uncultured Akkermansia sp.
AAAGTCATCTCCCTCGGAGGTAGGGATAATAGCGCTGCTGTTGCTGCGGTGGACGGCGATGCCACGCTGACGATTTCGGGCGTCTCGCAGTCCGGCGGAATCGCTCAATTCACCGGCACACTGGACGGCGGAACGGCGGGAGACTACACCCGTTCGCTTGTCATCACGGGAGGAACCGCCGTCGCGGAGATGAAGGCTTCGGTGACGAATTTTGATAAAATCACGGTCCAGGAGAGCAGTGTCATCGGTCTTAAGCTGAAGGGCACGGGCTTGAAGTCGATCGAAATTGAAGCCGACAGCGAGCTGGACATAGCCGCCGACGAGGCAAACGACGTCCAGCTGAGCAATGGGGGAGCCACACTTGTGCTGCGCAGTGGAGCCACGATCAGCGCAACCGTCGCTGCCTCCGAAGAGAAGGGAACGATTATTGTCGAGAACGGAGGAGCCTTGACCCTCACGGATGGGTCGGCTGCCGCGGCTGCGGCGAGCCTTGACGGCATCGCTCTCGCTGCTGAAGGTTCCTCGGTGCAGCAGGACGTGACCCTGCAGGGGGGCGGCAGCTACACGGCAGGTACGGCGCAGATGGACGGCGTGCTCGTCACCTTGGACGGCGGAGGAATTTACACCATCGGCTCCAATGTTGAAAACGCACAGATTCGTCTCAACCTCACGGGAATGACTTCCGCCTCATCCGTCGCCGCCGGTGGAACGCATACAGACTACGGCATCACCCTCGTTGGCTCCAACAACATCGAACTCGGAGACGGGATGAAGGAGACCGCTTTCTTTGGCACTTCCGGGAATTTGACCCTTGAGACGGGAGCGAAGGTGGAGATCGGTCTGAGCGCGATCATGAACTCCCTGCGCACCGGGTTGGAAACTCTCACCTACAAGCTGGCGAGCTCCGGTACTGACCTCACCGCTTGGAATTCAAACGGACAGGTCACTGTGGCTCGCGAGCTTCAACTCTTGGGCTGGAAGGCTACGTTCAATGCTCAGGGAGAACTTCAACTCACGAAAGAAGCAGAACAGGAAGTCCCCGGAGATCTCTATTGGGACGGAGAGGGAGGACAAGCTTTGACATGGGGAGGAGAGGGGGACGCAAAATGGGCGGAAGACGCTGACTCCTCAACGGCGGACAAATCTTGGAAGGATCGCTCGAGTGCGCACCTCTCCGGCGGGGGCACCATCACCATGGGCGGAGATGTGATCGTCAACAACCTCGAATTCGGAGCCGGTACATTTACGTTCATGGGCGATAAGTCCCTCTCGGTGCTGGGGGATGCAACCATCATTACCACCACTGATCCGCAGGTAGCATTTGGTCAGGTTCCCGTTGTGGTTTTAGGGAATTTCACGGTCACCCCTGATGATGGGCACTCAGCCAAAATGACTTTTGGCAAGAAGTTGGACGTGCGAGGAAAATTGACGTGGTGGGGAGGAGGAACTCTCACGTTGAGCGAAGGCGGCACACTCGGAGAGCTTGATCCGAGCTGGAACAAAAATGCTGAAATCGTGCTCGGTGGGGATCTGGTGCTTACGAAGGGGCTCACCACGCAGAATAACGGTAAAAATGTTCACTTCAAAAATTCCGGGGATGAGGCGGTCTATCTCGTGTTTCAGACAGGCGGCGTTGTGAAAGATGGTCAACAAGAAGGCATCAAGATCCGGTCAGCTACGGCTGAGGATCGTGGTTTCTACGTTTTCGATAACGTGGGCATAGCGGCGAAAGGCAAGGGGACGATTCTCAAGCTTTTGGACGGCGCCGAAAATCAGTGGGATATCGGCGGGAATTTGCTCGCAGCTGAGCAGGGAACCCTCGTGATAGACGGGGCTCATCCGATGGTGGTGACGGGAGAAATCCTCGCGAACGGCGGAACGATCAACACAACGCAGACCACCGCGAGTGTCTCCGCCTCCGGTCTGAAGGTAACGAACGGCGGCTCTGTCTCTACCAACGGAACATGGACGATATCCGATGCAGTCTCCCTTGATGCCACCTCGACTCTCACCATCCAAGGCGGAAAACTCGATCTCATCGGTGCCGCCGCTTCTTCTCTGGAGGGACGCCTCGTCCTGGACGGCGGAGAATTGTCAACGTCCGCCCAAAGTCTCACCATCAAAGAGCTTCGTGTAGCGTCCGGCGGCAAGCTCACGATCAATGGAGATACTTCGATCGCGTCGCTCACATCCAGCCAGAGCCTGACTTCTCTCACCATCGCGGAAGGGAAGTCGCTTTCCCTCCAATCCGGCACTCTCAAGTTCGGACGTACTTTTGAGTGGGGACAGGACAGTGTCCTTGCACTCACGGGAGCAGGTGTTGTCCTTAATTCCGATGATCTCCTCGCCTTCGGCGACTCTAGTTCCGATTACCAATTGACGATCGATTTGAGCACCGCGTTCCTGGAGGGAACCGGAGGATCGGACAAGCACCGCCTCTTTACTCATTGGAGCTCGGGTTGGACGAATCAAATTATCCTCAAAGTTGACGGTAAAAATCGGGCAGGAGAATATGAGAATCTCCATATCTCGAGTGACGGCAAACTCGTCTGGGATACGGAAACGGAGAAATTGTACTGGGGGGCGGGCGACGGCAGTAGCGTGACGCTGGGGACAGACGAGGCGAGTCCGGGGCAGTGGGCGACAACGTCGGGCTCGAGCGAGTATGAGACGGGCTGGAGTGACAATATGTCCGTGCATCTCGAAAAAGAGAGTGGGACGGTGCAGGTCAACGTGGGGACAGCAACGATGGAGAGGCTCTACGTTTCCGGCAACACGACTTACAACTTCACCACAACTGGTGAAGCGCAGATCGCTACCGTGAACGGCTCTTTGAGTGTCGACACGGGAACGACGCTTTCCGTCGGCAGCAACGTCACCCTCGATGTCAAAGGAACCTACATCGGCGATGGCACTCTGCAACTCGCCGGGGGCAATGTGAGCTTCGGCTCGACCGAGGGGACGACGATAACGAACGTCACTTTAGCAGCAAGTGCGAACTCCGATGTTACGCTGAACGGAAATCTCACGGTGGAGGTGCTCACGGGCGATCACTGGAATAACCCCAGTGATCTGACCATCAAAAACGCCACCGAAACCTCAGAATTGCCGCTCACATTTACAGTCGGTTCAACGTCGGATACGAGTGATCATAACCTCTGGTCGACGTTTACCTTGGGTACTCCAACCGCGAGGATCAACCTGACCAAGACCGGTAAGGATATGTGGTCTCTTGGAACTCGCAAGATTGAGATCTACGGTGATGTGGCTGTGGAGGACGGAACCCTGCGCATCACGGCGGCTTCAGCCGGTTCGATCATCCACGGGAAGGTTTCCGGAAGTGGGCAGTTACGCCTTGCTTCGAACACTTTTATTACCCTTGAAGGCAAGGACGGAGATGCCGGCAACATCGGCACATTGAACTGTTATGAAGCAAGCAAAAGCAGCCCAACACTCTATCTCGGCGGGGATCTCGTATTCAAACAAGTGCTTAGCGATGGAGATGATGGTTCCCACGGAACTCTCACCCTGAATCGCGCGACGAAGACTCAAGGCGTTGACAACGTGCCGGAGGTGGTGTACCTGCTGTGGAACAGCGGAGAGCTTGCACTAGAGCTCACGTGGGAGGAGTACAAGGGCAAGTACCCGAACGTTACCTTCGGCGACAACACCGGCCTCGGCAAGGCGGGTAACACTGCCCTGACGATAAAAGACGCCGCGACGATCAATGAAAATCTCAAGGTTGCAGCGGGGAGGATGACGTTCAGCGGGGCTGCTACGTTGACGGCCGGCAAGCACATCGTGGTGGGAAACAGTGCTAAGTTGAACTTCTGCGGCGGCATCGCTGCCGACTCATCATTAGCATCTCTCACGCTCGGCAAGGGGGCGAGTGTGGAATTCGCGAGCGGAACGTTGAAGGCGACGACGCTGGATGCGAGTGCGGGCGGCGGTTTGCTGACGCTCACCATGTCGGGAGATGGTGGGAATCTGGACTTCACGGGGTTAAGGTTGGATGAAGGCGGCAAGCTCAGCATCACGCTGAAGGGATACGGGGAATGGCATTCCGCCCAACAGTTGGAATACCAGCTCTTCAAGACGGAGAGCTTCCGACAGTTGTGGACGGCTCTCAACCCCGGGGATAAGACATGGAGCGATTTCTTCACGATCAAAGTCGAGGGAGAGGAGCTTTCTGATCTCAAGTTGACCGAGGATGGGCTGCTGACTTGGGGAGTTGGAGTGTACACATGGACAGGGACCGATGCCGTGGAGCTGGGCGGTGCCATCAGCAATGGAACAGAGAACCACTGGGATACAGACTCCGGCGTTGTGGACGCTACCAAGACTGTGGTCTTGAATGGAACGGGTACTGAGGGGACGGTTACGGTCACCGTCGATGGCGGCACGGACGGAGTGAACATGAAGGCGCTCACCGTAGGGAGCGCCGAAAAGTCAACGACGAAGTACACCTTCGCATCAACGGATACACCTGCGGGGTTACTGAAGATTTCTAAAGCTCTCACCGTGGCGGCGGGGAGTGCAGAATTCGAAAGCACGGTGGGTGTTGAAGCGAATAGCTTGAGCGTGGCGGCCGGGGCATGCGTCACCTTTGTGGGCGAAGGGAAGAAGACTTTCGGTGGAGGCATCACGCTTGGAAAGGGAGCAACGTTGGTGCTGAAGGCGGTAGGGGAGGAGTATAATGATAGTAGTACCCAGGCTTCAACGCTCGCCGGATGGCAGAATGGAGCGGTCATTACCGGAGCAGAAGCCACCTTGGAATTGCAATTGGGTGAAGCAAAGGCTCATTGGGGAGATTGGTTCGGGAAGTTGTTTAGCTCAGCAGCCGGAACGAAGAGCACACTCGATGCGATAAGACTCGTCGAGACGCAGTTGACGATGGACGGTAACCTCAATGACAGGCTGACCAATGTGTCCGCCATCGAGGTACAGAGCGGGAGCAGTCTGAGTTATACAGGAGACAAGAACACATTGTTGGCAAACAAAGACGCTGGGCATACGCTGCGCCTCGCGGGGAGCGGAAAGCAGGGTCCCGAGGGTACTGCTGGACCCGGGGCTCTTCAAATAGCCACCAACGGCGAAGCGACAGTGGTGTGGGACATCGTGCTTGATGCCGATGCGACGGTGTTCAACACTGCGAAGACGACGCTGGAGGGCAAACTCAACACCGGCACCGACGGCGCTGGCAAGACTCTGACGAAAACGGGGAGTGGTGAGTTGGTGCTGGGAGAAGGCTTCTCCACGGAGGCGAACTCGAAGGGCACGATAGCTGTTGCGGATGGTACGCTGGAGCTGAGCTACAGCGCGGCTGATGGAAGTGCGTTGCAGTTGCAGAGCCACACCGTTGCTCTCTCGGGGAGCGCGACGCTGAAGAGCGGCATCACCGGGAAGGTGGGAACGCTGAGCGGCACGGGCAATCTGAATATCACGGGCGGGACGCTCACTTTGGGCACGGCAAACGAAGCAATTCTCTCGAAGCTTGCGCTGGGAACAGGCAATACAGTCGGCAATCTCACGGTTTCTGCCGGTTCCTTCACGCTGAGCGGTGAGCTCTCGTGGGGTAAGGGAAGCGTGCTTTCTCTGGCGGCGAACGGACAGACGATCAACCTTAGCGGCGCCTCCATTTTCGCTGACGCCAGTCCGGATAATAGGCTCACGATTGATCTGTCCAAAGCTTTCTTAGGAGAGGATTTAGCAGCGGGCAGCGGCGAGGTGCAGCTTTTCGCCAGCGGTATGAAATCGGACTGGGTTGACTTCTTCTCGTTCACCATCGATGGTGACGCCTCCAGTGACGGCAACTACGAGAATCTTACGCTCACTGCCGACGGCAAGCTGACGTGGGGAGAGGTTGAACCCACGGTGGATACCTACACATGGAACGGGACTGGCAGCGTAACGTTGGGTGACAGCATCGATGAGCAAGGTGACTGGAGTGCCACCGGCGTTGTGGACACTACCAAGACCGTGGTCTTGAAAGGAACGGGTGAAGCGGTCGCAGTCACCGTTTCCGGCAGTGAGAGTGAGAATCCGGACGTCGATGTCAAGGCTCTGACGGTTGGGGAAACGGCGAGCGGCACGACAGCATACACCTTCAGCGGAACGAGTAATCAAAAACTCACCGTGGAGGAAACGCTCACCTTGAACACGCCGACGACCTTTGAGCTGACCGTGAGTGTAACAGCGAAGCAACTTGTTGTGAACGCCGGGGCGGAAGGTGCAGTGAACTTTGCCGGTGGGCTAACGCTGACGAATAAAACGACCGCCAGCGGACTGCAAATTACCAGTGGCGATGTGACATTCTCCGGTGGGACGGTGGACATTGGTGCGGGAGATACGGATAAGAATTACAGTACAATTAAAACAGGCGCGTCGTTGACCGTGGAGCAGGGCGTTCATCTGGAGAGCTTGGGCCTGACAAAATTGGAGGGGGGCGCTACTCTTACTCTGAAGACACTGGGAATGAAGGATGGTGATGTCTGGAACGCAAATTCCAATAATTCTATCGTGTGGGGTGACGGCACTCTGATATTCGATGGTATTACCGGGGAAGGAGGTATAGCAACCAGTCTCAATGATGGCTTCTTGCCCGGCGGTGGATCTTTTACGTTGGGTAAGTTGGTAATAAGGAAGAGCAATATTACGACGGGTAGTAACAAGATCGGATCGGTCAAAAATGGTATTTACTTGGAGAACGGATCAAGTCTGACGGTAAGTAACTGGAATGCATTTAGCACGAATGCTGATGGTAACCGTGTTCTCTACCTCGGCGGTGTTTATGGGGGAGGTTTGGCTGAAACAGGAGAGGCGAAACTGACCCTCAGCAATGCTCTGATGGCGTGGAATCTCGTTCTGCGAGACGATGCTTCTGTTTCAACAGATGACGGAACGGGAGGTTTCTTCACAGGACAGCTCACCGGGAATGGGCACACCCTGACAATGGAGGGAGGGATTCGATTCCAGCTGCGAACTGGATTCACCGTGGCGAGTGGCGGCAAAGGTCTCCTTGAAGTCGCAGGAGGAACGTTTGAGTTGAATTATGCCGCTGAAGGAGAGACGACAGAAAGCAGCAGCGCCGGACAGTTGAAAGACTGGGGAATTACGCTGAGCGGCGGAAATTTGGTGTTAGGTACGGGTGAAAGCAACGACAAAGCTAAAGGCAATTCATACACCATTAAGTACCTGACCGGAGAAACAGACAGTACATTGAGTGCAGCTGAGGATGGCACCAAGGAACTCGTCATTGACTTTGATGGTAAGGGTATCGATGGTGTGGACATGCAGGACAAAAGCGCGAGTGTCAAGGCGAATGTAACGGGAGGCAATCTGATACTGACTAAGAAGGGCGATGGCAAGCAGATCATTGAGGGTACCTATGTCGGCAATAACATAAACGTGGGAGGAGGCATGCTGGAGTTGAAGCTGACGGCAGAAGGCACAGCGGGGGCTGTGAGTGTGGCTGAAGGCAGCGAGTTGGTGGTTGGAAACAACAAGCTGACCATCAGCGGACTGAGCGGCGACGGTTCCATCACAGGCACAGGCACGCTCAAGTTGACCGCAGACTCCGGGAGCTTCGGGGGCACCTTCTCGGCTAGCTTGGAGTACGACAAGACGGATGGGAGTTTCACGCTAGACAGCTTCACCGGCAGCAGCCTCACTGTGACGGACGGCACGTTGACGCTGGAGCAGGCGTTGACCACGGGCAACCGGACGGTTACCTTGAATGGCGGCACGCTGAAACTCGCTGCCGGCGGCACGATTGACAATCTGGCAGGAGCGGGCGGTATGCTGGATATCACCGGAACGGTGAGCGTCACCAACTCGACGAACTCCGGGCTCGCCGGGCTCAAGTTGAGCAGTGGCGCGGAGGTGAGCGTCGATACGAATTTGACTGTGACCGATGGGACGACACTGGACGACGGCAGCAAGCTCACGCTGAGGGGAGCAACCAACGCGCTGGGGACTCTCACCGTGGGGGGCGAAGGAACGCTGGATCTTTCAGGCGACACGAGCAGCACTGTGACGCTCAGCGGCTTGAAGGCTACGGAGGATGGAGGCACGGCTAATGTGAAGCTGGGGGGTAATGGCAAGCTGGAGGTGACTACGAGTGTCTCAGGGGAGAATCTCGCTCTGAAGCTCACGACTGACGGGAAACGAGATTCGGATTCCTTTGTTCTCACTGGCGGCGGCACGCTGAAGAGCCTCACAGGTGACACCTACACGATCGGTAAACTGACCGGCACGTGGACGTTGAAAGAGGCGAGTAATATTGGCATCCTCAAGATGGGTACGAGTGACACGCTGGATCTAACCATCGGAGACAACTTCACCGTGAATTCGCTGAGTCAAAAGACTTGGAACAACCGCACAGGTACTTCTTTCGTTGTGAAGAACGGTAAAGATAAGGACGCGGTGGACTTTATCCTTGACCAGAAGGACACAGATACATTTGACGTTTTGACGATTACTTTTGGCGCAACAGGAAAGGAAGTCAATTTCGTCAGACGTGGGCAAGATGGAAATATGAGTTTTGACATCGCAGGAGCGACGAACTTCACATTGTTTGGCGATTTTACCGATGATGCAAGTGGGGATTTCGGTTTCTACTCCTCGACAGTAACGATCAATGGACTCCTCACCAAGTCCGCCGGAGGGCTTGTTCTTACCAATGACCATCTCTATCTCAACGGTAGGGACGGTTCTGCGGGCAAAGTAGCCATACTTACTTTCCGTGGGAGTGATGCGCAAGGTACAAGTTCGTCCACAATCAACCTAGGAGCGGATCTCGTCTTCGGTGAGTTGAGCTTTATTACAGATGGCTCGAATGATTTCTATGGCACGGGTACGGTGGACCGCGTGAAAAAAGAGGACGTGCCGGGGACGGTTTACCTCCTCTGGGATTTTGCTTCAGAGGCAGCAATCTCGGCGACGGATTTTGTGGGCAAATATGGCATTGGCACTGACAATGCCCTTACGTTCAATGCCGGCACAGGTATGGGCGTGACGATTGCTGAGAGTGCGACAAGGGAGTTCAACGGTGGGGGCATGATTGAAGAAGCCTTCAAGGTGACGGGCGGCGGCACGCTCAAGCTTTCGGATGGTGTGGCTCCTGAAGATTCGGGCTACACCTTCTCGGGCGGCTTGGCGCTGGACGGCGGAACGCTGGAACTCGCTGGCACCAAAGCCGTCACTGTCGGAATGGCTTTGAGCTGGAAAGACGGGGCGGCACTGAAACTATCAAGCGCCGCCAAGGGACTCAATATCAATCTCTCGAGTTTGACGTCTGAGACTCTCAACGGAGGGCAATCCTCGGATCATAAGCTTACATTGGACTTCACCGTCGATTTCTTAACTGCCGTCGAGTCGGGCTACCAGCTCTTCAACTGGGGAGGGAATGATTTTTCAAGTTCCTTCACGTTGCAGGTCGGCGGAGAAGCCCCGAGCGAATCGTACGCAGATCTCAGGCTGACGTGCGATGGATACATTCTCTGGGGAGCCATTAAGGATTTGTACTGGCCGGGCAGCAGCACAGGGGATAGCGAACTCGCTTGGGGAGCCGCAGGCGAGTCAGAGTGGGCGGAGAGCCCAGGATCACAGGGGAACAAGGAGTGGGTTGGATCAGCCAACGTGCACCTCGGTGCAACAACAGCAGTTACGGTGAAGCTGAAGGATGTGGAAATCACCGCCGGCACTATGGGCTTCACCGCAGATAACACAGGAGACTACACCTTCAGCTCGGATGTCGATGGAGGCACCACGCTCACGGTGGCGGGCATCACCAATAACGATCCAGCAGGGGTAAGCGTGAAAGCCACATTCGATGATAAGGTGACGGTGAATGTGACGGAGGACTTCATCAGCACCGGGAAGAAGGGTGATTTCCTCTTCAAGAAGAAACTTACGGTGGGCGGTTTGCTTCGACTCTGGAATAATTCGGTGTTGCAGTTGGACGAGGGCGGTACAGTCGGTACTCTGGACGCATCGTGGAACGACGTCCACATCAAGCTGGGAGGAGATCTTAAGGTGGGTGAATGGTTCTTCGAAGGAGGCAACAACGGAGGTCACGCAGCCATTTTCGAGAACACGGATTCCACCGGAGCAAAGGAAGTATTCATTGACGTGGGCAAAGTGACTACGGCAACCAGCGGGGATTATTCATCGGATCTGACAGACTCACCGCTTTATTACAGTGGGCAGAGCGGAACCAAATTAACTTTCGAAAAGGGTGTCGGTATCAAGAAGAGCTCTGGGACTCTGACCTTCGGTGGCACGCAAACCTTCGTCGTGGGCGGGAGCTTTGCGGCGGTGAATGAAGGTAGCATGGTGTTCAATGTGGACGCCACGGCAGGCATGAACGTCGAAGTGGAGGAGAATTCCACCATTACCATCGGCAATGGAAAGACCCTCACAACCAGCGGTCTGACGGGTTGGCAGGGCGAGGACGGCAACATGACGTACGGCACTATCAAGGGCGCGGATGCCGTGACCGGCACCGGCACGCTGAAGGTGTCCACTGGTAGCACGGAGGCGCAGATTTTCGGCGGAACGATCAGCAGCAATCTGGAGTACAATGGAACGGGTGTGGGCAGCAGTCTGACCCTGAGCAAGGCGTTCGGCGGGAAGAGTCTGAAGGTGAGCGCCGGCACATTGGAGCTTACGGGCGGTTTGAGCACGAGCGGCGTTGAGGTGAATCTCGCCGGCGGGGCGTTGACTGTGGCGGGTGGCAAGATGACCAGCTTGACGGGTGGCACGGACACGAGAGGCGGAGACCTGACGCTCACCGGTGCGCTGGGGGTGGAGAATGTGGACGGCATGCTGGGGACGCTGGCGCTCGGTGAGAACCAACTGACCCTGAACAGAGGCACCTTGGATGTGACCGGACTGACAGCGACAGGAGGGGGTAGTCTGGCGATTTCCCTCACGGGCGTCGTTCAGTTCGCCAACAGCATGGCCTCTGGTTTGCAGGGAAGTGGGACAATTGATGTGCATCTCAGCTACGACGATATTAGCAATTACCTCAGCGAAGGGTACCAGCTCTTCAGCACCGCGGTGAATACGGATGCCATTGCGAGTCGTTTCCACTTCCTGCTGAAAGGGGAAGACTTCGCGGCATACACGGTGACTCTTAAAAATGGAAAACTTGTGTTTGAGGAGAAGAGTGATACCTTCGTCTGGAACGGTTCCGGTACCGACATGACGTGGGAAAGGGCCGGGGCTCAAACAGGGGATGGTTGGACGAGCGAGGGCTCCTTCAGCTCAACGCAGAATGTCACCTTCCACGGTCAGGCTGAAAGTGGGGTTGTCACGGTTTCTCTCGACGGCTCGATTAATGTGAAAAACATGGTTGTCGGCGAGGAAGGGAACGTGACGGGCTATGTGTTCAAGACGACGGATGCAGCTCCTGGTGGAACGAAGTTGACGGTGGACGGCACGCTGACGCTCAACGACGCCACCACGTTTGAGGTGACGACGGAGGTGAAGGGAACGCTGAAAGGTGCGACGGATCTGACCGTGAAGGGAGATCTGACGTTCGGCACGGCTCTCAACGGGACAGACTTCACTGGCGGCATTACGCTGGATGGCGGCACGCTCAATCTGACGGGGACGGGAGATAACAAGCTGGTCACCAACAAGAAGCTCACGCTTGGAATGGGCGGCGGCACGCTCAGCGGCACGCTCACGGCTGAACTCGACGGGCAGAACGCTGAGGCGAAACTGACCCTCGGCACGGGTACCCAAAACCTCTCCGGCACCACTAAGGGCGAGGTGGAAGTGGGCGGAACGCTCACGGGCAGCAGCCTCATGGTGGGCGGATTGACCGGCAGCGGTACGCTGGGCGGCTCCATCACCGTGGACGGCACAGGCGGAACGTTTGAGGGAACAGTCGCCGATTCGCTGGCGCTCACCGTCCAGAGAGGCACGCAGGGCTTCAGCAACACAGTTACGCTCTCGAATGTCACTCTCTCCGGCGGCACGTTGAACCTCGCCGCGGGAGGGATGGTCAGCGAGAAGATTAACGCCTCCGAAGCCGGTTCTTCCACGATTGAACTTAGCGGCGCTCTGACGGGAGGCATGATGATTGGTGGGAGCTGGGCCACTGAAACTTCCTCGACCAGCCTCACCATCAAGAACATCAAGGTTGATGGAGACGTGACTCTCGAACTCACCGGAGGAAATCCCGATGGTTCTGCCGGAGAACAAGGGATGTACTGGGGCAACTTGACCTTGGGCGAGCAAACTCACCGTGTCAACCTCAAGATCACCGGGGACAGCAACAAGGCTCAGTCCTTCGGCGGCGGCGGAAAAGTGAACATTTACGGCGATGTGGAGTTGGCAAACAGAGGCATTCTACGCTTCACTCGAGCTATAAATTCTGTCATACATGGTACGGTGAATGGCGATGGCACCCTTTATCTACTGGATGCTACTGATTTGACTCTTGAAGGAGAGGACGGGATCGTGGGTAGTGTTGGTTCATTGGCTGCTACCATGGGATCCGGAGCGAATCCCACACTGAACCTTGGCGGTGATCTTACATTTACAAATTCAACCATTGGTACACTCACCCTGAACCGCGAGGACGTAACCAGCGCACCGGCGACGGTGTACCTGCTGTGGGACGGCACGGGTCAGACAGAGCCGCTGGACTGGGCTACATACACGGGCAAATATACGGGAGTTACCTTCGAGGATAGCACCGGCTATGGCATTGCGGGTGGTGAGCTGACGATCAGCGACGAGGGGGCGGTGACGATTGGAGAAAACCTCAAGGTGGCGGACGGGACGATGACTTTCAGCGGAGCGGCGACGCTCAGCAAGGCATTAGAGATCGGCGACGGCGCTGCGGTGAACTTCAATGGAGGTGCCAGCGGCAGCCTCACGAAGCTCGCCTTGGGCGCCGGGGCGACGATGCACGTGGGTGGCGAAGGGGCGCAGACTCTGACTGTCGGCGGACTCACCTGGGGTAAAGATGCCAAGCTGGAGCTCGATTCGCAGCTCACGATTGGTCTCACGGGTGTGAAGCTTGAACAGCCGGGCGAGGGTGGTCAGCTCACGATTGAGCTGTCCCCCGCTGTGCTGGATAAAGTCGGCAGTGGTCACTATCAACTATTCTCCGGCCCGGCGCATCTGTCGGATTGGGAGCAGTACTTCCGGATCGAGGTGGACATGGAGGGCGTAAAGGATTCCGTCCTGTACGACAACTTCAGCGTGGATGAGAATGGATTCCTTTCATGGGTCAGGACAGACTACGAAGGTATCTACTGGGGAGCGGAGGGGAACGACGGCAGCATCACCCTAGGGGCAGGAGACGCGGAATGGAGCGTTCTACCGGGAAGGACGGGGACAAAACCCTGGAAAGCCAACGAGGATGTGCACCTGGAAGCTGCACGCGGCACAATAACCGTGACCGTAGGAGAAGACGCCACGATGAAGAGCCTGACTATCTCGCCCGGCTCCGCCGTCTACAATTTCGTTGCGGGAGCTGGCGAGCAGGGAGTTGGCAGGAACGCCACAGTGAGCGGGGAGTTGTCTGTCGGCAAAGGGACGACTGTGTCCGTGGGGGCGAATGTGAGTCTGAGTGCGGGGTCGTACAGCGGAGAGGGCTCGCTGAGGGTAGAAGGCGGCAGCGTGGAAATCCGCGAGGGAGCGACGATCGCGTACGCCACTCTGACGGATGGCAGTATGAAACTCAACGGTGAAACGTCGATTTCGAACGCTGTTCTGGAAGGCGGCAGCCTGGGAATTGTCGGGGAAGCGACGATCTCCAACATTACCCTTGAGAGCGGCAGCGTGGCAATCAACGGAGGAGCGACGATCTCGAACGTTACCCTGGAGAGTGGCAGCGTGGAAATCAGCAGGAAAGCGACGATCTCGAACGCTACCCTGAAGAGCGGCAGCATGATTCTTGCTGATGGAAGCACGATTTCGAATTTGCTGAGCACATCGACCACAGATGCGGCGCCGCTGGTCTCGAGTCGTGGTGCGCTCACCATCGGCGGGGGAGATTATACGGGGAGGCTGGTTTCCGGCGGCGGTCTTACCATCACCGGGGACTTCACCTATGATTCCCCGGGGACAGGTGCCTCTGAAAAGTTTGATAATCATGCGGATGTGGGCGCGTTGACTGTGGATGGCCGTTTCACGTTGAACGGGGTTGTGCTGGCTACCGCTCTCCGCGGGTCGGGGAGTGTGATCGGGCAGGGAACCTTGCAACTGACGGACAATGGAGGCGGAGCTTTTGCGGGCGAAGTCGGAGTGAATCTCATTTACCGGGGAGGAGCGGAGGCCTTCTCTCTCAGCAACTACACCGGCAAGAGTGTAACGATGACCAACGGTACGCTCTCTCTGGCTAACGGGGGAGAAAGTATGGACCTCACGACTCTCGCCATCGGCGAAAGTACAGGACGCGGTTCCCTGAACGTGGAGAAAGGAAGTTTGATCGTGTCAGGAAGCCTGAGCTGGGGGACGCTTGGGAGCTATACCTCCGAGCTGATCTTCTCTTCCACCGGGCAGAAACTCGTGCTCTCGGGCGATGGATGGGAAGGCAAGCTGGACGCGACAAAAGGCAAGCTCACCATCGTACTTGGCGCGGGAGTGCTGGGCACGAGCGCGGACGGGGACATCACATTGCTGGAGTGGGCCGGCATGGGGGATGATTTTGATTTCACCAGATATTTTGAGATTAAACTTGCCGACGGGGTGGATGCAAGTTCGTACAAAGATCTCGCTCTCAGTTTCGATGGGCATGTACTCTGGGGTGAGAGGCAGGTTCCGGGTGATTTGTACTGGGATGCCGCTACCGGAGGCGAGGATGGCAAGTTGACCTGGGGCGGGACAGAGGTGGAGTGGGGCCTGAAAGCAGGCGGGCAGGTGCATGCGGCCTGGCCGAAGGGGGATACGGCGGGGCTGAATGCGCACATCGCCGGGGTGGAGGATGGTAACTACACCGTGGAGATGAAGGAGGATATCACGGCGAGAAACGTCGAGTTCGACGGTGGAAACTACGTTTTCTCCGGCGGAAACGGCAGGAAACTCACGGCAACGAGAGACCTCACCGTGGGAGCAAACCGGAAGACGACGCTGGACTTCGGCAACAGGCAGGTGGATGTGGGCAATTCCCTGACGACCGGAAACAGCAGCGAATTGAACATCAACGGACAGCTGGACGTAGGAGGTGACCTGACTACCGGTGAGAACAGCGAGCTGTCTCTGGGAGGAGAGACGACGGTGAAGGGTGGAGTCACGCTTGGTGACGGCAGCAGCAGCAGGGTGACCGCCGGCAGAAAACTGGACGTGGGCGGTGACCTGGCCACCGGCGAGAACAGCGAGCTGTCCCTGGGAGGAGAGACGACGGTGCAGGGAGAGTTCATGCTCGGGGACGGCAGCAGCGCGACGGCATCCGGCGCGCTGAATGTGGGGAAAGCTCTGGTGGCCGGGAACAATAGCAAGATAACCACCGGCAGGAAGTTGAATGTAGGGGGGAATCTGGCCATCGGCGAGAACAGCGAGCTTTCCCTGGGAGGAGAGACGACGGTGAAGGGTGAGCTCACGCTCGGGGAGGGGAGCACCGCCGAGGTGATTCCCGGCGGGAAACTGGACGTGGGAAGCGATCTGACTATCGGGGAGAACAGCAAACTGACGACGAAGGGGAACGCCAGCGTGGGCGGCTACCTCGTTCTGGGCAGCGGCAGCAGCGCAACTGCTTCCGGCAGGCTGGATGTGGCCGGTATGGTGGAAGCAAGAGGAGGATCATCGGTCTCTGTCAATGGCGGAGGAACCTGGGGCGGCGCTCAACTGGCACAGGGAGGCAGCCTGAACGTGAAGGATGTCACTGTACAGGGGCAACTCAGAGCGGAGGGAGGTAAGCTCACAGTGGGAGGAAAGAGTGCTCTTGGATCTGTGGAAGGCAAGCTCACCGAACTTGAGATAGCTCAGGGGGGTGACCTGACTGTGAGTGGCGGGGCCGGGCTGCAGGTGGAGAATTTCACCTGGGGCAGCGGCAGCACACTGCACCTCGGGGGAGCGTTTGCCGGCACGCTGAACTTTGGCAGCATGAACGGTAATGGCAGCAACCTGACGCTTGATTTCAGCAGCAGCTTCCTGAAGCATCTGGGCGACGGCGGGAATCTCTTCGCGGATGTGCAAGGATTCGGCGACGGCTGGAACGAGAAGTTTGACCTCACGGTGAATGGCGCGGCGCCGGACAGCTACTACGGCGACTTGCACATTGATGAAAAAGGCAATCTGGTATGGAACGAGCCTGTCACCCCGGAGAAGCCCATCTACGACAGTTCGACGGATAACACCGGCGCCGGAGCCGAGGAGAGCGGCAAGACAGAGTGGAACAAGGGCGACAAGAACATCTACGACAGTGTGGGCGATTACGGCGGTGTCATCGTGGATAGCGATACGAACATCGATTTCTCTGATGCGGATAAGGAGAGCGCCTATGGAGACTGGGACTCGGATGGCTTGACCGTGCACAATTTGCAGGGCAGTAATCCGGACGCGAAGTTGACCATCACCGGAAACGGCAGGGAGAACAACAAGGTGACCCTGAAGAATCGGTATGACGCGAATCCGCAGTATACGGACGACCTGCATTACAACGGCGGAATCTCCATAAACAACGCCGAGCTGCACATCAGTCACGAAGATCCGACGGCCGATGAAGGCGGCGCCAGGTGGGGCACGACAGTGGGCGGCAAACTCGACCTCAGCAAGGCGAATGGTCTCTACATGGATCGCGGTGTGCTCACCCTCACCGGGGATGACAATGACCTTGGACGCGCGGGGGTAAACTTCGACCACGACAAGGACGGGCATCTCGTCATCAGCGGGGGATCTGCCCTGGTCTCCGGCAGGATAACGGCGAATGTCGGTGGAGCTGTGTGCGCCCCCGTGGAGAATCGTGACGAACACATCAAGCTGGAAAACAGCGGAGTTCTCCAGTTGGTCGGTAGTGACGAAGAGGGGACTGCTGAGACCACGGTGGGTGCGGGTGTCGTCATCGGCGGCAGCACGGGAAGCGAAATCGTGGGGGTGAAAGGCGCTGTGAACATGGAGACAGGGAGCCGCCTGCGGGGCGTGCATCTGATTCTGGAGGATTCAAAAGCAGTGCTGAGAGTCGGAAAGGAGCCTGAACAAACAGAACAGATTGACCAACAGGATCCGGAAACCGTGGTGGATGAGCCCGCCATGGCACGGGCGGCGAGCGTGAACGAACCGGAAATGCCGCTCGCTGGAGAGGTCTCTGACCTCGGAGGCGTCAGTATTTACGGCATTCAGTCGAATGGCGGGCATCTCACCGGCAGACAGGATATAGAGATTTCTGTGCAGGGATGGGATCACGTCTTTACCGGCAGTATGGGAGACTACGATGGTAAGATGACCTTCAACTCCGGTCTCAATCGGCAGTATTTCACGCAGGTGACAAAGGGCAGTGAAAATTGGGATATGGAGGTGGGTAGCCAGGCGCAGGTCACCTTCAACGTGCTTAACTCCGAGGGAGAAAACGCGGGCTGGGCGATGGGGGATGTGACGCTGCGCAATGGTTCCATAACCACCCTGGGCTTCACCTTCTCTTCCTTGGGAATACATCCGTCGAGCAAGACGAGAATGAGTTTCGAAGACTTCGTCATGGAAGAGGGAGCAAAGCTCACCCTGCAGGCGTATGGAGGCGCTGTGCCTGCCCAGGATGAGTTCGTGCTGGGCGACGTGAGCGGCACTGTGAATCTGCACGCAACGGATTCCGTCGCGGTTGCGGCGGAAGGCGCCGTGGAGGCGAGCGGAGACGGAACTGCGGAGGAGAATGGAACGGGGAATGCCGGCGGCGAGCTGACGCTGACTCGCGACCAGTTGCTGGGAAGCGCCTGGCTGCACGTGGAAAGTGCAAAGATTGTGCACGAGAATGGCCAGCTCAAACTGAAGATGGACATGGCGGAGAAGAACCTTCTGGAAGCCGCGGTGGTGGGCACGCACAGGAACGCTGCGGAAGGAGCCAGAGCCCTCTGGGATCTTACCTCTCCCGGCGGCAGCAATACCAGGGCCGACGAAGCCTTGAATGACCCGGATTCTGACACAAACAAGCTGAGCGGAGAGGTCTATCGCTTGATGACGGTGGGAGATAAGGCAGGGCTGGCAAACTTGCTGGCGGCCAGTGTCGGCTCGGGGTATACGGGCTACAGCGCAGCTCTTTCTGAGGATATGCATCGCCAACTTGCGTCTATCCGCAACCGGGCTGCCTCTATGGGGGGAGATTCCCCGCAGTCGCCCGACGATAGCGATGGTGCACTGGTCTGGCACGCATGGATCAACGCGGAGAGTTCTTACCGCGAGCTGGATGCGGATAGTCTTGCGCCCGGTTACCGTCTCAACGGCTGGGGTGGCACTTTCGGCGTGGATGCGGATATCTCCCGCAACACTATCGTTGGGCTCGCCCTGAGCGCCATGTATAACGACCTCAAGTGCACCGGGGCAGAGACCATGAGCGGCGATATGGATACCATGTATGCCACGGCTTTCCTGCGGCACATGAGGGGACGCTGGATGCACACTTTTGCTATCAGCGAGGGGTTAGCGGACTTTAAGACACACCGCACGGTCATGACCGGCAGCGGCAGCTACACGGCGGATGCCGACACGGATGGGTACGCCCTCGGCACTCTCTATGAGGTCGGCTACACTACTCCGCTGAGCGAGAGTTCTCGCAGCGCCCTGCAATACGTCTTCAATGTCGAAGTGCGTTACAATAACATCGATGGCTTCACGGAAAGCGGCAGCGATGCCGGGCTCCAGGTGGATGAGATGGACAATCTGGCCGTGACCTTCGGCGCGGGCGCACGAATCCAATCCATGATCGGCGAGAATCTGGCTAACCGTGGTGTCGTCTTTGAGGCCCGCCTCCTCGTGAAGGCCGATGCGGGAGATCGCCGCGGAGAAGCTTCCACACGCTTCCTCAACGGCTCCTACGCCACTAACCTTGTGGGCGCGGAAGTCGGCGCTGTGGGCATTGAGGCAGGAGCCGGTCTCACCATCCCATTCGGCGGCTCTCGTCCCGGCTCGTTCTTCATCGACGGCAGCCTCGAATTCCGCCAGGGGTGGAGTTCCTTCGATGCTTCCGCAGGATTGAGATTCACTTTCTGAGGACGGAGGTACAGGCAGCATCGCTGTTCCCCCACGGGGTGTTCGCCCTGCTTTCCCGGGACCGAGATGTCCCCGGGGCAGGTTGGGCGGCGCGAAGGCGAGCAGGCGGATTATACGGAGATCCTGAGTATGCAGGGGTACACGCGGGGGTGGTGCAGAGGCTGAGGGAGTTTGCCGGGGAGAAGGTGATGCGGATGGCGTACGCGCTGCGTGAGAAGAAGGGCGAGACGCCGGAGGGGAATTTGCCGGGGTGGATGCGGCAGGTGATTAGTGCGTGCGCGGAGGCGAGTACGCATGCGCCTGAGTATGCGGTGATTGGGGATGCGCTGAGGGAGTTGGAGGAGGGGGCGAAGGAGTCTCCGGATGGGGCGAAGAGGTATCAGAAGGCGGTGAATAAGCTGATGGCGAATCACAGGGATGTGCTGGAGCGGATGTTTAAGGAGTACCGGGACGACCCGACAGCGGAGCAGATTGCGAGGATGGAGGAGGAGGTGAAGAGGGCGCAGGATGAGCGGGATGCGCGAGTGGGGAGGGGGAGGAGTATTGTGCCGGAGGAGACGGAGCGAGGGCTTGCGGATTTTAATGCAGAAGAACAGAGAGAGGCGGAAGCGCAGGCTGTGGAGGAAGCGGAGGCGCAGGAGGAGGAAGCTGCGGCGCGGCAGGATATTAAGGAGTTGCCGGGGAATGAGGGGATGAGCGAGGAGGAGGTGACGAAGGAGCGGGCAAGGAGTTTTGCGGAGGCGCAGGAGGAGAAGACTGCGCAAGACCCGGCAGCGCAAGAGGATGCAGCAGGTATTTTTGCGGGCGGAAAATATACGCCGGTGCAGTCTGAGGGGTTTGGCGATGTGCAGGCCGGGATGGTGCCGGTGGCGTTGATTAGTCTCGGCACGGAGGGGACGCCGCGAGGCGCGAATTATGAGGGCATGAGGATAGGCAGCGATGCGCATTATCGACCGAATCACGAGCCGATTTATTTGTGGCAGAGGGCGAACGGGGAGCTGGTGGTTATCGACGGGCACAACAGGTTGCTGCGCGCGAAGCTGGCGGGGGCGGAGAGCATCAATGCGTATGTGTTTACAGAGACAGCGGAGAGAACCGAGCAATGGGCGCGCGCGAAGTACTACGAGAAGAACGTGCGCGAGCATAAAGCAAGCGTGAAAGAGGTGGCGTGGTTTGTGAGCGGGGCGAATATGCAGGGGAGGCAGTTGACGAATGAGGAGCTTGCGGAGTATGGGCTGAACGAGGTGCAGAGCAACAAGGTGCGCATTGGGATTATGCTGGGGAGGTATGGCGCGCCGGAGGTGCTGGATGCGCTTTTCGACAGACCGGGGGAGTATGAGTTTGAAGAGGATGTACTGGGGCGCGGTGGAATATCGCTGGCGGATGCCGTGCGTATCGTAGAGTACGCGAAAGGAGACAAGGACGTGCAGCTTGAGGGGTTGCGCGCGCTGAGGGGAGAGGCTGATGAGAATGGCTTGTATGGGCAAGGGAGGAATATCGAGGCGGCACGGAGGGTGATGCAGCTTTTCCTGGAGAGCAAGGGGAGGCTGAATGAAGTGGGAGAGGTGGAAGCCGAGAGGACGCGGCACTTTTTGAGGTGGCTAGCGGATTATCAGGGGAGGAAGCTGAGGGAGCTTGCGGAGGATAGGGAGTTGAAGCGACAGAAAGGGGAGGCAGATGATGTTTTGGCGCGGCAGGAGATGTGGCAGCACCCGGCAGAGCATGATGAGCTGCTGGACGAGGTGCAGCGCGCGTATGGCGAGGAGACGGGGGAGCAGATGTGGCTTAATGAGGGGGTGAATGAGGCGGGTGAGCGGGTGCGCAATGTGCATTTTAGCACGGAGGAGAATCAGAAAGCGGATAATGGGTTGCTGGGTAAGGCGTGGGAAGATGCGCGAGAGGGGAAGGAGACGGAGAGACCGAATCTGCGGAGATGCTACGCGCGCAACAAGGCGGGAGCGAGGCTTGGAAGGGATGTGCTTATCCGCACGCCGCAGGGGAATCTGAATTGGTTTGAGTTTCCGAAGGATGAACATACGCAGGATGTGCTGAGGAAGAAAGGGATTAAGGATTTGCCGATCAGGTTGAAGGTGGGTGTTCATTCCTCCGAACACCGCGGGTATGGGTGGATGCACGTGTTGAATCACTATGAAGATATGCAGATGGTGGGCGAATCTCCCCTGCTCTTCATGTACAATACGCTGACGAACTTGACGAGAATGGAGGGGCAAGGTGGCGCGCGATTCAGGTTTGGAGCGCAAAAGAACTACAATGAGAACCGTGTGCTGGTTGTGGATTTGATGGAAGATGAGGGGTGTTACTCTATTGTCACGTGCTTCCCGACATCTGCGCCGAATCAATATGCAGGCTCCGGACTTTTAGTCGGACGCGCCTTGTTCCGACTTTCTGACAGCAACAGCCAGAACCGAATGGAGTCACGACACCGGACGAATGAAGTTGCTACCGGTACGGAGAGCACTATCGGAAAAGCCAAAGCCGAGGATAACTTAACACAAGAAGCACCGTCTGTCAACATCTATGACGTGGAAGTTGTGAACGAAAAGAAGCAACTTGTTTACAGTCAACCGCAAGAGCCGAGGGCGCATTTTAGTGTGGAAGAGGCGAAGAAGCGGGGGATGTTTAAGGATGAGCGGCTGGAGTTGGGGAATGGTGTGCTGGTGGATAGGAGGACTGATTATGGTGTGAGGGGTGCGCAGCAGGCGAGTCCGCATTTGTTCCGCGAGCCGGATTTGGAGAAGGTGGGCAGTGGGGAGGGTACGCAGTCGCAGGGGTGGGGGCTTTATTGGTCAACGCGGTGGTCGGCGAATGCTTTTTATCACCGGCAGTTTTCTACGGCAGGGGAGCCGATTGCGCCGGGGAGTAAGGAGGAGCGGCTGATGAGGTTGCTTGGGGAGGCGCTTAATGTGGAGGAGGTGGATGAGAGGGTGTTGTATGATTTGGGGGGTGCGCTGGAGAGTTTTGGGACGTCTGCGATGAGGGATGAGCTTTATGGGGCGCTGGAGAGTAAGGGGGCGAGTGAGGAGGATTTGGAGTTTTTCTTTGAGGCGTTTGAGAATATGGAGATTCACCGCTCCGAGACGGATGAGGGGGGATTGTGGGTGGATGTTGAGTCGCGTGTGGGCGGGGAGGATATGTTTGTGCGACTGAATCCGGATGGGAAGTTTGCGGTGAATTATATGGCTGATTTGGATGTGGATGATGGGAATGTGCTGCATTATGATGAGGATGCGGGGCGGCTTTTTGATGAGCACCCGGGGTTGCTTGAGGCGTACCGGGAGGCTGGTGGCGAGTACACGGGGAAGGAGAAGGGGAGGGATGTTTACTGGGGGTTGGTGAAGGTGCTGGGGAGTGATAAGGCGGCGTCTCAATGGCTGGATGCGCATGGGATAAGGGGGAATAAGTATGAGGATGGGATGTCGCGCGGGAAGAAGGATGGGGAGAAGATGTATAATTATGTGATTTTCAATGAGGATTATATTAAGATAACGCATGTGAATAACCGTCACCCGTGGAGCGAGTACTCGGAGGATAATCCGGATTGGCAGAAGCCGGAGGAAGTGTTTAATGAGGATGGGACGCCGAGGGCGCACTTTTCTCTGGGAGGGGAGAGGGCGGCGACGTATGGGGAGATGGAGGCGGCGGGGCTGGCGTATTATGACCCGGCGGATGGGAAGAGGAAGTTTGCGCTGCCGACGGCGGGGGTGCGGCTGAAGGAGAATTTTACACCGGGTGAGTTGAATGTGCCGGACAAGGGGCACAAGGATGTGAGTTTGGCGGCGTTGCTGCATTATCCGGAGTTGTTCCGGGCGTACCCTGAGCTGGGGAAGATGCGGGTGCGGCTGTACAATGAGAAAGGGACGGGGGTGAGAGGTTTTTATGCGCCGAATGGGACGAAGCCGAAGGAGGGATCTTTTATTGCGCTGAACATGGCGCACGGGACGGAGCCGGAGCGGGTATTGACCACTCTGCTGCACGAGAGCCAGCACGCTATCCAGCACCACGAGGGATGGGCGCGAGGGGCGGGAGATATGGACAGGAAGGGCGCGCTGAAGTATGTGCGCAAGGCGATGGCGGAGAGGAAGAAGCAAGGGCTGGAGAGCGATTGGGCAAAGGAGAATATGAGCTTTTTGACGAGCTTGCACAACATTTTGATGAAGGGCAAGGGGCAGGATTTGCAGATGGCGATTGAGGGGGCATACTGGATGAGCCATGGGGAGCAGGAGGCGAGATACGCAGGGGATAGGAGGACGGATGTGAATGAGGAGGGGGCGCCGCGGGTGACAGGAGTGGCGGACGGCACGGACACTATCGCGGTGCTGCCTGAGAAGATAACGGAGCTGGGCGGGATTACGTTTGGGAATGCGGGGATTTACGCGCGGCTGATGGAGAGCAGGCTGGCGCCGGTGGGGGATTTTCAGACGGACAGGAGGCTGTACCAGATAAGGGAGTCAGCGGTGCGGTATGCGCGGCTGCTGAATGGTTTTACGAGGGAGAAGGACAAGACTGGGGAGAGTTTGCTGCTGGAGGCGCAGGGGGTGGCGGAGAGGGCGGTGAGTTTGCTGCCGAATGAGTACCGGGTGGGGCTGGAGCCGTACCGGGTGTGGCTGAGTGTGTTTGCGGAGATGAGCAATGGAGGAATTGAGGCGGCAGCGCGGGCAAGCGCGATGGTGCCGATGCGGGGATGGGGCGATAGGATTTATCGCTCTATCGGCAAGCAGATTTATAGCGTGTTTTCCGGGCGAGTGAAGGAGGCGGAGATGGAGTTTTGGCTTGAGAGGGAGGAGAGCCGGAAGTTGTTTGAGCAGGCGCGCGAGATGTACAACGAGGCGAAAGAGAAAGCGAAAGCGACGGGAGCTGTGGGGCAGAGTCTCTACGAGCTGACCGAGGCGTATTTGCGGGATGATGCGCGTTATCACGGCGTGGTGGAGCAGCTTATCGGGGAGCTAGGGAAGGTAAAGACGGAGAAGGTGCTGGCGAAGCTGCTGGAGAGGGTGAAGCACCAGCTGGACGCGTACCGGAAGGATAAGACGCTGGGGGCGATGAGGAAGGCTGTGGCGGCGGCGTACCCTGTGCCGGGGAAGGGGGGCAAGCCGGTGAAGGGGAAGATGAATGCGGACTCTTACAGGGCGCTGGAGGATTATATGGCGCTGCTGGAGCTGACGGAGGGGGAGAGGGCGCTTTTTGAGAGGGAGAGGTACACAGGGGAGGGGAAGGAGAAGGCGTGGGCTGACCTTGAGGAGGGGGATTTGGTGACGGTTGATACGTACGATGAGGATGGGAAGAAGAGGGTGATAACCTGCACGAAGATGGAGTATGAGACTTACGCATGCTATGAGCGGATGACGCCGGAGCAGGCGGAGGCTGCGGCGAGGGCGCTGGGCGAGTTTATCACGACCGGGCGGCAGGCTTGGGATAATAGGCAGGAGGCGCAGAAGAGGGAGGTGACGGGGTGGTGCCGGGATATACTGGACGAGTTTGACACGAGCGAGAATGCGCGGAGGGCTGAGGCGGTGCGCAACGAGGGAGTGATGCCGGGGCGCAGGTGGTTCTTGAACCTGACGAGCTGGACGATG
>CANRLM010000041.1 GCA_947631435.1 uncultured Akkermansia sp.
GCCACTATTTTACCCCTCTCTTCTCATGACCTCAACTTTTTCTGTCATCTGTTGCATTTAATCTTGCAATCCACAAATAAAACTAATTTAACAAATTGAATCCCTCCCGCCACACTCCGAAAATTCACTTCCTCTCCTGCTCCGCAACCACGCGCATAGTGCGCTAATCATCAACTTCATCCTTCGTAATTTCTAATCCGTACTTCTTTTGGCTTCGCTCCTCACAAAACCTTTCTAACCACCTGTCCCCTACGTCTCCAAAATTCGCCCCCGATATCGCTTCATAGTTCGTACTTCAATTTAGCTTGATATTCAGCGATATTTAATGTAGCTTCAGGAAAGTGGAAAAAGATTGCATGAAGGTGGCATGCACCATACTGGGCACCATAGTGGCGGGGGCGTGTTTTGCTGAACCCGGGGTACAGGCAGTACTCACAGGGGTGCGTTGCATCTATGCCTCCCCTCATGATGAGAGTGGGTGCCGCATGGAGCTGCAGGTGGAACTGCGCCCCACGGAGCAGGATTGGCAAGTGAATGAGGCAGGCTCGCGCACACTACGCATCCACGGAAGCGATCAACTCGGCAACAGCCACACCAGTGCGCCCTGCGTGTGGGAAAGGTGCTCGGCTCGCCCTAATTCCTGCATCGCTCATTTCCTCTTCCCTCTGCTCTCCAAAGTGGAATACCTCCAGGTGAATGAGTCCCTGCAGGTGCAAATCGCACGGCAAGCCCTACGTTTGCCGCAGCGGGAAGTCAGCATGTTACAACAAGGCTCACTGATGGTGCCCGGCCTTGCAGAACCTATCCGCTGCATCCCGGATGACTCGAACGCCTCGCCGGATAATCGGGAACCGGATGGTTCTTTGCGCCGTGGCGGCGTCACTTTTCATTGTCCTCGCGGCATCAGCATCCTCCGTGTCAGCCGTGTCTGGCTGGCAAACCCCTCTCCTGCCGGGCAGCAACAGATTCTTCCCACCGATAAGCATAACTCTTATTCCCAGGACCTCGAGGTGCGCCATACCATCCATCCCAGTGGTGAAAGCAGCACTTCCATCGTGTTGTGGAATGCTCTGTCCTCCGAACGCCTGGAAGTGGAAATCTGTCGTGATCAACACAGTGTGCGAGTGCCGTTAAAATGCCGTGCCATGCTGGGTGATCCTGCCAACGCCCGGCAATAGGTTTTCGGACACGCCTGCGCCATCCAACTCATGAAACCTCATCTGATCCTCCTCTGTACCATGCTCTATCCTGTATGGGGGGCTGCCTCCCCTCTCCGGATGGATGTACGCGTGCACAGTGCCGAATGCCTCTATGAACGCACGGCAAATCAGGTATGTTTCTCCCTGCGAATCCATATCCGGGCGCCGCAAGGCTCAACACTGGCAGAACCCACAGCCAACCCTTCTGAATGCTCTCCGCTCATCGGGGTGGACGCCACAGGCCGCCCTCTCGTAGGAAAACTGCGCTCTATTGAATCGTGCATGGACAACTGCCGCATCCTCGTGTATGATTTCTACACGCGTCCTCAGGGCGGTTGGGTGGAGTTCAACACGAGTATCCTGCTGCCGATGAGCAGCCTGACCTACGACTTAATATCCGAACCCTTTGACCCACGTTTGCCCGGCACGGTGCGAGTACAGGGACATGCTATTTTCCGCTCACCCCTCCCATTCGAAAAAAACGAAGCAAAGCCCAACGCCGTGCTTTTTTGCCAAGAATACGAACTGGTCCCCCTCCTGCGCAGTGTGTCTTTCTGCAATGAGGACCATTCCCGTTGCAAAAGTAGTGTGTTGAGCGCCGATTATGATGAGACCAGCGGAATGACTTCCAGCACCTGCCTGTTACATCCAACAAGTGACTTGGTATGCATGGTCCTGCATTGCATGTACCCTGCTAAAGCACACCCCATCCGCGTGCGCCTACGTATCCATGCTGGTGGCGTCACGCAACCCTGAGAATAAGCAGGAAATCGCCCTGCCTCATGCTTCACTCGATCCCCTGCCTGTCGTAGAGTTCCTTGTAAAGCGGCGAAGACGCATAAAGCTCCTCGTGGGATCCATCAGCAATAATACGCCCGTGTTCGAAGAGAAGTATGCGCTGCGCGTGGCGAAGCGTGCTGAATCGGTGCGCAACAATGAGAGTAGTGCGCCCGGCGGAAAGCTTTTCGAGCTCACTCTGAATGTCGCGTTCGCTCTCAGCATCGAGAGAAGCTGTCGCCTCATCCAGCACCAGGATGGGGGCATTCTTCACGAAGGCGCGAGCAAGGGCTACGCGCTGGCGCTGTCCGCCTGAAAGTGATCCTCCTCCTTCGCCGACCGAGGTATCCAACCCCTTTTTCCCGGAATCAAGGAAGGATCCAAGAGCCGCTGCCTCGGCAGCCGCGCGAATTTCCTCATCCGTGGCGTCCGGACGCCCCATGCGGATATTCTCCCGAACAGTGCCAGAGAAGAGAAGCGCCTGCTGCCCCACGAGGGCAAGCTGCTCACGCAGATCGTGTACGCGCACATCCCGCACATCTAAACCATCCACAAGAACCGCCCCTTCACACACATCGTAGAAGCGGGGAATAAGGGCAGCAAAGGTCGTCTTGCCGGCGCCGCTGGAGCCCACGAGACCTACCACCTGGCCGGCAGGTATGTGCACGTTGATATGCTGCAGCACCGGTTGTCCCGGCTCATAGGCAAAGGAAACATCGCGAAACTCAATACTACCGTGAACAGGTTCCGGAAAGGAAGCAGGTGCCGCTGGGTCCGGCATGGTGTTGGGCTCTACGAGTATCTCTTCCAGGCGGCGCAGGGCTCCCTGTCCCTCATTGAGACGATTGAAGGCGTTGCCAGCCTTTTTCATGGAGTCAAAAGCAAAGAAAAGGACAGCCGCCATCGCAAGGAAATCATTGAGACTCGCCCCGCATTCATAACCACGCACAAGAAGAACGACAAGAGCGATGGAGGTGGCTACCTCCATGAAGGGAATCACCGCACGCTGATATTTAACGAGCTTAACGGAATTATGGCAGTATTCATCCATAGTGCGGGTGAACTCCTGAATCTGCCGCTCCTCCATGGAGTAAGCGCGCACCTCCCGCATGGTCTCAAGATTCTGTTGCACGACCGTGTTGAGCTTACCAAGACCGGTAAGCGCGCGATGAGCTTTCACCGAAATGCGTTTGCCGAATTGATAAATGGGAAGGAAAGCGATAAGAATCAGTAATGCATTGAGAAGAAACAAACCAAACTGGTCGTTCTGCAACATCATCCACAGAAAAGTCGCAATGGCTACGAGGCAGGTGATGGGCTGCTTGAAGAGGTCATCCGCCACGCGGGTGAGTACTTGCTGCACTACTCCTGTGTCAGAAACAACACGGCTGATGACATCCCCCTTCTCTCGGCGCTCCATAAAAGAAATGGGCAACTGCAACACCTTGCGGAAAACTTCTATGCGCAGTGTGGCTGATATTCGCACTCCAAGCAGGCTCACCATCATCCCATTGCCCCACATGGCAAGGCCTCGAATCAGAAAGGTAACAGGCATCACCGCGCAGGCAAGAAGCAAAACAACTTGCGGATCTTCAACCTGCAGCTCATGGAGTCGCGGAAAGTACTCAAACAGCTTGGGCATCTCTCCTCCCTGATTAGGGGTGTAAAAAACTACAGGGAAAATGTACTTCACCATCAGCGGAATGCCCAACCCGCTGGTGATCGAAACCAGAACGCCGGTCAACAGAGCCATGCCGAATATACGGATATGCGGCATGAGGAAGAGTCGCACAAAAAATAAAACCCGCTTAACAGCCTGCTTGATCATGACGTCACCTCCCTTTCCTGCTCGGCAGCAGATCTCACCTGCTCGTCATAGAGACTGCGATAGAGAGCACATTGCTCGTAGAGCTCGGTATGAGAACCATCTGCAATAATTTTCCCCTCCTCAAAAACAAGGATACGCTGCGCCATGCGTATGGTGCTGAAACGGTGCGCTATGATGAATGTTGTATGACCCCGGGCAAGTTCCTCCAGAGACTCCTGAACGAGTGCTTCACTCTTCATATCCAATGCCGACGTCGCTTCGTCAAAAATGAGTATGGGCGCTCTTTTCAGGAAGGCACGAGCTATGGAAACGCGCTGTCGCTGCCCCCCGGAGAGTCCTCCTCCACTCTCTGAAAGCTCATAGTGGTATCCCTTGGGCAGTCCGTCAGCAAACTCGCTCACTCGCGCCGACGCACCCGCTGCCATCACCTCTGCATCAGAAGCATCGGGACGTCCAACACGTATGTTTTCCATGATACTGTCGTGAAAAAGCGCAGAAAATTGAGAAACAAGTCCAATCTGAGCAATAAGATCTCTGGATGTAATATCTCGCACATCCACGCCATCGATGCGAACTGCTCCGGATGTCACGTCGTAAAATCGGCAAATGAGGTTGATAAATGTCGTCTTACCCGAGCCACTGGGACCAACCAGCGCCACAATCTGCCCTGCAGGCACATGCACATTCACATCTCGCAACACGGGTTTCCCCTGGGTATAGGCAAAATGCACGTGCTCAAAATCCACCTCGCCGCGCACCGGGGAAGGAAGCTCCTTAGGCTGCTCAGGATCAGGGGTCTCATCTTTCGCGTGCAAAATGCGGTTGATCCCATCGATCATCATTGCCATAATCTGCGTCTGATTCACCACCGCCCCTATCCTCTTAACCGGATCATAGCAGAAGTAAAAAGCCGTCGCAATGGCGGCAAATTGCTCCATCGTCAGTCCTCCCCCGCATCCACGGTATAGAGAATACGAAAGAGCAAATGCACTAAGCACCTCCACCATCGAGGGTAACGACAAACTCCACGCCGCCACACATAATATACGGGTATTGAAGGAAGAAATGAGTCGACTGAGCTCGTTTGTTCGATTCTCCTCCATGTTGAAGGCGCGCACCTCACGCTGGGCGGAAAGCGTTTCCTCCACTACCGCAGTGATCTGCTGTATCCCTGCCAGAGCCTGTTGCATACGCCTCACCATCTGCCGCCCAACAAAGCGTACAAGCGGTACCACCATTGCCACCGCCAGCAAGTTCCCCAGAAAAATAGCACTTTCACGACTTGTCAGCGACGAGTACACCAGGTAGCAGGACGCGAACACAAGAGTCAGAGGTTGAATCACCAAATCGTTCATAATCGTGACCATCTGGTTCTGCACATTTTGTGTAAACTGAATGATCACCGTCATGAGCTCGCCCCGCTTGTGACGGTCAAAAAACGAAAAAGAAAGCGTTTGGATGCGCGAAAAAACATCCCCCCACATGCGCCGTAGCATCCGTGTACCAACGACGACGAGCAGATACGAATTGACGTAAGTCCCTAACCCTCGCAAAATCATGAGCAGGGGAATAACCAGAGCTGCCAGCCAGAGCTTAACCAACCTCATGTTTTCCGGCTGAAACGTGCTGCGCACCCATTCCTCAACCGCCGGGGGAAGCTCCTCTTCCCCAAACACAATGGGAAAGGCTGCCTTGATTATGAACGGCAAGCCATAACCTCCTGCCGCTGCCGCCACTGCGCCTGCAAGGATCGCCGGCACAAGAATCCACAAATCCTGAAACACATACTTGCGAAGCAACGGGCGAATAAGCTCCCACGCCTTCGGCCTATCTTTGTGTTTCTGCTTTGTCTTCTCTTTCTCCCCCATGCGAACTCGCTCCATTCTACCAGTTTTTACGCGGATGGCCACTCTTTTTTCTCGGTAGAAAATCTAAATCGTCCTGTCCCCTGCATACATCACTGATTCAAAAAAACTGATCAGCGCCTACATTATCAATAATCCGTGCTTGACACAGGGTTTTCTAGCCAGTCACCTCTTGCGCCTTGGTCCACCACCTCCGTCGTTGCTCCGCAAAAACGCGCGCAAGCGTGCTAACTCTCTACTTCGTGCTTCTCTTGCGTTTGCCCTGGTGTCTCTTCTTGCTATTTGGGAAGGATGCTGTACAATGCAAAGCATGAGAAGGATTGCATGGGGAGGATTGCTGCTGCTCGTCGTGGGCTGCGCGTTGTGGTTGGGCATGCCGAGGTTCGAACCGCGTCAGGCGGTGCTGGGAAACTGGCGCGAGGCCGGCAGCAAAATCCGCGTCGAGGTGAACGAAATGCAAGCCTCCTGGCGTGGAGCAGGACGTGGCGCAGCACGCTATGAATGGCTGCAAACGGAGGACGAGCCCTATCGCGTGCGTATCACTCATGGCCGACACAGCGTGGAAGCGAACCTCTCTTTCTCAGGAAAGGATGAATGGACGCTGGAACCGGATGTCTGGGATCAGCTTCCGCCGGATGCGCAGCGCATGCTGGGCGAAATAAACCGCCGCAACGGACGCCCGGAGCGCGAGTTCCGTCTTATCTTCCGCCGCGACAAGGAAAAATGAATGCCTCCCCCTCATCTCCTGCCGTAGAAGTTATGGCGCCAGCCGGCTCGTTTGAGAGTCTGGCAGCCGCCTTGCGTGCCGGCGCGGACAGCGTCTATTTCGGCGTGGGCAAGCTCAACATGCGGGCTCATGCCGCCGCCAATTTTCAGGAGAAAGACCTGCCGAAAATCGTGCGTCTTTGCCACGCCTGCCATGCGCGCGCCTACCTCACCTGCAACATCGTGGTGTACGATGAGGAAGCGGACATGCTCGACGAACTGCTTGCGGCGGCAAAAGCAGCGGGGGTGGATGCCGTTATCGCGGCGGATATGGCAGTAGTTTGCAAAGCGCGGGCGATGGGCATCCCCGTGCACCTGTCGGTGCAGGCGAATGTGTGCAACACCGACGCGCTGAAATTCTACGCTGCGTACGCGGATGTGATCGTGCTGGCGCGCGAGTTGTCTCTCAGCCGGATTCGCCGCATTGCAGACGCCATCCGCCGCGATAAGATCTGTGGCCCGGGCGGTTCCCCCGTGCGGCTGGAGCTTTTTGCCCACGGCGCGCTCTGCATCGGCATCTCCGGACGCTGCGGCATGAGCCTCGCCGCTCACAACAAGAGCGCGAATCGAGGCGAATGCTACCAGCTTTGTCGCCGTCGCTACCGCGCTGTGGATGCTGAAACCGGCTTCGAGCTTGAACTGGACAATCAGTACATCATGTCCCCGAAAGACCTCTGCACCATCCGCGTGGTGGATCAGCTGCTCGATGCCGGCGTCTCTGTGTTGAAACTGGAGGGCCGCGGCCGCTCTGAATCCTACGTTTCTACCGTAACCGCGGTGTACAAGGAAGCCGTGCGCGCCTGGAAGGCGGGAGAATGGACAGCGGAAAAGGTGCAGGTCTGGGAGGAGCGACTGCGCCGCGTCTTCAATCGTGACTTCTGGCACGGCGGTTACTACCTCGGCGAACCCTGGGAAATCTGGAGCGGATCCGCCGGGTCCCGTTCCCCGGAAAAACGGGAACACCTCGGCCGTGTCCTCCGCTTCTTCTCACAGCCGGGCGTGGCGGAAATCGCCGTGGAGGCGGAGTCCCTGTCTGTCGGCGCGCAAATTGAGATCACCGGACGCACCACGGGCGTGCTGCGCCACCGGGTGGAAACCATGCGCTGCGATGACGAAAAGGGCGATGCGCAAGCGGCGCACACCGTGCCGAGGGGAGGGAAAGCCCTCATCCCTCTGCCGCAGAAGGTGCGCCGGGGTGACAAGGTCTTCCTGGTGACAGCCCGGCAATTAGGCTGAGCAGTATCTCGCCACGTGAGTTTTTTTGAATGAAACGGCACTCATGGGCGTCTCACAAACTGTGTCAGGTTAGAAGATGCAGCTTGAAAACGAGCCGTGTCGTGCTATCCTGGAGAACGACGAACTATGAATACACAGGAATTTAACGAAGAGATTGCGCAGAGATCCGCGTGGGTCAGTGCTGTCAAAATAGAGATGGGCAAAGTGGTAATCGGCCAGCAAAAACTCATTAATCGTCTTATTCTCAGCTTGCTATGCAAAGGCCATGTGTTATTGGAGGGCGTACCTGGATTGGCGAAAACTCTGTCGGTGAAAGCGCTGGCAGGAGCACTGCATGCAGGCTTCTCCCGCATTCAATTCACACCGGATCTCCTCCCGGCTGATTTGGTCGGCACGATGATCTATAACCCGGAGGAACGACAATTCATTCCGAAGCGAGGACCCATCTTCGCCAACCTGATCCTGGCGGATGAAATCAACCGCGCCCCGGCAAAGGTGCAAAGTGCGCTACTGGAGGCTATGCAGGAGCGACAGGTTACCCTGGGAGAAACAAGCTATAAACTCCCCAATCCCTTCCTCGTACTCGCAACACAAAATCCAATCGAGCAAGAGGGAACCTACCAGCTACCGGAAGCTCAACTCGACCGTTTTTTGTTCAAGGTGCTGGTGGATTATCCCTCGCGGGACGAGGAGTTACAGGTACTAGAGCTTATGGGCAGCACCTCTGCCGCCCCCTCCACACAACCTGTCGTGCACCCCGAGGAGATTGAGCTTGCGAGGGAACTGGTGGATCGCATCTTCATTGACCCTGCCGTCCAGCGCTACATTGTCGACCTTGTGCGCTCCACACGAGCCCCAGAGAAAGTGGATCGTTCACTGGCTGGCATGGTGCGCGCGGGCGCTTCTCCTCGCGCTACCATCAATATCGGACTCGCTGCGAAAGCCCTTGCTTTCACGCGCCAGCGCGGCTATGTCACCCCGCAGGACATCAAGGACCTAGCACATGACATCCTCCGCCACCGCATTTTGCTTTCATACGAAGCGGAGGCGGCGGGAGTGGGAGCAGACGATATCATCGAGCGCGTGCTTTCCAAAGTACCCGTACCATGATGGATGCTCACGCAGATTTTCTACTGTGGTGAACATGGACAAGACGCACGAAATTATGCAGAAGGTACGCCGCATTGAACTGCGAGCGCGGCGCCTCGCTGCCACCAGCTTTTCCGGCGAATACCGTTCTGGCTTCCGCGGGCAGGGACTGGATTTCGACGACTTCCGGGAATACACTCCGGGAGATGATCCACGCTTCATCGACTGGAAAGTCACCGCTCGGACCGGCACGCCGTACGTGCGAAAATTCCACGAGGAACGCGAGCAGGTGCTCCTGCTGGCAGTGGATGCCAGTGGTTCAATGCGCTACGCCGGCCCGCAGAGCGAAGACACCAAGCTCGAGTACGCCGCGCAAATCGCCGCTGTGCTGGCTTACAGCGCCGCACTGAATGGCGACAAGGCGGGACTGCTGCTCTACGGCAATGGGGAGCACTCCTACCTGCCACCCGCCAAAGGCACCCAACAATGTCTGCGCATCGTGCGCGAAATCCTCAGCGCCGTCAACGGCAAGGGAGATGATTCTTTCGCCCATGTAGCAAAAGAGATTCTGCACACCCAGCACAAACGCACGATGCTCGTTCTCATGAGCGACTTTCTCTATTCCGCGGATAAACTGGCGATGGGGCAACTTGCCTTCCGCCACGACATTATCCCCGTGCGCATCAATGACACCGTCGAGCTCGAATTGCCGGAAGCAGGTGTAGTGAATCTGATGGATCCTGAAACCGGACAGCAGGTGTGCATTGACCTGGGAATTCCTTCCTTGCGGGCCGCACATACCAAGGCCCTGCACTCGCACTACTCACAGTGGGACAACCTCCTCAACCAGCTTGGAATCGATCATCTCACGCTGCACACGGATGAGGACTACCTGCCACCACTCCGTCGCCTCTTCAAACACCGTTCTCGCCTCATCGTCCGCTGACTTTCCTCATGCCGCCGCAAGAAACCAACATACTGGACGCTATCCCGCAACTGGATTCCGAGTTGCCTGTGGAGCTTTTTGCGACAGGCTCGGAATGGTGGTACTGGGCGACAATGGCTCTCGTGGCAGCAGTGGTTTCCATTTCCTACCTGCTGTGGCGCAAAAAATGCAGAAGAGCTGCGCCATTACCTCCGAACGCCGAACAAGTTGCTTTCGATTCCCTTCGGCAACTGGAAGAGGAAAAAATGCCCCTGCGGACGTGTAGTCTGCGTCTCTCGCTCATCCTGCGCAATTACCTCCGCTGCCGCTTACAGAACCCCGCCCTGTACGAGACGCATGAGGAATTCAGCCAACGCATTGATTCTCTCGCCGACGTACCGGTTGCACAACGAGATGAGACACGCAATCTTCTTGAAAAACTTGCTGAGCTCAAATATAACGAACCAGATGAGGAGAGTGGGGATGAACACGCCGCCGTCCTCATCGCTCGCACACGCGATCTCATCGAAAAGATCTCCTCCAGACTGCAGGACCAGGAAAAATATCACTCCTCGATGCACGCCTCTGTCCTAGCTCTGTCCTTTCCGCTCGCAGTAATTCAAACAGCCGGTACAAGAGGTTTCACATGGGGAGAACCAGCGTGGCTGTGGGCGTTGCTCGCGCTGGCACCTCTGCTCGTGTTGCGGCGCAGACGCGGAACCTCGGGCAGCATCAGCTTCCCCACTTTGTCGTTTTTCGGACGCTTTGCGCGCACCCCTCATTCGCTGGCGGGTCGTCTCGGCCCGCTCTGCGCCACTCTGGCCGTCGGCTGCGTCATCCTCGCCCTGGCCCAGCCCCGTTGGAGGCTGGAGTACGATGAAAACAAAGTGAGCGGTATCGACATCATGATCGCCTGTGACCTCTCCGGCTCCATGAGTCTGCGCGATATGAGTTTTGCCGTGCGAGATGACCGGGGACGTTCCGCACGCGCCACCGTGGACCGCCTCACCGCCGCCAAACACGTCATCTCCGCTTTCATTGCCGGGAGACCAAATGATCGCATCGGGTTGCTCGCCTTTGCCGGGAGGGCAAAGTTGTGCAGTCCGCTCACGCTGGATCACTCGATTCTCAACTACATCCTCAATCAATTTTACCTCGCCGAGGAAGGAGGATTCGGGCAGCAACCGAAACCCGGCTACATCGAACCCGATGGCACGGCTATCGGCACGGCCATCGCCGGTGCCGCCACTCGCCTGGAAGAACGCAAGGAAACAAAATCCAAGGTCATCATCCTCGTCACCGACGGCGTGAACAACAGCGGCAGCATTTCCCCCACGGATGCCGCAAAACAAGCCGCTCACCTCGGCATCCGCATCTTCACGATTGCTATCGGTCGCGATGAACGCCTCTCGCGGTACACGGCAGATGTAGACATCTTCGATGAAGAGACCTTGCGCGAGATCGCTTCCATCACCGGCGGGCGTTTTTATCGCGCCAGCAGCGGAACACAACTGAAAAAGGCCTTTGATAATATCGACAGTCTGGAGAAAACGGATGCCACACGCCGCAAGCTGGTGAGCTATGAGGCTCTGTTTATGTACCCGCTGCTGCTGGCGGCTCTGCTGCTGACGGCGGGTTCCATTCTCACTCTGATACGCCCCAACCCTGTCCCATGAGCTTTCTCTATCCGCAAGTTTTGATCACGCTGCTGCTGCCGGCTCTGCTGGCGGTCGCTTCCCTTGCGTCGTGGAGGAGGAGGAAGCGCAACGCCTTTTTGCTCGTCTCGCCGAAGCACCCGGAGCTGCTGCAGGCGAGACCGCTGTACCGCACCCTGCTGCCGGCTCTGCTCGCTCTTCTCGCTCTGGCGGGCGTTCTGTGCGCCCTGGCGCGTCCCATCAACGGCTATGAACCGGGAGAAGGCAGGGCAAGCGGGCGCAATCTGCTCATTGCCCTGGATATTTCCCGCTCCATGGAAACGCAGGATGTGAAACCCTCCCGACTGGAGGAAGCGCGCGCGGCGGCGTATGAGCTCATTGAGGCTCTCCCTGCGGATAAGATTGGACTGATCGTTTTCTCCGGCGAAGCGGATCTCGTGGTGCCTCTCACTTATGACCACACAGCTCTGCGCGATGCCCTGGAGCAGGTGAACCGTGGATGGGCAGGCTACGGCGGCACAAACTTCGGCATGCTCCTGCGCTGCGCTCTACGCGCCTTCGCCCGCAGCGCCCCGGACGGCGCGAATGCGCTCGTCATTCTGAGCGATGGGGAAGATACTGTGGAATCCTCCTCTGATGCGGTGGAGGAAGCGCGAAAGAATCACATGCTCATCGTCACGGTAGGCATCGGAACCCCTACCGGGGCGCCCATCCCCGATCCCGAGGGAGAAAATCAACTCTGGCAGAACGCGGAAGGCAAGCATGTCATCAGCAAGCTGGATGTCGAGGCTCTGCGGCGCTTTGCTCAATCCTCCGGCGGCAGTTTCTTCACGATGAACTCCGGAGCGGATCTTACCGCCTTCGCCCGCGAAACCGCCGAGAAGCTCGCGCGCCATGAGGAATCCTATGCCGTGGGGAGTTCTCCGCGGGATCTTTTTGCGTGGTTTGCTCTCCCTTCCCTGCTTCTCCTCGTCGTTTCGATCATTCTGCGCAGTGAATGGAAGGCTCCGCGAAAACTGATGCTGTTCCTCCTCCTCTCCTCTCTCTCCTCGGTACATGCGGAAGAGGAAACGACCGCTCCCACGCCGGGGGAGGCGTACGAAGCGGGACTTCACGCCATGCAAAAAGCCAAAGTCCCCGAAGCGCAGCGCCTGCTTTCCGACGCCCTGCTTTCAGAAGACCGCACCCTGCAATCCGCAGCCCATCTCGCCCTGGGAAATATGCAAACCCGCGCCGTTTTCGACCGTCTGCGGCATCTCTACGAAACGTCGCCGGATGATGCGGGAAAGACTGCCCCGAAACAACCATCGCCGGAGGAGCTGCAGAGTATCGTCGACGAGCTCAAGAAATGCCTCAAGCCGTACAACGACGCGCTGAAAAGCACCCCGAAATTCGCCCCCGCCCGGAACAACACAGCCAGGGTGCAGGAGCTCATCAAAAAACTGGAAGAAGAAATCGAACGGCTGAAACAGCGACAGCAGCAACAAAATCAACAGGACCGGAGTCAACAGCAGCAAAACCAGCAAAACGAGGACAAAAACCAGCAGCAAAATAACGAGCAGCAGCAGCAAAACTCTGAAAAAAACAACAACCGCCAAAATCAGGATCAGCAAAAGGAGAAGAGCGATCAGCAACAACAGAATCAACCGAACTCTGATCCGAACGAGCGGGACGAGAAGGAGCAGCAGGATAAAAATCAGCAGCAGGACAGGCAGAACGAACAAGACAAACAGAACGGTCAGGATCAACAGGACGACCAACAGCAGAAAGACGACGAGCAACAGAACCGGACTGATCCCGAAAATCATCAGCAGCAGCAACCGCAAAATCAACAGGACCGGAGCCGGCAGCAACGCAAGCCGGATCAATCCTCCGACAGAGAAGAGCAGCGCGCGCAGGAGGCGGAAATGAGCGAGGAAGAGAAGGATAAGCAGCGCGCCGCCGGCATCCTGCGCATGCACACAGATGAGATGGGCGGCTCCCCCATCCCGCACCGCAACCGCCTGGCACGCCCACCGGTCAAGGATTATTAACCCTCTTCCCTATGATTTCCCTACACAAAATCAGTCTTGCAATAGGATTCGCCCTTGCCTTCGCATTCCACACAGCGGCAGAAGTGGTGCCGGTGTGGTCCACCGGTGTTGCTGTTCCTGGCGAGCAGGTCATGCTCTATCTCGTGGACACGGAGCTCGGCGAGGATACGTTTGTGCTGCCGAAGGCTCCCCAGCCGCGAGGCGCCACGGTGCAACTGCAGCAACCCACCGCCGGCGCCAATCCCCTGGATCCTGACCGCGCGATGGTGGAAATTCTGCCTATCCTCGTGCGGGCGGACAAGGTGGGGCAGCTCGACATGGGAGAAGTGACGGTGGAATACCGCAGCGGGCGCAAACAGACGGTCAAACTCCCGCCTCTGCAGGTGTTATCGACTTCCGAAATCAAATGGTACAACTCCCCGGTGCCATACGGCGCCCTGTGGTACACCACCCCAAAAGAAGGCTACGTACACCAGCCTGTGCGCACAGCTCTGAAACTCTTCCTTCCGCAGGATTGTTTTGTGCCCAGCCTGCCTCAGCTGCATGCCGTGGGAGTGAAGGTGAGTACCCTGCAACCGGCTCTCCAGGGCGTCGTCGCCATGATCCAGAGTCGGCTCATGGAAAACACCCGAGCTTTCGCGCGCGGGCAGTTCTGGTCCACGAGCGATTTTGTAGGCGAAGTCACCCCCTTCCGCGAGGGCAATTCAGACATCACCGGCAAGGTGCTCATCGCTCGCCAGCGCGGATTCTTCACCATGGGGCAGGAGGAGGTGCCTCTGCCGACGCTTTCCCTCTCCGCCCTCCCGCTGCCGCCGGGGGCGCCTCCGCAGTTTGCTGACACCGTGGGGAATTACACCATCTCTTCCGGGACAAATGCCACATCCCTCGCGATGAATGAGGCGGTGGAAGTGGAAATCACCGTGCGCGGTTCCGGGAATTTGCAGCAACTTGCCTGCCCGCCGCCGGATGATGCCGCCAACTGGAAGCTTGTCCCTGCCACGCGCAAGCCGATCGTCTCCGCCAGCGGTGAAACTGTGGGGATGGCTTTCACCCAGCTCATGCGCCCGGTAGCGGAAGTGGACGCCATCCCGTCTTTCGTGCTCAGCTACTTTGATCCCTCTTCCATGTCTTACAAGCAGGCGACCACAACCCCTGTCCCCCTGCCCTGGAGGGAGACCGACAGTGCGGGCAACGCTACCATCGCCCAAGCCGTCGCCCCTCCTCCCGCCGGAACAGTGCCGGTGGCGGAATTGACGGATATCTACGATTACCTGCCCATCCACGCCTCCCGCCGCTTGTGGCAGTTGCCGCGCTACGTGCTCTTCCTGCTCTATCTGCCGGCTCTGGTGATCATTGCCGTGCTGACGACGCGCTGCCTCATGCGCCGGCTTGCTCTTCATGCTGCTGACCGCGCTCGGGAACGCGAACTCACAGCCATTTCACGCGAGCCGGAGGATCTCTCCTTCCTGAAGCGCATCGGCTCGTTCATTGAGGTCTCTGTGCCCGCCGCAGCACGTGATGCAGAGACGGAGCAGATCCTGAAACGGAGGGACGATGAAGCCTTCCGCCCCGGGGCTATGGCTGAGCTGAATCCCGCTGAGCGCGCCGCCATGCTGCGCAGCGTTCGCAAGGCCCTTGCACGCGCGGCGGGGAAAGCGACGCTGCTCCTCCTCGCCCTGTTGCCGCTGACTCACGCCACGGATGATCCCGCAGGGGAGGCCTACCGCAGCAGGCAATACACCAAAGCGCTGGAGCAGCTCCAACAGACCTGCAAAAAGGAGGGACCGCACTCCCCCCGCGCCGACCTCCTGCACTATAACATCGGCAATTGCTTTTATCGCCTCGGCAAGCCGGGCCAGGCCGCTCTTCACTACGCCCGCGCGTTGCAGGTTAATCCTTCCTTCCCGGAAGCCCGTGCCAACCTCGACTTCATCCAGCGCAAAGAGGGTGCTGTTCTCCCCGTCCGCGATGGAGCGAATCGTGTGTTCACTTTGTTGAATTTCAGTCAGTTGCGCTTAACAAGCATCGTGTGCACCGCTGGGCTGGCGTTTTGTCTGGCGCTGCTGCTCGTCTGTCAGCGCGGGCGCGCCGTGCTCATCGCGCTATCCTCTGCAGGCGCCTTGTTGAGCCTGCTCTGCCTGCTCGACTGGGTGTATTACACCACGCGCGAAACACCGGATTTCAGCTCGCTGCCGTCGGCGGATCTCGCTTATGTGACACAGGAAAGCACCCTGCGCAACGCTGCGACAGAAGATGCCGCCGGCATTTTGCGCCTTACGCCTTCCTCCCCACTGCATCTGCTGGCAAAACGCGGCAGCTTCTGCTATGTGGAAACCTCCACCGGTGTGCGCGGCTGGGCGCCCACAGAAAGCATCGCGCCGCTAATGGACGACGGCAGCGTCCCACCCGTTCCTCTTTTCATCCAATTCCTTTAGAATAACAAAGCCACGGACTGCTTCCCAGCTGCGTTTCGGCTGGACAGAACGCCCCGCGGCGATTATACTGCCACCCATATGAATCCTCCGGCCATTGCCATTGACGGACCTGCCGCCTCCGGTAAATCAACCGTTGCCAGACTCATTGCCAGGGAGCTTGGCTATACCTTCATCAACACCGGTGCCATGTACCGCGCTATCACGTGGTACCTCGCTCAGCAGGGAGTTTCGGCAACGGACACGAACGCCGTCATCTCCCTCCTCCCCGGCATCCCTCTGCATTTCGGCAAAGAAGGTTCTACGTCTACTGTGCTCTGCGGCTGCAAAAAACTTACGGACGAACTTACTCTGCCTGCGGTCAATGATTCCGTTTCCGTCGTCGCCGCCATCCCGGAAGTTCGTGCTTTCCTGCTGAAGAGACAGCGCGAATACAACGAGAGCGAACCTGTTGTGATGGAAGGTCGTGATATTGGATCTGTGGTCTTCCCGAATACTCCGTTTAAATATTTCGTCACTGCTTCGCCAGAAGTGCGCGCTGCTCGTCGGGCTGCCCAGGGGCTCACGGACTCCATCAATAAGCGAGATCAAAACGACAGATCCCGCAGCTGTGCCCCGCTTACTCAGGCCCCGGATGCTATGCTCGTGGACACATCAGAAATGACAATCGACCAGGTTGTACAACTCATCATCAATGACATCCGGGTTAAACTAGCCCAATAAAAACCCATGAATCCCATTTATTTCATCGGACAATCGCTCACACACGCCATCTACGAATCACTCTTCAGTCTAAGGCTTCTCGGTTATGAAAAGCTCATTCAGGAAGGTCCTTGCATCATCGTCGCAAACCACCAGAGTTTTCTGGATCCGCCTCTAATTGGGGGAATTTACGAGAGTTCTGTGCATTTCCTGGCGCGTAAGACGCTCTTTGATCCACTGCTCATGAGGTACACACTGCCTCTCTGCCAGGCAATCCCCATTGATCAGGAGAAACCGAATCCTGGGAGCATTTTAAAGGTAATGCGCTTGCTGAAAGAAGGTGAACGTATCGTCATCTTCCCGGAGGGTTCGCGCAGTCCGGATGGGGAAATCCATAGAGCTATGCCTGGCATTGGTCTTATCATCGGCAAACTTGCTTCAGTCCCCGTGCAACCCATTCGCATTTCGGGCGCTTTCGATTGTCTGCCCATCCATTCCTCTAAACTTCGATTCCGGCCCATCACGGTGAGCATTGGGACCCCTATACCGTTCTCTGCTGAGGAACGACGAGCCAAAGGGCGCCAGGCTCAGCTCACAATCGGACAAAAGATCATGGACGCCATCCGTGCCTTGCCCATTGAGATTTGACCCATGCTCCATGCACTACGACTCAGAGATTTTCGCTGCTACAAGCTCCTGAACTGGAATATCCCCCCGGAGGGCGCCCTGCTGATCGGAGACAATGCACAGGGGAAGACAAGCCTCATTGAAGCCATTTGCGTAGCCCTCACTCTGCATAGTCCGCGCGCTTCACGTCTGGACCGCCTCGCACGCCACGATAGCTCCGGTTTCGGCATCTCCCTGGATACGGATTCCGACACACGCCGCCTCGTGTGGCGGTCTCGTCGACTGGAAATGAGGGTCAACAACCTGGATAAACACGTTTACACCGACTACTTACTCGGGGCTCCTCCTGTAGCCTGGCTGGGCAATCGAGATATGGCTCTCGTATACGGTCCCGCCGAACAGAGACGTAATTTTATCAATTTTCTTGGGATACAGTGGCATCCCCTCTATCGCGACCACTTGCAGGCCTATCGCAAGGCCCTGCGATCCCGAAATCTTCTGCTGCGCAACCCTCACCCGAGAATCGACGTTCTGCAGAGCTATGCTACCGTACTCGCAGAGCACGGCGAAGAACTCACCCGCCTTCGTCTCAATCTGCTTGAATTGCTGCGGCCGCATGTTCTGCAGCATCACAAAGCTATCTCTGGCTCTTCACGGGAAGAAGTCTCCCTATGCTACACTCCCTCAACAAATGAGCCTCTAGCCCATGCTCTGCAAAAAGGGATAGCAGATGACCTGAAAGCCGGCTGCACCACACTGGGACCACACCGCGACGACATTGAGCTGCGCATCAACGGACGTCCCGCCGCAGGGTTTGCTTCTGAAGGGCAACAGCGCACACTCGCTGTTGCCCTTGTGCTGGCACATGCGAGCCTGCTGCAGGCAGAAATCGGACTAGCGCCAATTCTGCTCATCGATGACATCTTCGGGGAACTGGATCCCGCACGACGCAAGGCACTTCTCAACAATCTTCCACAGGATTCTCAAACATTTATCACAACGACGCATCTGGACTGGTTCGGAGAGTCCTCGCTTCCGCTGCCGGTGCGGCACATCAAAGAATTCACTCTTCAATAGCGTTGCACGGGCGAAGCACTCCATTCTCCTTCTTGCGCCTTCTCCTCCACGCGTGAGCAAAAAACTCTCACATCGCTGACATACTCACGCCACTCAATAAAGCTCATCGGCGGCAGAGGTGAAGGAATCAACACACGAAACCTTTCCACGCGTTCATTGGACGCTTGTAGCACCTCCTTCGGTAAAGTAGAAAACACCTGCGCCACTTCCTCCAGTAAATCCGGTGTCACGTTGTGACATACAAGCGGCACATCACAGCCGGCTTTAAGAGAGAGAGCCATCGCTTCCGGCACACCGTACGACTCAGTAATAGCCCCCATACAAAGATCGTCCGTAAACACCAGTCCATCATACCCCAGTTGGCGCCGCAGAAACTCTCCTATCACCACGGGAGAGAGAGACGCCGGATGCTCCGCATCCATCTCCATAATAACCGGGTGTGCCACCATTATGGAGGGAAGCTCCCCCATGAGGGCAGTGAAAGGAATAGCGGAACCATTTTCTGCCAGTATTTCCTCCCGGGTAGTTGTCAGTCGCGGCAAAGAAAAATGTGGATCTTGCTGCGCCTCCCCCATGCCGGGAAAATGCTTGCCACATGTAAGTATTCCGCTCCGCTGCATGACGCGATTCCATACACCCGCGTACGAAATCACTGTCTGCGAGTCATCTCCCCAGCAACGCCCGCCCAACGCATTCGCTCGATCCGAACTGTAATCCAGAACCGGCGCCAACACTGTGTTCACACCCAGTGTATGCAAACAACGGGAAGAGTACAGCGCAGCCTGTTCTACCCAATCTGCATCCGCCAAAGCCCCAAGCGCTGCCGCCGAGGGTAGCTGAATGCCGATGGCCGCCGTGCGAATAACGCGTCCACCTTCCTGATCCAGCGCGATGATAGGCTCGTATGCCCCTGTTGTGAGGCGGCGCAAGGCATCCGTGAGTTCACGCGTCTCCTCGTAGTCCTCAATATTTCGCGAAAAGAGGATGTACCCCACCGGCTGCATGCGCGAGAAGAGTTCCACTTCACACTCACTTAGCCGAGTTCCCTCAACACCTACGATAAGAGGCAGCATAGGGGAAAATAATTACTTATCGCCAAAAATACTCCGTCGCGTGAAAAGTGCATACACCGGCACACCCCGTCCTTCAATCGCTTCGCGGCCACCTTCTTCGCGATCCACCAACACAACTGCTGCCAGCACCCTGCCACCCTCTGCCTCGATAGCGTCAATGGCTTTGATAGTCGAGCCGCCGGTAGTGATCACATCATCTACCACAATCACAGCATCCCCCTCCTTGAAGTTCCCCTCAATACGTTTGCCTCGACCATGATCCTTTGCCTCCTTGCGTACGGTAAAAATTCCCAACGGAGCCTCCTCGGCGGAATACATGCCGATGGCCAATGAAATAGGATCTGCCCCCATGGTCATCCCCCCGATGGCCCGCACCTGCGGAAAGCGAGGAAGAATTTCATCACGCACAAGCTGCCAGCCCACCTCGCCGATAAGGTTCGCTCCGCGCGCATCTAACGTGGTCACTCGACAATCACAGTATAAATCGCTTTCCTTCCCGGAAGCTAGAATAAAGTGCCCTGTCTTGATGGATTTCGCCAGGAGCATCTCCAGCAGCTCTTTCTTTGCATCACTCATAGCGCCCACAATTCTATCCGTTCCCTCGCCTCTTTGCAAGCGTGTACTTCCCCAATACAACGAGCGCGCGAATTTCTCCGCGCGCTCATCAAAACAACAACACCGAACACCTCACGGTACGGCCGTCCAAATGGGCGAATCCTCGTTATACGGAGCCATATTGACCTTATCCGGACCGGTCACGCCCGGCTGATGATAGGATCTTACAACACCCTTCGAATCCTTGGCATTCTTAACCATCTCGAAGAGCTCCTGAGCCGTGGGAGTTGAAAAATTCGTACGGAAAAGGTCATACTTCTCACCGGGCTTCACCTTTTTCCCATCGGTCAAGTCCTCAATCATAAGCATGAAACCACAACCTCCCCCGGGAATCTCAATCACAGCAACCTGAATCGGATAAACCTGCCCCTGTTTGACTTCAAAGGTCTTCCCCGCGGACAATCCCCCGATTGCCTGATTCCAGAGGGGAATTTCCTTGATGGTACTAATACATTCGTAACCCTCAAACTGCTTGTATTTACCTTCCTTGACAGCCTTCCAAAAATCCTTCAATTTTCCACTGGTCGACGAAATCCAGTAGTCGTTCCCTTTTTCATCGTACAGAGAAGGATAGCGGTAGCCCGCCTCCAGAACATCCTCGTTGTTGAAACGCACCACAATGATATCATCACCGGCCCCAACGAAGCGGAACTTGCCAGTCTTCGGTGCCCGAACCTTACCACGGTATACGGCAATCCAACCGGCCGGCTGACATACATCGTCGCATTGGAAAGCCACCGGTGCGTACGCATCCTTGGCCAGCGGCATATAAAAGGAGGAGGCATACAACTTCTCCTTCGACATGTAGTACGGTGACAGAATCGACATCCTCCACTTCTCCTTAAAGAAACGATGCGCCACTTTCATCAACTCGGGCTCTTTCACTTTCAGTATCTTGACGGTCTTCCCCTTTTCGTCCTTCTGGGTAATTACATTGGCAATCTTGGAAGGAGCCCCACTACGCGTAAGCTTCAGGTCGTAGAACGTTCCTTCAAGTGCAGATCCTCCCGGGGTACTGGAACCAAGACCAGCACCACTGTTGCCAAGCCCTTCACCCAGGTCCACATCAACATCAATCGAAAGATCGGCCTCGGCAAATTCGAATTCACCCGCGGTGTCTATACTCACAGGTGCGGCCACCGCGCCCACAGCATTCTGCGCCACCACAACGCTCGGCGCCACGGTAGGCGTCGGCGTCGACACCTTAGCAGAAAGTTCCTTTACAGTCGGACTGTCCGTGGGAGGACCATCTTCTGCCGCAGCTGTGTATCCGATGAATTCTGCTGGGGGATCACCCTGAATTATAGTAATTGAGATGTAAAGGATGGTGCCAAAGCCCAATAGAAACCCCGTGCACACCGCAAGGGACACCAGGCGACTCATAAATGCCGCCCTCTTCAACTGCTTGAGCGCCTCATCGCTCATCTGGATGTGAAGTGCCATAGTTTTTTAATTGGTAACTGTCTTGCTGTCTTGTATTTTATCTTCTTTTTTTTATTGTTCCAGAAAAAAGTAGGGAGCGGACTGTTACAGATGTGTTACACCACTGCCCCGATTCACTGAACAGGCAGAAATTCGAACCAGAGAAACCAGTCGTGCGAACTCCCTATTCCGCTCAGCGGTTCCCTTCCTCCGCCGCAGTTCCATGTTACGGGTTGTGGAGAGAAACGGGATACGCGAAGAATTGAAATAGCGTTGGATGAGTCCCTCCCTTTCCTCGGACGCTCGATGTTGAAAATGACGCGTGGTCATTAGAAATTATGATTTGTCAGCCTCATCAAGGGAGGTCACCAGCCATGCAGCAAACCGAGCGACACTTTTTTGTCTCCTAAACTGTGCCTTACCTGATTTCACAATCCACAAAATGACGTCATTGATGAATTTGGGCTGGACAAAGTCCCCCTACCGGGTGTAGACTTCGTCGCTCCAAGGTGGGCAATGCATGTGAATGCGCTGGATGCCGCAGGCATCCCTCCCACCGGGTGATATACACACACAACCTCTCACCTATTACAGATTATGGCAGCTCCCAAACGCAGAACCTCCAAGATGAAGCAGCGCTCCCGCCTGGCCGCCCAAGCATGGAAGGCGCCCAAGCTTGGCACGTGCCCAAAATGCGGCGCTGCAGTGCCTGGACACACGGCCTGTCCTGCTTGTGGCACTTACAAGACCCAGAGTGGCGCTGAGGTGGTGGTTAAGAGAGTGGACTAACCTCCCCTTCTTTTTTCCCTCCGTCCCGTTTTTCGGGGTTGTTTTTCTGTCCTCGTTTCTCTTCTGTCGTCTTTTCGAGGATAGCTGGTGGGGTTAGATTTTCGTTCTTCCCTGAATAGCTCGTAAGAGGGTGATAGAATCCGCTTGCGAAAGTCCTGCTCCGGCGGGCATGCCCTGCGCAATGCGAGAAATCGTGCAAGGCAACTTCTCCAACTGTTCAGCCAGATAAAGTGCCGTTGCGTCGCCTTCCACGTCGCTTCCAAGGGCAAGAATAACCTCACAGCCGGGCTGCTCCCTCACACGATCGAGAAGTTGCGGGATGCTCAACTGCTCCGGCATCACCCCGTCTAACGGCGAAAGCTTGCCGCCAAGACAATGATAAAGCCCACGAAAAGAGCCACTGCGTTCAATAGGCAACACATCAGTTGGTTGCTCCACCACACAGAGCAGCGAAGCATCGCGCGTAGGATCCGCACACGCTACACATAGCTCTCTTCCCGTCGAAAAGAATCCGCAGCGCGGACACGCCGTCGTTTGCTCCATCGCTTGCACAAGGGCCCTGGAAAGATCACACGCATCCGTTTTTCCATGCTGCAACAGCCAGAGGGTCAATCGCTCGGCACTTCGTCTTCCCGTGCCAGGTAAACGACAGAAGCACTCAATGAGTTCACGCACGGCAGGTGGATAATCCTGCGCTTTCATGAGAAAATTCTTTTCACAAAGCTGCAAGGAACGAGCAACAACCAGAGTACCGCCAGACATACGAGGGGCTGGCTCACGTAGAACACGCCGTGCCACAGTACACAGAGCAACCCGGGCAAAGCAATGGCAACCGCCGCCAAAAGACAAATATGACTACGTCGCGAATAACTCCGACAACGCAATAGCACTATACCGAGATACAGCGCGGTGCCGACACAGATAGCAAAGGTGGCAACAGGAGAAACCAGTGTGACTTGCACATCACTAGCGCTGATGTAAAACGGGTGTCCTGCCAGAATACGCAACTGCTGTTCATCAAACATTTCAAAGAAACCCGTCAGTTGCAGCAAAACAACACACCCCGGAGCGACAACCCCAAGCAACGCCCAACGCAGCAGAAGCAAGTCCCCGGCACCAAGCATTCTCAGCCACATCCGACTGCCTGACCGAGGCTTATTTTCAGAAGGAGATTCCATTACTCCTCAAAGCGTTTTACAATGAGTGATGCGTTGTGCCCTCCAAAACCAAAAGAATTGCTCAGAGCAACGTTTACCTCGTGTTCGCGTCCCTCGTTGGCACAAACGTCAAGATCGCAAGCGGGATCCTGGTTGAACACGTTGATAGTAGGCGGAACATAGTTATCCTGGATCGCTTTCACGCAGGCCATCAACTCAACACCACCCGCAGCCCCGAGAAGGTGACCAGTCATGGACTTTGTGGAACTCACCAGCAAACCGTGCTGCGCATAATCTCCAAACAGTCTCTTAATAGCCTTAATCTCACAGATGTCGCCCAAGTGCGTGGAAGTGCCGTGCGTATTCACGTAGTCGATTTGCTCGGGTCGAAGTCTAGCATGCTCCAACGCCATCTGCATACACCGCGCAGCGCCCTCGCCTTCCGGCATCGGAGAAGTCAAATGGTACGCATCTGCGCTCAGACCATAGCCCACAAGTTCAGCTAGAATACGGGCACCCCGCGCGCGCGCGTGTTCAAGCGCTTCCAACACCACAACGCCAGCGCCCTCACCCATCACAAAACCATCGCGATCCACATCGTACGGACGCGATGCCGTAGCAGGATCATCGTTCCTGGTTGAAAGAGCCTTCATGTTAGCAAACCCTGCGATACCAATGGGAAGGATAGAAGCCTCCGCTCCCCCACAGAGCATCACATCCGCATCCCCAAACTTCATAATGCGCCAGGCCTCGCCAATGGAATGGTTAGAGGTCGCGCAAGCAGTGGAGATACTCATATTTGGACCGCCGAAGCCGTATTCAATGCTCACCATCCCACTGGCCATGTTGGTGATCATGTAGGGGATGCAGAAGGGAGAGACGCGTCGCATGCCGCTTTCCAGCAGAATGGCGCAGTTATGTCCGTGAATGCCCAAACCACCAATACCGGAACCGATCATCACGCCCACACGATCGCGCCTGACTTTCTCCGGATCTAATGTTGCATCTTCCAGTGCCATCACCGCGGCTGCCATGGCGAGCTGTTCAAAACGATCACAGCGCCGTACCGCTTTCGGATCCTTCTTAAAATACGGTGTGGGATCAAAATCGCGCACCTCACCAGCTATCTGCACCGGAAAGTTTGAGATATCCCCGAGACTCTGAATACGCTCGATCCCACTCTTTCCTGCCTTCATTCCATGCCACGTTTCTTCGACGCTATTGCCTAATGGGGAGAGAACCCCCATTCCCGTGATGACGATTCGACGATCTTTCATGCCTGCGAGCTACCCTAGCTGATAGCCAATCAAAAGTCAAGGCAATAATCACCCCGCAACGATCGGTGTGGATTGCAAAATTAAATGCAACAGGTTCTTGGCACAAAAAAGGGTGCCAAGAAGTTCAAAGCATGCTAGAGTC
>CANRLM010000042.1 GCA_947631435.1 uncultured Akkermansia sp.
GATTTCAAATGAGAAGCGTAAGACGACTGGGTGAGGCGATGCAATGGGGTGAAGTAGTGGGAGAGAAGCTGCGCCTTTGAGAAACACGAACGATAACCTCTTAAAACAATATGAACGAGAACGATATGATCCATTGGGTACGGGAAGAGGCGGAACGCGGGGACGCGGAAGCCGCCATGACACTTGCGGAATGCTACATGAAGGGCGAGGGCGTGGAAAAGAACGAGGAAGAAGCCCTGGCGTGGTTTCGCAAGGCAGCAGAGATGAAGAGTAAGGGCTCGGCAGCCACAGACGCAGCGCCTGAGTCGGCTTCTGATCCCGTTCCGACCACGGAGGCGCCGGCTCAAAGTCCGACACCGGCACCGGTGACACCGACTCCGGCAGTGGCGCCGCAAACGACGCAGCTGAAGAAGGGAGGACGACGCAAGTTGTGGGTGGCTGTGGCGGCAGGGATAGTGGTCATGCTCGGCGGAGGCGTGGGGGCGTACTACATGCTGCGAGAGGATCCGTACGTTGCGTATCAGAGGTTGACCAAAGAAGGGAAGGTGATCGAGGCGATGGAGCGCCTGCGCGAGGCAGCGGAGGACGGCAACGCTGAGGCGCAGTTTAAGCTTGGTGTGTGTTATGAAAATGGCGCTGGAGTGAGTAAGAATCCTATGGAGGCGGCAAGGTGGTATCAAGCGGCAGCGGAACAAGGAGTAGAGGCGGCACAGTGTAGCTTGGGTGTGTATTATGCGAATGGCTGGGGAGTAGGTAAGGATCTTGCGCAGGCTGTGAAGTGGTACAGCGTGGCAGCAGAACGCGGATATGCAAAGGCACAGTTTTTGCTTGGCCTATGTTATGAAAGAGGTGAGGGGGTGAGCGAAGACATGGCGGAAGCGGTGAAGTGGTATCGCGCGGCGGCGGAGCAGGGGGACCCATATGCGCAGGGTAAACTCGGTGAGTGCTATGCGAACGGCGAGGGGGTGGGCAAGGATATGGTGGAGGCGGTGAAGTGGTACCACGCGGCGGCGGAGCAGGGAAATGCAAAGGCTCAGTGCAGGCTCGGAGTGTGCTATAAGAGAGGCAATGGAGTGCGCAAGGATTATGCGCAAGCGGTGAAGTGGTACCGAGCGGCGGTAGAGGGAGGAAACATCGCTGCGCAGGGAGAGCTTGGCGTGTGCTATGAGAATGGCTGGGGTGTGAGTAAGGACATGGCGGAGGCGGTGAAATGGTACCGCACATCGGCAGAGCAGGGGGACCTCTATGCGCAGTGTAGCCTCGGCGCGTGCTATGCGAACGGTAAAGGAGTGAGTAAGGACATGGCGGAGGCGGTGAAGTGGTTTCGCGCGGCAGCGGAGCAGGGGAATGCACAGGGACAGTATAACCTTGGCGTGTGCTATGCGAACGGTTGGGGAGTGAGTAAGGATATGACGGAGGCGGTGAAGTGGATCCGCGCGGCAGCGGAGCAAGGGAATGCGGAGGGGCAGTGCGTCCTCGGTGTGTGCTATGCGAACGGTCAAGGGGTGGATAAGGACATAGCGGAGGCGGTGAAGTGGTATCGCTCAGCGGCGGAACAGGGGAATGCGAAGGCTCAGTCTAATCTTGGCGGGTGCTATTACGCCGGCTTAGGGGTGGGCAAGGACGTGGCGGAGGCGGTGAAATGGTGGCAAAAGGCGGCGGAGCAGGGGTATGCTCAGGCGCAGGCTGCCCTCGGTGTGTGCTATGCGAACGGCGATGGGGTGAGCAAGGATGTGGCGGAGGCAATAAAGTGGTACCGCGCGGCAGCGGAGCAGGGACATGCGGAGGCGCAGAATAACCTTGGTTGGTGCTATGAGAAAGGCAATGGAGTGAGCAAGGACCTGATGGAGGCGGTGAAGTGGTGGCAGAAGGCAGCGGATCAGGGGCATGCACAGGCGCAGGCTGCCCTCGGTGTGTGCTATGCGAACGGCTCGGGGGTGAGCAAGGATGTGGCGGAGGCGGTAAAGTGGTACCGCTTGTCAGCCGATCAGGGGCATGCGGTGGCGCAGTGGAATCTTGGCGTGTGCTATGCGAACGGCAATGGAGTGAGCAAGAATTACGCGGAGGCTGTGAAGTGGTTTCGCGCGGCAGCGGAGCAGGGGAATGCACAGGGACAGTATAACCTTGGCGTGTGCTATGCGAACGGTTGGGGGGTGAGCAAAGATGTGGCGGAGGCAGTGAAGTGGTATCGCGCGGCAGCGGAGCAGGGGTACACGGATGCGCAGAATAATCTTGGCTGGTGCTATGCGAACGGCGAGGGGGTGAGCAAGGACATGGCGGAAGCGGTGAAGTGGTATCGCTCAGCAGCGGAGCAGGGGGATGCGGAGGCGCAGTGCAGACTTGGCGTGTGCTATTACAACGGCGATGGAGTGAGCAAGGATGTGACAGAGGCGGTGAAGTGGTTTCGCCTGGCGGCGGAGCAGGGGGTTGAGGTGGCGCAGGTTGCCCTCGGTGTGTGCTATGCGAGATATGAGTTGGGCGAGGACATGACGGAGGCGGTGAAGTGGCTCCGCGCGGCGGCGGGGCAGGGCGATGCAGAGGCGCAGTACAAGCTTGGTGTGTGCTATGAGAGCGGCAATGGAATGAGTAAGGACATAGCGGAGGCGGTGAAGTGGTATCGTGCTGCAGCGGAGCAGGGGCAAGCGGGTGCGCAGTGTGGACTTGGCGTGTGCTATGCGACCGGCAATGGAGTGAGCAAGAACTTGAAGGAGGCAGTGAAGTGGTTTCGCGCGGCAGCGGAGCAGGGGCAAGCGGATGCGCAGTGTAACCTCGGCAAGTGCTATGCGACCGGCAAAGGAGTGAGCAAGAACTTGAAGGAGGCAGTGAAGTGGTATCGCGCGGCAGCGGAGCAGGGGAATGCAGATGCGCAGTTTTTGCTTGGCCTATGTTATGAAGAAGGTGATGGGGTGAGCAAGGACATGACAGAGGCGGTGAAGTGGGTTCGCCTGGCGGCAGAACAGGGGCATGCAGGGGCGCAATTTAGCCTTGGCGTGTGCTATGAGATCGGCTGGGGGGTGAGTAGGGACATGGCAGAGGCGGTGAAGTGGTACCGAGCGGCAGCGGAGCAGGGGGACGAGGCGGCAAAGAAGGCTCTTCAGAATCTGCGTTTCTGAAAATACGAACGATAACATTCTGAAAAAATGAACGAGAACGATATGATCCATTGGGTGCGGGAAGAGGCGGAACGCGGGGACGCGGAGGCTGCTATGACACTTGCAGAATGCTACATGAAGGGCGAAGGCGTGGAAAAGAACGAGGAAGAAGCCCTGGCGTGGTTCCGCAAGGCGGCGGAGCAGGGATATGAAGGCGCCAGACCATCCGCAAGTCAGTTGAGAATGGGAAGAGCATCTGTCATGAGGATTCGGGAGAGTGAACGATTATGGCATTGATTAAGAAAAAGCATCGAAATCGGATTCTTCAGAACAGGAAATTCATTAAATTCTCAGCTGACAAAACTATCTGACATACCAATGAAAAAAGAAGGCGGACAAAATCGACAAGATAAAGAAAAGAAGGTAAATCGTGCAGGGAGCAGTGTGTCCCAGGCATGTCGGGGTATGTGTATGCCTTTGTTGTTTGGATTGCTCTGCGTGGCAGGTGGAGTATCGGTGGTTGCTCAGGCTGACGAAGCAAACAATCCGTTATTGAGATTTCTCCTTCAGGAAGATGATGAAACGTCCGATTCGGATCAGCCTACGAAGGAGGTGAAGTGGTATCGCGCGGCAGCGGAGCAAGGGGATGCGGAGGCACAGAGTAACCTTGGCGTGTGCTACAAGAACGGCTGGGGGGTGAACGAAGATATGGCGGAAGCGGTGAAGTGGTTTCGCGCGGGAGCAGAGCAGGGGTATGTGCAGGCACAGTATAGCCTTGGTGTGTGCTATGAGAACGGCTGGGGAGTGAGCAAGGACATAGCGGAGGCGGTGAAGTGGTACCGAGCGGCAGCGGAGCAGGGGAACGAGGCGGCAAAGAAGGCTCTTCAGAATCTGCGTTTCTGAAAATACGAACGATAACCTTCTAAAAAAATGAACGAGAATGAGATGATTCATTGGGTACGGGAAGAGGCGGAACGCGGGGACGCGGAGGCTGCTATGACACTTGCAGAATGCTACATGAAGGGCGAGGGCGTGGAAAAGAACGAGGAAGAAGCCCTGGCGTGGTTTCGCAAGGCAGCGGATCGGGAGGATGCGGATGCAACAGTACAGCCTTGGCTGATGCTATGATAAAGGCGAAGGAGTGAGCAAGGACTACGCGGAGGCAAGAAGATGGTACCAGAAAGCCGCCAATCAGGGTATAAGATGCCAAGAAGGCGTTGAAGCGACTGTGAGTTGGTACGGTAGGAAAAGACGTGGGAAGTTTGGGAAAGAATTAAGTGACATCTAATAACAACGCAAGACAATGAAGAAATTTTCCTAACTGTAGAAAACAAATGATATTTCTACAATTTAAAATACAAAAATCCAACTATATACAAAGCAAATGAAGACACAACAAGATCGCAACAATATACGGCATTTTGTGGGTACTGTGGTGCTTTGCGTCTCTTTTATTGGCGCGGTAGCAGGTAGTATCGCAACAGCTGAACCGGATACCGACAATAAGGCGGAGGAGTTCAAATGGTACCGTAAGGCAGCAGAACAGGGGGATGCGAGGGCACAGGATAATTTAGGGATGTGCTATCTTGAGGGGAAAGTGGTGGAGGAGAATATGGCGGAAGCGGCAAAGTGGTTTGAGAAAGCAGCTAGGCAAGGTTATGCTCCCGCCATGGAGCACGTTGGGGTTTGTTATTTTATGGGGCGGGGAGTGAAACGGGATACCAAGATAGGATTAGAATGGCTAATGAAAGCAGCGGAGGCAGGATGTTCGTATTCTCAATATCTTGTGGCTCGTTGCTATGAGAAGGGGCTTGGTGTGGAAAAGAATGCGAAGAAAGCTGTACAATGGATGAGCAAGGCAGTGGAACAGGAGGAACCTGAAGCGGAGTTTGTGATGAGTACATGGTACGCGAATGGCGATGGAGTGGAGAAGAATGATCAGAAATTTATCGACTTGCTCAGCAAGGCGGCGGAGCATGGAAGTGCGGAGGCTCAGTACGCTCTGGGCGTGTTTTATGGGCAGGGTTATGGGGATATCGTGAAGAAGGATATGAAGGAAGCTATCAGGTTGTTGAGCAAGGCTGCGGATCAGGGGCATGTGCTGGCACAATACCGGTTGGCAATGTGCTATTTTGAAAGCGATGAGTTCGATGAAAAGATGGGTGAGGTGCTGCGCTTGATGCGTGCAGCTGCAGAGAAAGAATGTTTGGGAGCTCAGATATTCCTGGGGCAGTGTTATTCTCAGGGGGTGGGAGTGCCACGAAATATGAAGGAAGCGGTAAAATGGTGGCGTATGGCGGCGGAAAAGGGAGATGCCGAGTCGCAGTACTATCTTGGGCTGTGTTATGATAGTGGCGAGGGGGTGAGTAAGAAAGATGAGGCAGAAGCAGTAAAGTGGTGGAGCAAAGCCGCAGGGCAAGGGAATGCAGATGCGCAAGCCTCGCTCGGTCGTGCCTATTTTAATGGTGATGGAGTGAAAGTGGATTATGGTATGGCCGTGAAATGGTGGCGCGAGGCCGTGAAGAAAAATAACAAGAATGCGCAATACTACCTCGCGGTTTGTTATCTTATGGGTAAAGGAGTGGAGAAGGACCCAAATGTGGCTTTGGAGTTGTTCCGTAAAGCCGCCGATCAGGGACATAGAGAGGCGCGTGAACTCCTTGAGAAAATGAAGAAACAAGGCATGTAAAAGATCAGAATGGCTGGGGTCAATCCACTCAATACGATATATACACGTCATGCAGATTAATTTCTTGACTTTTAACTTAAAGAGTATGCGATCAAACATGAACAAATACATCATACCACTGGCAGTTGTCGCATCATTGGGCTTAAGCAGCTGCTACTTTAATTCTGCCGGGCATTTATTTGGCAAGGCGGGGTACAAAGCGCAGGCAAAGTCGGGGGATGCTAAGCCGGGGCAATACGTATACACCGATGGCAGCAAGTATTATGTGGAGCTGCCGCGTTACCGTGTGGGCAAGCCGATCAAGACTCAATACACTGCCGGCGAAAAGGATAAACGGACGGTAGAGGTGCGCGCGACGGGTGGCAAAGATGTGTTTGAGATACCGGCAGACTTTGCCCTGTATCTCACCGGACAGAGGAAGTCCCCCTCCACTCCTTCCACGATGACAAAGGTGGACAAGAGCATCATTACCACGACTGCCACCACCAAACTCCCGATTGTATTCCCAGGGGGTGCCTCATCCGTGGACTACAAGTACAGCTCCGGGGCGGCAGCCTGGTGGTACACAGCCGGTATCTTTGATTGGCTCTGCGTGGATCTCCCCATCACCTGTGTGGAAAATTCTCTGATGACAGTGGGTGTTGTCGGAATAGGTTTGCTTTCAGGGTCATCAAGCTCTTCCTCTTCTTCCTCCTCTTCGTCTTCCGCCGGTTCGTCGGATTCGACACCCTCTCCCGCCGCTTACCTGGCAGAGATTAAGGCGCGCGCAGATCAGCGTGGATATATAACGGTAGATGAGTCGAGCCTTGCCCGGCGCTGCATAAGGCAGATGCACTCCGAAGCGCAATCGAAGATGGATGATGCAAACCGACTCTACAGCAGTGCACAAAACAGCAATTATGCCTTGATGAGCCCGGTGGAGAGAGCCCTGGTAGCGAGTCCCTCGACACGTATGCGGGATGCCCGATCGATGGCGTCCGAGGCTCAGAGCATTGAGGATGACGCTGATTCGTGGGAAGACTGGTTGGACTCTATGGGCGCCGCCGGGCGGATTCGCTAGGACCAACAGCAGCGTATACGATGACGATTCTGTAGATATCAAAGTAGCCTAGGAATTTGAATATGAACCGGAACATTTCCTGTGGGTTCCGTGGCAGAGTTCCACGAGTCAGCAGGGAGTGACTTTTGGGGTGCATGCCAAGTTCTGAGAAAGATGGAAAGAAAACGAAGAATATGGTACGATTTGTGTGCGAGAGGAAGGAGAAACGACAGTTCCTAAAAATAGCGAAGGATGACTTGCGGAAGTTGCAGTTTTAACCAACCAACGAATTCAGACAAAACAGATGAAAGCGAAACGAATTATGATGACACTGGGAATGGTGGTGGCGCTGAATGGGTGCCAAAGTGAATCATTGCCGAAGTATTACCACTCGATGAATAACCCGAACATCGAGGAGAGTGACCCCGCATGGCTTGTGAAGCGTACGTCTCAGGGCTACGAGCTGAACATGTGGGGAAGACAGCTGGTAGCGGGGGTGGACCCGGCGGCGTATGAAAGCTGGAGCGATGCGATGTTTTCTCACCTCAAGACGTGTAAACGAGGGCTTGAGGCGCAGCAGGCGCTGCTCTCTGCACAGGGACAGCAGGATTACGGGATGGTGCTCGCGAAGCTGAGCCGGGTGCCTACGAAACCGGTTCCCTACGCGGGGCGTTCCTATGGCACGCCTGTTATGTCGGACAGCGAACTGGTGAAGAAGGTGGGGGAAGGTTACGAACTGCAACCGTGGTTGCGGACGTGTGCGCAGACTCTCACGGCGCGTCAGGTGTCAGCTCCGCGTACGTATTATGCAGCGTGCGGTGCGATGATGCACGCTGAGATCGCATTGCGGAAGCACATGGGGGAGCTAACGCCGCAGGGAAAGAAAGACCACCAGCTGTTGCTGGACCGCCTGCGCTACGTGGAATACGGCTGATGATTGACGGGGGAGAGGAAGGGGATGAAGCGAGAGCGGTGGAGTTATACCGCGAGGCAGCACGGCACGCGGATGCGCTTTATGAATTCCGGCGGCAAACATTGGGCTGCCAAGTTCTGAGAAAGATGGAAAGAAAACGAAGAATATGGTATGATTTGTGCGCGAGAAAATCGGCATCTTAAATCAAGGGCAGTTCATTCCGGAAAGCTTGGAAAGTGATAAAAAATCCAAATGAAATTGAGCTTATTATTTGTGTTGTGTTCGGGGATTGTCTGTACTTTCGTTCCGCAGACGATCGGAGAGGAGCTACCTCCGGTCGAATTATCCTCGGAAGAAGGATCTGAAACTGTCGATGAGGATCAAGCGGGAGTCGAGTATTTTGAGAAAGTCCGGCAGCTGGAAATTCTCGGATACGAATCATTTCTCGAAGGATTAGTGCTTGATGACCGGGGACATAATCCCTGGGAAGGGGATTTGAATCGGGGAGTTATAGTGGATCCCACGAAGAAATTGCCGATGGAAGAGGAGGAAGAGATAGATGATGCGTCATGGCAGATGTACAATACTGCACTCTTACTCATTGAGAGTAACGATCATCAAGATTTGGCGGTGGGATTACGTTTTTTGTATCTCGCGGTGCAGAAGGACGCGAGCGGGGATGCTCCGATAGCTCTTGGCATTTGCTATTTTCGTGGAATAGGTGTTCGTCAAGATGTCAAGGAGGCTTTACGTTGGTTCTCCATTGCGGAGGAGTCTGGTAAATCGCGCGTCATCAGGTACTGCCTCGGGCTTTGCAGGGAGTATGGGATTGAGATGCCGAAAGATGAGTCCGAGGCTGTGCGCTTATACAAAGAGTCTGCAACGATGGGATACGGATTAGCGCAAGAGCGTTTGGCTTGCTGCTATGCGCAGGGAAAAGGCGTGCAGAAAGACGAGACGATGGCTGCCAATTGGTATTATGAAGCCGCGAAACAAGGTTATACGGAAGCGCAACGAGAATACGGACTGTGTTGTTTGTACGGTCTTGGTATACCCGAGAACCGGAAGGAGGCTCGCCATTGGCTTCTGGAAGCTGCGGATCACGGTGATGTTCGGGCGCAAAACGAGTTGAGGCGCCTCGGCATTCCTTTTTATCCGCAAATTCCGGAAACCCCGGGAGTGGCACATTTGCGCCGGATGGCGTCGTGGGAGGTATATGCCCGCATTGAAATGGGCAAGCGCTGCGAAGAAGGGAGGGGCGTGATCAAGGATATAGAAGCTGCCAGGAGATGGTACATCAAGGCGGCTGCCCAAGGATGCGAAGAGGCAGAAGAATTGCTTAAAAAACTACCCCAATTTAAGATCAAGCAACAATGAGACGATCAACGGAGGCATAGTAAGAAAAGTCGATTAGCAGGAGTCGACGCAGCGACTGTTGTTTGCGTCGCTCGCTCAGATCGGTGGTGTTCTTGCGATGATATCGTTTCAAATAAAGAAAACATATTGGACTAACTTTTTCTCATTTGTATACACGTTATGAAAATCTCCTTTGTTTTATGAGAGGGAGGCTGCGCGGGAGCTTGGATATGAGAATTACGAGGTAAAGACGCGCACGCAGGTGCCGTGGGATGGACCGCTGCAAGGTATACTGCTACGAGGATTGCAATAAAGGCGCGTGGGTTAGTATGGGGAGGACGATGGTGGCAAGGGGATAGAAAACCCGCCGGGGCTGAGGGAGCCGGGGCGGGTTTGAAGTCGTTTCGTGTGGAATAGGCTCTCTTATTTGAGGAGCATCTTGAAGTCCACGACGACGGCGCGGTCGGCAGTGACGAGCACCGGGTTGCCGTCGATGGCGGTGATTTCCGGCACTTCGAGCACGAGCTGCTGAACCTTCTTGAGAGTGTCAGCAAGGGGACCGACTGCCTTCGGCGCTTCGCCGCGGACGCCGTTGAGAATGGTGCCCACCTTGGTTTCCTTGATCATGGTATCGAAGTCGTCTGCCGGGAGGATGCGCATGGTGGTATCGCGCATGACTTCCGTGTAGATGCCGCCGGTACCGAAGACCATGACACGACCAAAGTTTTTGTCACTATTTACGCCGATGATGGTTTCCGTGGCTTTGGTGATCATTTCCTGAATGAGCACGGAAGCGCCCTTCAGAGAGAATTTTTCAATAGAACCCCAGAGACCATTCCAGGCTTCCATGAAGGTAGCGTCATCGTGGATATTCAGGTAGATGCCCTTCATCTCAGTCTTGTGCAGGGCATCGGGAGCGGAGAGTTTCAGCACCACCGGGCGCGGGAAGAGGCTGCGGCAGAACTCAAGAGCCTCTTGCTTGTCGGTGAAGTTGCCGCTCTTCGGGTAGTCGATGCCGTAGTGATCCATGAGTTTGTTCACGGTGACCTGGGGCAAGGAAGCGAGTCCCTGAGCCTTTGCAGCGGCGATCTCGTCTTTCAGAGCCGCGGGCAGCTCGTGGGTCTCCACATGCGGAAGCTTCTTACCTCGATATGCCATTTGCGCCTTCAGCATGCCGAGCAGGCGAACCACATCCGCCGGGTACTCGTAAGTGAGAATCTTTGCAGCCTCCAGCAGCTTGCGACCCTCATCCACATGCGCCCCACCCACAAAGGAGCAGAAGATGTTCACATTCTTGTATTGCGGGGCGAGACGAATGATGGCCTCAGCGGTGCCGGTGGGATCCGTGACACGCTGCGGGGTGAGCAGCACGAGGATGTTCTTGTACTCGCCGCATTCGCAGAGTACGCGCAGGGCGTTCTCATAGCGATCAGCCTTTGCGTCGCCCACCACATCAATTGGGTTGCCCAGGGCGGCTTCCGGTGTGAGCACAGCTTTGAGAGCCTCAATGGTCTTTTCACTCGGGCGAGCGAGATCCAGCCCGGCGTCCTCACAGAGGTCGGAGGTGAGCACGCCAACGCCGCCGGCATTGGTAAGCACGGCGAGCCTGCCGTCGAATTCCTTGTGGTTGCAGTATTGGAGAATCTCAAGCAGACCGAAGAGCTCGCGGTCATTGTACGCCTGAATGGCGCCGGCACTCTGCAGGGCGATCTCCAGCACGCGGTAATTTGGCGCCAGAGAGCCTGTGTGGGAAAGGGAGGCAGCTTGAGCCTTGGAGCTCTTACCTGGCTCCATGATCACGCAGGGTTTTGTATCAGAGACTTTCTTCAGCACGCGCAGGAAATCCTTGCCGTTCTTGAGAGACTCAAGGTAGAACACGAATGCGGAGGTGTTCGGGTCATCCTGCAGAGCTTCGAGCAGCTTGTCTTCCCCCATGGCGGCCTTGTTGCCGATGGAGATGAAGTGTGAGAAACCGATGCCCTTGCCGGCAGCCCAATCCATGATGGCGGAGCAGTAGGCGCCGGATTGCGAGATGAACGCCACGTTCCCTTGCCCGGGGAAACCATCGGCGAAGGAGGCGTTCACTTTGTCGAAGGTGGAGATGTGACCCAGGCAGTTCGGACCAAGCAGGTTGATGCCGTTATCCAGACACTTCTGAGCGATGCGTTTTTCGAGCTCTTTCTCGCCTACCTCTGCAAACCCGGCGGTGATGATGGAGATGTTTTTTGTCTTATTCACCACACAGGCGTCAATCACCGGTTCTGTGAAACGTGCCGGCACCAGGATGACCACCAGGTCCATCGGCTCCGGCAGGGTATCCACAGAGGCGTAGCAGGGTTTGCCGTACACCTCTTTGCCGGCAAGCTTGGGATTCACGCCGTAGAGCTTACCACTATACCCGGCGGCGAGGATGTTGTTGAATACGACAGCGCCGAGTTTCGAGGGATTATCGGATACACCCACCACAGCAATGCTGGCAGGACGGAAAAAAGATTCGAGTGACATAGCTAAAGTTGGTTAATGATAAAAAAGAAGAGCCAAGGCGGCTCGTGCTTGACAGAATAGCACTCTGCGCATCCTCTTGCAAGTACTTTGTCGAGAAAAAATGCATCTTTTTAGAACAAATAATCAGGACGAACACCTAGAGAGTCAGGGTTGACAGGAGAGGGGAGTTTACGGTACAATGCTGGGCATGATCAGAAAACTTCTTACGCTGTGTTGTGCTGCGCTGATGGTGTCACTCGTCGCATGCAAAGGGAATGCGGATCACTGGGGAACTGATTTGGATCAGGGATTGAAGGAGGCAGGAAAAGAGAAAACCCTTGCGCTTGTCGAGTTTACGGGGTCGGACTGGTGTCCTGCCTGTATTCAGCTGCGCGCAAAGATTCTGAACACTCCGGAATTTCGCGAATGGGCAGCGGATAATAAGCTCGTTCTCGTCGAGCTTGATTTCCCCAAAGATAGTAAAAAGGCCACGCCGGAGGAGCTACAAAAGCGTGAAGTTCATCGCGAGAAATACGGGGTGCAGGCCTACCCCACTATGTTAATCGTCGACAGCCGGGGCATTCCATACGCTGCAGTGGTTGGATGTGCTGCAGGAGCGAAGGAATACGTTGCCTCGTTGGAGGGAGCTCTCAAACGAGCGAGAGAGGAGAGTGAGCAGTTAACGAAGGCTGAGACTCTGCAGGGTATGGAAAGGGCGCGTGCGCTGGCGAATTTTCTGCGTACTTTGAATGAGGAGAGCCGCAAATACTGTGAGCGGCACACTGACATCCTCAAGCGCATCGCACAAGACGACGCGGCGGATGAAACCGGCATCCGCAAAGAAGCGGAACGTCGCGAAATGATCAGGAAACAAGAGAAAGAGTTTACCGATGCTCTCGGCGAGGTCATCAGTACCGTGAAGCCTCCCAAGACCATCCCTGCCATGCGGGAAGAGATCAAGCGCCGACTGAACGAGAACAAGGATTTGTTACCGGAGGTGCGGCAGTTCATGTACCAGGTGCTTGCGGGATCGCATTACCAGCTTATGGATAAGCAGGGGGCGATTCCCTACATTGAGGCAGCTATCCAGGAGCTGCCCAATTCTCCGCAGGTAGAACACCTGCGCACACTTATGAAGCAGATTCAGGACGAGATTGAGAAGGAGAAGCAAACTCCTGCTGCGCCTCAGCCGAGCGGGACACCCGCTGCTCCCGCACCGCCAACTCCGACCGAGCAGCCGACGGCGGCATGAGGATCAGATTCAGCCGGGAGTCGTCTCGGTTCGGCGTGCGATTTGCCAGCAAAGTCTGAACGAAGGAGCAAAATCTTCTGGACACCGCTTCAACCAGGCGTCGATAACGACGGGTGGCAATGGTAACACGGCGGAAATTTCCGCTGCGGGGAAATGCACCTTTCCATCGTAACCGTGCAGGGCGTAGAGTTCCACGTGCTCCATGCCGGTGTCGGGCGAAGCGGAGAGTTTGGCGAGCAGCTCGAGTTGAGATGGTTCTGCCCGTAATCCGAGTTCTTCCTCCAACTCCCGAACGGCGGCAGGCAGGTAATCTTCCCCGGCGTTCAGATGCCCGGCTGCGGAGGAATCCCATACGCCCGGCAGTCGGTCTTTGAGCATGGAACGTTTTTGCAGGAGACAATCCCCTTTCCTGTTGAACACGAGAATATGCACGGCACGGTGCATCAGTCCTTGCGCGTGCACTTCATCTCGCGGAGCCTGACGCAGCACGTGGTCGGACTCGTCGACCACATCGAAAGATTCATCGCCGTGCTGCGGGAGGTCGGACAGGGGGTTGGGATCGTAGGTTCTTGTGAGCTCAACCCACTGGGCAAGTTGCAGTTCTTCGGCACGCGCGGTGGATGGAATATTAAGACGCTCCGCAACCTGAGCCCACGGCGGGGAGGGAGGAAGCTGCTTATGCAGTTGCTTGCGACGGCAGGCGAATCCACGCCGTGCCAATTCATCCAGCAAACGACGGTCGAAAGGAGGAAATTCCTCCTCCTCACGAGGGGTAAGCAGCATCACTGCCGAATCGATTGTCGGGCGAGGATAAAACACCCCGGGTGGCACAATGCGCAGGAGTTTACAACACCAATCGATTTGAATGCGCAGGGAAAAGAGTCCCCAATCGCCCTTGCCGGGTTGCGCAAGGATGCGCTCTACAAGTTCCTTTTGCAGCATGATCACCGCGCGGCAGAAGGGGTGAGGATGTCGCATCAGGTTTGACATGATGGCTCCCCCCGCCGAATACGGTAAGTTGCCCAGCAGTTTTACGCTCGGACGTTCCGCAAAGAGAAATCTCGGATCCCATTTTGCTGCGTCAACCTGGTGCACGTCAACGCGTGGTTTGTTCTTCCACCGCTCGCGTTGGTACTCGGCGAGTCGTGCGTCAAATTCCACCAGGATTACGCGGCGGCAACGACCGACAACATGCTCGGTGAGGGATCCAAGCCCCGGTCCCACTTCCACAATACAGTCGTTTGGTTGCGGTTCAAGCGCATCGACGATGCTGCGAGCGGTATTTTCGTCCACCAGGAAATTTTGTCCCAGGGCTTTGGATGGGGAGATATTCAGCTGTTCCAGCAGTTCGCGAATACGGGAGAGAGTCATGATTCGGGGGAGTGGGGAACGGATGAAAAATGCTGCCACCCGCGGGAAAAGGGGAGGGGAGTGGCGCCGGGAGGCGTAAGAACCCCGATGCGGCTGAGACCAAGCTCAGCGCAAGCGGCGTCTGCACCTTCCGCCGGAAGGGCGATCAGTAGTTCGTAGTCCTCTCCGTCACTCATTGCCTGCTGCACATCGCACCCTGGGTTGCGGGGGATTTTCCCCTCGTCCAGCATGAAACCACAGCCACTTGCCTGTGCCAGTCGTGGCAGATCCGCCGCAAGCCCGTCGGAAAGATCCATCATTGCCGTGGCCCGTGGGTTGCCGTGCAGCAGGCAGCGTCCAAGTCCCACACGAGGGGTGAAACGCAGGTGGCGCCCGCTTGTGAATGATCCACCGAGAGGACCGGATACGCAGAGCACATCTCCGGGATTTCCACCGCTGCGCAAGATGGCGCATCCGTGTTCCACCCGTCCGGTAAGGGTAATGCTCAGAGCGAGACCGTCGTGGGGAAGAGAGGTTGTTTCTCCCCCTGCGAGGGAGATGTCAAATTCTTGCGCGAGGGCAGCCATTCCACGATAGATGCCTTCGAGGGGCTCCACACAGCGGGAGGAATGAACAAAGAGGGTGACAAGCGCCGTTTCCGGGACGCCTCCCATGGCGGCAACATCCGATATCGCCCGGGCAAGAGCCTTGCGTCCGATGAGTTCCGGAGCTGTATTGGGAGTGAAATGCACCCCCTCGACGAGCGCATCCGTTTTCAGCAGGGTGTCCCAGGCTTCGTTACGCCGCAGGATGGCGCAATCATCTCCCGGACCCAGCAAGAGGGAGACCTCATCTCCTGAGGGGGGAAACAGGGGCAGGAGATGTTCAAGAACTTTATGTTCTCCCAGCCGGTTCAATGGTGTTGCAGACATTATGAATCAGTCAGAAGGAGTACGCTGATGCTGTTGAATACAGCGTGGGCGATGATGGGAGCAGTGAGCGAGTGCGTTTTCCTGTAGAGTTCGCACTGGAAGACGGCAAAGACAAAGAGGGGGAGGAAAGCAACGAGTGATGTGTGTATGGCAGCAAAGAAGAACGAAGAGATCAAGGTTGCCATGATGCCGCCGGCGTGCTGTTTGATGCTGTTGTAGAGGAAGCCTCGAAAACAACATTCTTCAGTAATAGGAGCGATGACGATGGCGAGAAGAGCAATACCAATACGGAGAGCTGAGTTGTCGCTTTCTCGAAAAGTTTCCATAACTTCTTGGGTAACAGGAGTTGAAGTGAATTCATGGAGCAGTTCAGGCAAGTGAAGCTGCTCCATCAAAGCAGCGACGACAAAGGGAGGGATGATGACATAGAGAAAACCGCATTTGAAAAGTTGAAAGGGAGAAATCATGTGGAATCCCAAACCATTGTCCTGTCTCTTCCTTGTCACGATGATCATGCGCAAAACCATCGGCAAGTAGAGGAAGATGTCTGCAGTGATACTGCTGAGAATGGAGCTGAAAGTGGGTTCGGTTGTCAACTCGGCATCCTTTGCCAATAGCGAGAAGCTGACAAAGCCTGTCACAAGTGTGATAAAAAAGAGCGTCCACACCCTATCCCACACCGTTGGGAAGGATGGCAGGACACCCGGTATGGCCGGCAGCCGGGGTTCGTTGCGGTGCACCAGACAGAAAATGCCGTGCACAAGTTCCGGCACGATGCAGAGCACCATCCCCAGCACCAGCAGAAAGAGGTTAATTTGGTTGTAGAGCGGAGGCTCGAAATCCATGGCGCTTGAAGGAGAGGAAAAGCTGTTTAGGGCAGTTGCCAGGAGGAACGAAGACGCAGGTACTCCTCACGTGGCAGAAGGATGTACACCGGATGTCGCGAAGGGTCGAGGCGGCGGATGAGCGCGCGCAGATTGTTTTCCGTCATAGCTGTACAGCCGGCGGTTGGGGCGGCCCCATCGCGCCTCCAGATGTGGAAGAAAATCGAGGAGCCTGCACCGGCTATCGGACGTCCGGGCGTCTCTTCCGTATTGTGGCAGATGAGCAGTTTAATACTGTGCGCGTAGTCGGTCTGGCGCATCTGCTCCTTGAGCTCCCATGGGGTAGAGGCGTCATGATCCAGACGCACGAAGCGGTTGTAGAGTCGTGGTTGAGCAGGGTCGCTTACCCAGAGGTCAGAAGGTCGCACTCTGACTTCCGGCAGGCGGCGATGGTGTTGAACAGGGGTTTTTGTGGTGGTCCAGAGTCCACCGATGGAAAAAATGCCGGCAGGGGAGCGCCCATCGCCTTCGCGTTTGGTGATAGCGCCCCGTGGATTAGAATGCAGCCCAAGCCCCCACACGAGACCATTTCTGCCGAGACGCCCGGGAAAGGGCCCGAGAACGCGTTGCCACGCGCCGGAGGCGTTTTTCTCAACGAGGGAAAGAGTGACATGCGAGGCGTTCATTCCCTCCGTCAGTCCAATGACCGCCTGTGAGCTGTCGCGCGGCATTTGCGCCTGTGCCGGCAGCGGGGAAAGGAAGAGGCAGAGGACGCAAAGGGTCCGGAGCATGGGAGGAAGGCTCAGCATGTGATGCTCTCTCCTTTCTGGGCGATGTGCACAGTTCCGCATCCCTCGTTTTGCAGGGAGTCGGAGAGAGCTTTGGCGCTCTCCGGTTCACCGTGCACGAGAAACACGCGGCTTTTCTTTCCCCCGGTAGCGCGGAAGTAAGTGAGAAGCTCATCGTGATCCGCATGACCGGAGAAAGAATCCAGAGTGCGAATCTGTGCCCGCACAGGAACTTGTTCGCCGAGAATCGGCACTTCCTTTGCTCCGTCCATGATGCGTCGTCCCAGGGTGTGAGGCGAACAAAATCCGACAAAGAGAACGGTATTTTTTGGGTTGGAAATGCCGAGCTTCAAGTGGTGCAGGATGCGACCGGCCTCGCACATGCCGGATGCGGAGATGATGATCGCAGAATGTTTGAGGTTGTTGAGAGTCTGGGATTCTGTGACCGTGCGGCACATGTGCAGGTTTGCAAAGGAGAAGGGGTCTCTGCTGGCAAACAGAGTGGCGTACACCTCCCCGTTCATGCACTCTGCATGTGCGCGAAACAGCTCCGTGGCGCTGATGGCCATAGGGCTATCCACGAATACCTGCGTCTTGCCGAGCAGGCCGTCCTGAAAAGCATGGTTGAGCAAAAAGAGAAGTTGCTGCGTGCGCTCCACAGCAAACGCGGGAATATAGATTTTTCCCCCGCGCGAAAGAGCCTCCTTGACCTCACGGTAGAAGCTTTCATCATCCCGAGCCGGCGCTTCATGGTGCCGTCCACCGTACGTGCTCTCCATGAGCATGATATCCACGCCATCCACGGGCGTTGGGTTGCGCAGAAGCTCGTTGTTGCCTCGTCCCACGTCTCCGGAGAAGAGCAGCCGCTTGTGGACACCGTCTTCATGGTCGTCAATGTCCAGCACCACCTGGGCGGCGCCGAGAATATGCCCGGCATCGTAAAAGGTGAGGGCAATACCGTCATCGATGAACATTCGGCGCTCATAACCAATGGCTACAAATGAGTCGAGGCTTCTTCGCGCGTCCTCCTCTGTATAGATGACTTCTGCCACGTTCCCACTTCCTCCCTTCCTGCGGTCCATCTTGTTGAGGAAAGCGCAATCACTCTCCTGAATGCGCGCGGCATCCACCAGCATGATGGCACAGAGATCTCGCGTGGCGTGCGTGCAGTAGATGTTGCCTTTGTAGCCGCGTTTGGTGAGATTCGGCACATTGCCGGAGTGGTCAATGTGGGCATGGGAGAGGATGACGTGGTCGATCTGTGCCGGGTCAAAGTAAGGGAATTCACGATTAATGCGCAGTTCATCGGCGCGGTGTCCCTGGTAGAGCCCGCAGTCGAGGAGAATTTTCTTGCCGTTCACCTCCAGCAAGTGTTGAGATCCCGTTGTTGTGCCGGCTGCGCCGCAGAAGTGGATTTTCATGGGTTGAAGAGAGGGTTAATGAGTATTGAGAAGTTGTTTGTAGAGTTCCAGGTGTGCGCGGATCATGTCCTCCCGCAAATACGGGCTGCCCACCGGTTTAGTGAGATGGGGGGGATTCTTGTGCCAGCGCGCCAGCAGGTCAGCTATCGCCATCGTGTCGCCAACGGCGACGCGCCCTTCGGGTAGGTATTCCTGCAACTGTTCGCTCACGCCGCCATGGTCAAAGCCTGCTACCGGTCGCCCGAGCGCCAGCGCCTCCAGGGTCGTTTTGCCAAAGCTTTCCGGTTGCAGTGTGAGGGAAAGGACGACGTCGGAAACACACATTACTTCCCTCAGATCACTCCGATGCCCGAGCCATGAAATCGCTTGACTCACGCCTTCTCTTTCATAAAGATTTTCCAGCTCTCGCAGGAATTTTTCCTTGCCGCGTTTTGTTTCTCCAACGATGAGTGCATGCGCGAGGACGCCCTTGTCAAGCAGACGCCGCAGGATATTACTGATGAGAACCTGACCCTTGATGCGTGTGATGCGCCCTGGCAGACATAGTACAAATTTACCTTTCAGCTCCGGGTGTTCATCCTCCCATCGCTGTCGCCATTCAGAGGATGGATGAAATTTCGGGTTGAAGGAATTCGTGTCGATGGAGTTGGGGATGGTGAGCACGCGGTCCGGCGGGACACTCGGATAGGCCGTGAGAATGTGGTTGTGGATGCTGGCAGAGACCGCGACGATGCGTTGAGACCTGGTCATGATGGCCGAGTAGGCGTTCACCGAGTAAAAGCCATGAAAAGTTGTGACGACACAGGGGCGTTCCTGCGGATGAAGCAAATGACACGCCAGAAAGCCCGCCCAGGCAGGCACGCGAGAATGAACGTGCAGGATGTCAGGTCTTTCAGCGTGCAGCAGTCGTGCCAGTCTGAGCGCGTGCCAGACCGTAGCAGGACTTTTTTCCCCAATGGGAAGCGTGATATGACGAGCACCCTTTTGCAGAATCTGCTCAACCATTGAGCCGCCGGCGGAGACGACGACGCACTCCTCTCCGCACGCAGTAATTCCTTCACAGAGCTCAAGTACGACTTGCTCTACTCCGCCGGAGGAGAGCGCCGGCAGCAGGTGCATGATTTTCATGAGAGGAGTTTCGGAAAGTGGTTGAGAATGTATTCTGCCACGCGATCGGTTTCATGCAGCGGTTTCCCGGGAGTGAGCCGGTGCGTGGTCAGCCATTGGGTGAAGGTGGTGACATATCCCTCCTGTACGAGGGAGGCGAGACCACGGGCGACGCGGCTGGGAGCTCTGCCGGCGCGTTTGGGGTGCACAGGCATTTCTATGATGCCGACCGGAGCCCCACTGGAAAGAGCTTCATAAACCATGGAGACGCTGTCTTGAGTGACCCAGACCTCTCGTGCTGAGGCGAGGTGCTTTGTGACCCAGTCGGGGGGAGTTGTCTCCACCGGTTCGATGCGGATGCTGGGGCAGGCGGGTGTAAGCAGGGAGACGAAATCCGGTGGGGTGCGTCGGGACGTGGTAAGCACCATCTGCCCTGTATTGAAGCGCGCGATGGTGGACAGCTGAGTAAGCAAATGATCTTCGTCCCAGCCGAATTCTTTGCTTGGTCCGCCGATGAGAAGCAGCGTTTCTTTTTTCTCTGCTCCCGGCTCAGGATGAATGCTATTCAATGCTCCGTTCGTAAGCAGGATATGCTCCGGCGGATTAGCATGCTCTTCGTAATCGTGGCGAGGAATGATGCAGAGATCAAAGCATTTAGTCGGGATGCTCGGTTTCATGCACACCATGCAGAGGCAGCGCTTCGTGTGTGCCAGGTGCAGCGCCGCCAGGTGCGTGCCGTGTCCTGCGCAGAGGATAAGGTCCGGTCCGGGCAAGTTGAGGTCAGCGCCGGAGTAGGTAAGCTTGTCGACAAAGCTCATGGAGCTCACATCCACCTCGTGCACGGTGTGTTGCCTGTCCGGTTGCTGTTGTCGCGCATGAGAAAGAAGCGCTTGTGCCAGTCCCCATGTCTGTGAGAGGTGTCCTTTTTTCCCGTCGCTGATGATGTAGATGACCATGCGGAGGAGGAATCAGTGGAGAGGAAGGGTAACTTTACCGTAGAGCTTTTCTCCGAGCAATGGAGTATTGAGCGTGCCGCAGGCGAGACTTGCCTCATCCACCACGAATTCCTCTTCAGGATCAAAGAGCAACAGTGGCGCTGTGGCGCGTCCCCCCTCTTCGTCTTCCCACGGGCTGGCAATGGCTGCCGGCCGCAGGCAGCAGGCCTGCACCAACTCGGTCCAGCTCAATAATCCCGGCTTCACCAATTTGGTGTAAAGAGTCGGCAGCATTGTATCAAGTCCCACCATGCCGGCGGGCGCGCTGATAAAATCCTGTTTTTTGGAGAAAGGAGTGCAGGGGGTGTGAGCGCTGACGATGCAGTCGATGGTGCCGTCCTTCACCCCCTCCAACAGCGCTTCACAGTCTCCCTTGTCGCGCAGCGGGGGCACTGTCTTGTAAACGGTGTCGTAATTGCCGATGTTTTCGTGAGTGTAGAGCAGGTGGTGCAGGGCGACCTCCGCTGTCACCTTGACGCGCCCGCTCTCCTTCGCCCGGCGTATGATGCGCACGGATTCCGCCGTGCTCACAAGTTGCAGATGCAGACGCGCGCCGGTGGCCTCTGCGAGGCGTAGGAGAGTTTCAGTCCCGATCTCCTCTGCGCATGGAGGGCAGGGGTGAAGTCCCAGCTTATACGCCGTGCTGCTCGGGTGGGCGTAGGTGTGCGTGGTGAGAGCCGGTACATCGGCTCGCACGGCGAAGATCAGTTCAAGATCTGCCGCGTACTGCATGGCGCGGTAGAGCATGAGGAGGTTGGTTGGAAAAGATTCGCCGTCGCTCAGGATGCGGACACCGCGCATGGTGGACAAGGTGTTGTATGGCGCTTGCTCGTTGCCTCTCATCCCAAGTGAAATACAACCGGCAGGCATCATCTCTGCCACGGACCGGGCTTCGGCGGCTTCGCGAAAGCTGTCCAGCGCCGCCCCATTGTCAAAGCAGAAGGCGGGGGAGGGCAACACGAGCATGCCCCACACACCCCCGCGGACAGCCGCTTCACCGGCGCGCATGATGCATTCTCTTTTGCTGCGGCCTGGAATTTCGATGCAGGTGTGCAGATCGTAGAGGGCGGGAAGGAGGAGTTTGCCGGCAGCGTCAATCACGCGAGATTGCGCGGGAATCTTCATCTCCCCAGCGGGGGTGACCTGGGCAACGCCCGGTACGGGAATATCTCCGGCAAACAGGGTGCTCGGAGCGTCTACTGCGGGGTCGATGCAGACATCACATTCCTGCCCGTCGGGCGCCCAGATGGCGCGGGTGATACAAGTTTTGGTCATGACAGGGTTCCGGGGGTGAGGTGGTAAAGGATGCTCATGCGAGCGGCGATGCCGTTTTCCACCTGGTTGCAAACGAGGCAATTTTTATATTCCATCGCGGCATCGCAAAGTTCAACGCCGCGGTTGACAGGACCGGGGTGCATCACCGCCATGCCTTCGTCTTCGATACGGCGCAGTCGCTGCTCCGTTACGCCGAAGGCATGGTGATAATCTGCCGCCGGGAAGAAAGGATTCTCGATGCGTTCATTCTGCACGCGCAGCAGGTAGATCACATCCGGTTTCCATGTGAACACGGCATCCCAGTCCGCCAGACACTCGATGCCGGTGTATCGCATTTGCGGCACAAGAGATCGTGGCCCCATGAACGCTACTTGGGCTCCGAGTCTCCGCAGAATGCAGGAGGTGGAGCGCGCGACGCGGCTGTGCAGAATATCCCCGATGATGACCACACGCCGCCCTTCCACGGCTCCGAAGTGTTCTCGGATAGTAAAAGCGTCCAGGAATGCCTGGCTGGGGTGGGCGTGCGCTCCATCTCCGGCGTTGATGACGGAGGCGTTGCAATGGCGCGCGATGACCGCGGGGATGCCGCTGTTTTTGTGGCGCACGATGATGTAATCCATCTTCATGCTCATAAGCGTGTCGATCGTGTCGTGTACGCTTTCACCCTTCACCACAGAGGAGGTGGAGGGGGTAAAGGTGGTGACGTCGGCCGACAAGCGATGCGCCGCTACTTCAAAGGAGGAGCGAGTGCGTGTGCTTGGTTCGTAGAAGAGAGTGAGCACAGACTTCCCGCGCAGCACAGGCACCTTCTTCACGCTTTTGGTGAAGATTTCTTTCATCGACACGGCGCTCTCGAGGATAGTGCGGATGTCCTCGTCGCTCAGAGATTCAATGGTGATAAGGTCTTTTCTAGGCTTCATGGTGGATTCGAAAAGTCTTCTTTCTCAGTATTCAATAATATCCTTACCGTCTTCCTCTGTCAGCAGCACTCGCACCGTATCGCCTGCCCCTTCGCCTGTCAGGCGGAATGCAGCGTAGTCCGGGTGAATCGGCAGTTGCCGCCCCTCGCGTTCCACGAGGCAGTGCAGTTCTACCCGCTCCGGGCGTCCGTATTCAAAGATAGCATCCAGCGCAGCTCGTGCCGTTCTCCCACTTTGCACCACATCATCAACCAGGATGAGCGGCATCCCATCCGTGGAGAAGGGGAGATCCGAGCTCCGCAGAGCGAGACGCGCCTGCCGCAGGTCGATGTCATCGCGGTAAAGAGTGACATCGATCGCTCCGCACTGGATTTTCCGGAAGCCTTTCTCCCGAAGGATGCGCGTCAGACGCTGCGCCAGGACATCTCCATGACTCACCAGCCCCACCAGGCCGAGGGTCTCCTCGCGCGCGTGCGAAGAGGCGATGTGCTCCGCCCATTTCTCCAGAGCGTGGTCGATTTCTCCTTTTTCTATCTCCGGCATGGCGTTGAATAGCTTGAAATTATTGATGGCCAGCCAGTTGAAGAATTCGATGCGCAGCCATGGCGGCGTTCAACGGGGTTTTCTTGTGCAGTCCGACGGTGGTGGCAGGCACTCCCCCCGGCAGTTGGGAGATGGCCAGCAAGGCGTCCATTCCCTGCAGGGGACCGCACGGCACCGGCACACCAATAACGGGTAGATTAGTGTTCATAACGACCACGCCCGGCAGGGCAGCAGAGAGCCCTGCCACGCAAAGCAGCACCGCCTTTGTCCCGCTTTTCTCCAACCCCTTCAGGTACTCAAGAAGAGCAGGTAAATCCCGATGGGCGGAATAGACGACTTCTTCATGATCAATCCCGTGTTCCGTTAAATACTTCCGGGCAGGCTCCATAAATTCCAAATCGCTCCTGCTGCCGTAAATGGTTATCACTTTCATGCTCCCATCATTCTACCACAGAGCCCCCATATTGCAATGGCAAAATCCTCTACTCGTTTGCCTCGCATTGCCTCAAAAATAAAGTCACCGAAGGGATGCTAAAAACCAAGAAAGAGGATTTTCTGAGAGCTTGATGCCTCAGAAATAAAGGGTTAATATCAACCATATGTCACTCAAGATGAGTAAACAAGCAAGAATAGAGTTACTTTCTGTCTGGAGAGAAAAATATGCCTCGCTGGCCTC
>CANRLM010000043.1 GCA_947631435.1 uncultured Akkermansia sp.
ACGAAATTGCGGAACGATATGGCAAGCTCAATCTACGCTACGCTCCGATAGAGCTTGCCATATCGCGGTAAAAAAGCCAGTATGCTTTTGGCGCACTGAAATTATGAGGTAACCGATCAAGCATTTCGGCGTCCTGAATTTATGAGGTACCGCGATATTTTTGAAATTTACGATCGAACAACAGGAAGCAAGACCTTGAAGGCATCGAGATCATCCCCCCGAATCAACATGTTCTCCGTATCCGTCTCCCCATATCCAAAGAAGCGTCCTCCTCCAACACCCGGAAAGGCACCTTCGCGGCAGCTCTCACGTCCGTCTCTCTCGTCAACCACTGTAATATCGGCATGCCCGGACTCTAGCATAAGGACCTCGAAATTTCAAGGAAAGAGCGTGCGGCAAAACAAGAAAAACCATCAACTCGCAAAATACTGGAAAAGTTTCAAGTGCGGGTAACAAGCGGGGCGCAATGCTCATCGCCGCAAGCTATCACCTGGTTCATTTGGTACGATTAAAAGAATGCACGCAATGGTCATTATGGTTACGCAAGCTTTACTAGAAAAAACGGTTATGGTATCATTCTGCCCGACAATCAAACAGGTACAGCCTTCTATAGTCATGAGTGAGAAATACGATGTGCAGAACAGGTCTCTGGATAACATCCTCAATGATATTAAAGCCGGAGAAATCGCCATACCGGAGATTCAGCGTCCTTTTGTATGGCAAGCCGTGCAGGTCCGAGACCTCGTTGACTCGCTGTACAAGGGGTATCCTGCCGGCTATTTGATTATTTCCCAGAATCCCAACATGAAGTTAAAGGATGGGACGACGTCGGAAGGGAAGAAGATCATGATTGATGGGCAGCAGCGCGTGACAGCCCTGATGACGGCGATTGCCGGGAAGGAAATCCTCAACAAGGCATTCAAGAAGAAGCGTATCATCATCTCGTTTAACCCACTTGCCAAGGAAGAGACGGAAGAGGAGTTCTTCAAAGTACAGGATAGCGCCATCCGGAAAGATCCACGTTGGATTCATGATATAGCAGACGTTTTTAGTTCCTCTTTTGACACGTGGACGTTTATCAACAACTATAAGGAGAAGAATCCTGAGGTCAAACCCGAGGAAATCAGTGCGACTATCACAAAATTACGGAATATTCTTCATCGGCAAATGGGCGTCATCAACCTCAAGAAGGACTTGACTATTGATGAAGTGACAGAAATCTTCATCCGCATCAACAGCAAGGGCACAGAATTGAATCAGGCGGACTTCGTCATGTCCAAGATTGCGGCGAATACGACGTTCAACGGCAACATTCTGCGAAAAGCCATTGACTACTTCTCGCATCTTGCCAAAGAATCCCAGTGGTATGACGAGATGAAGAATGACGAGGAGTTCATGGCATCCGAATTCGCCCCAAAACTGGAATGGATGAAGAATGACCAAAGTTCCATCTTTGAACCGGAGTACGGCGACATTCTGCGCATCGCGTTCATGTACCAATTCCATCGAGCCAAAATGAAGGATTTGGTCAGCTTGCTGGGCGGACGCAACTTCAGAACGCGGGAGTACGAGGAGGCAATTGCGGAGGAGTCATTCAGGAAGTTAGGCGAAGGAGTCAAGACCTTCATGACCGAGTATTATTTCAAAGAGTTTTTGTCGGCCATCCAAGTGGCAGGATTTCGCTACAAGCGGCTGAACAACTCCAAGATGACGCTCAATTTCGCCTACACGCTCTACCTCCTCTTGCGCGAGGATGCATCTATACCCAAGGATAAGATCAAGTTTTACGTTGCCAAGTGGTATGTACTCTCCACGCTGACAAGTCGCTATATCAGTTCTCCGGAAACAGCCATGGAGGCTGATATCCGTCGGATCAAGGAGAAGGGCTTCATTGAAGTCTTCGAGGAAACTGAGGCAGCAGAGCTGTCGGAAACCTTCTGGACAACGGGATTGGTCCAGAGGCTCGAAACGTCCGCCATCAACAGTCCCTACCTGAATGTCTTTCTCGCTGCCCAGATATGCGAATCTGACAACGGGATGTTCACCAATTACTACAAAGTTGACGAGCTCATCAGAATGCAGGGTGAGGTACACCACATCTTCCCCAAGAAATATCTTGAGCAGCATGGTATTCATGAGAAGTCCAAGTATAATCAAATTGCCAACTTCACCTACCTGGATTCTCAAGTCAACAAGGCAATTTCCGATGATGCTCCCTGTGTTTATTTTTCAAAGGCATTGGAGGCAGTCAGGCAGGGCAAAGCTGCGTACGGCAACATTTCGGATGAGTCCCTGTTGAGGCAGAATCTCGAGCAGAACTGCATCCCGACAGGCATTACCGAAATGGATTATTCCAACTACGATGAATTCCTGCTTCAGCGCCGCAAGCTCATGGCGCAAAAGATCAAGGCGTTTTATATCAATCTGTATCACGGATAATCCCGTTGGTGTTCACGAATGAAACCGTGAAAAACGCTCAACGGGAGGGGATTCAAGCGCGGGTGACAAACGGAGAGCAATGGCCTTCGCTGTAAGCTACGCACCTGTGCGTTACAAAATTAAATGCAACAAACCGCAGGCACAAAAAGGATGCCGGCTGATTTGCCGCAAAATGTATTAATTCATTCAACAACAATGATTAATATGTAAACCAATCATCTTTCTCGCCGCCATTTACCGTGAAATAAAACGTGGTCATGTCAAACATGTTGATTTCGAGCTTAGAGAATTCTTCACCTATTCTGCTCCATTTGCCCGGGATCGATGTAATGAGGGCAGCAAGGCGCTCGTGCCTTTTCTTTTAACTTTCGTTTCTGTGGATTCCCTTGCTAATTCACCGGAGTGTCGATCGTAAGAAAAACGCGGCGGTGGAAACTCCACCGCCGCGCTGTAAACATAAACAACAAAGACAAAATAACCAACAATCAGAACGAGAATACAGCCTGGCAACCCGCCACAGTAGCATCCCGGTTCACCGTGTAAGCCGGATTATGCACATACTGGAAGTGAGGAGCAATGGCAAAGTACTTCGAGAGCTGCAGATTGTACATCACCTCTACGACGTGCTCGCGGTTGTGGAATGCTCCCATGGAATCGCCATTTTCATCCAGCATTTCGTCGCCATTCAATCCTTTGAACACACCATACGAAATGCCAAGGAAATCCTTCTCGCGGCTCGGAACGAGTTTCAGATGCGTACCAACGGAGAGCTCCACCGCATTTCCGAGGCACTGCTTCGCGCCGTAGCCCGCGCGCACGTACGCCGTGCACGAGTCGCACGTCTTGTACTCCACACTGCCTACAACGCCGGCATTACGACGCACCTCGCTGCCAGCGACAGACAAATCGTTTGGATCCATAACATCCAGCTGGTACTGGCGATAGAAGGGGGTAATGCGCAACACGCCCTTATCTCCACTAAAGTGGTGTCCCCACTCGGCCATCACAATGTAGCCATCCCCATCGTTTTGGAAGGGGTTGTGCCCCGGCTGAGTGCCCGTGCGGGTAACCCCTGCCATCACATAATTTTTGGCATTGAGTTCCACCTGTGCGATAGCCCCAAGGTTGCTGTCGATAAGCGGCAGGACCGTGGAGTTGCAGAAGCCGGAGTTGATGAAGGAGGTAAATGTATCGTTGGCGATACTGACGGCATCGAAGTAATCTCCAAACTTGACCATACCGCCGATAATCGCCGCACGCTTCCCCAGGAAGAAATGTTTGATAGCAACTTCCGGGAAGTAGAGGTCACTCGGGCCAACCACATCACGATGGTTCGCTGTGACCGCCGGGGGGAATGAGGAATGCACGGATTCCGGATCCAGTCCCCACGAACCGATCACCTCCACGTGCAGCCATGTACCGCCATTAACATCGTCCTGAATGAGGCGTTGGTTGAGGTTGCCATGAATGAGCGCAAGGTTGATATTGTCCTGCTCGCCCATAGCGCCGCGGTGGACATTGAAATAGCCGTAGGCCATGTCCATTTTCCACTGAGTGCCAGTTTTCTCGTTTGCCTTGACCTTGTATGCCGGAGCATCTGACCCAGGTGTCATGAGATCCATCTTCTGCAACAGGTCACCCTGCGCAGCTGAAGCCACCACCGGCAAAGTTGCAAGTCCTGCCAGTGCATACATCGCAATCTTCTTGAGTTTCATAGGTGAGTTATGTGTAGATTCGAGGGAGACACCCTCCTGTTGTTTTTGTAACACATCGTAACCGTTAGGTCAAGCCCTTTTCCATTGAGAATCCACGTTCGTCCCAAGAAAATTATATGGGAAGGCAAAAAGGGGGAAAATGGAAGGTTGATTTGTTTCCTCAGAAAGGAGTACTCTGAGGGAGCGGCAACAAAAAACCTTCCATGTTCAGGACAACCATTTCAGCTCAATTTACTAACGAAGTATAAAGTTGATAATAAGTGTGTTATAAGCATATTTACAGAACGATAGCACAGCCAAATTGGGGGCACGGATTGTTGGGCATCACTGTTTGCTCCCTCTGTCCTGCAAAAAATTGAAGATTTCCTCTGCTGACTGACTTCTCTCAAATACGTTTGCCCTGCCAACACCCACGGTCCACCCCTCCCGACAGAATCCCGGTCCCTGTTGTCACTGCCGCATTCAAGCTTGCGATTCGAACGGGCATGCGTGAGCCCGAAAACTTCATACCCCCTTCTTCGGAAGTCAGGAGAGGCCAAGACGGGAGGTAATGAGCTGGGTAACGAGCTTCGGATTTGGCTTAGGATTACTCGCTTTCATCACCTTGCCGGTAAGGGCGTTGACAAGCTTTGCATTGCCGGCGCGCACGAGTTCCACCACATCGGGATTCTCTGCGAGCACAGCATCTACAAGCGCCTCTAATGCCCCTGCATCGGCCTTTTTGAAACCCAGTTGCTTGGCGGCGGCGGCGGCATCAAGTTCCGGGTGGCACCAGATGAGATCCAGCACCTCGCGCGCCTGGCTGGTAGAAACGATGCTCTGCTCTACGATGTCGATAATCCCGGCGAGGTGCCGCGGAGTCAACGGGCACTCCGCAGCATTCACTTCTTTGTCCGCCAACACAGAGGTAAGGGTATTGATGACCCAGTTGGCCGCCTTGCGTGCAGGAGCTCCGGCATCCACGGTCTGTTTGAAAAAGTCATACAAAGCCGTATCTGCTACCAGTGTGGTAGCATCTGCCGCGGGCAGGCCTGACTCGGTGATGAGACTGTTGCGACGAGCATCCGGAAGTTCGGGGATTTCCAGCTGCACCTTTTTCACGAGAGTCTCGGTGCGGATGGGAACGAGATCCGGGCAAGTGTGATAGCGATAATCGTGGGCATTTTCCTTGGTGCGCATCACAATGCTCTCACCAAGGGCATCATCCCAGCGGCGAGTGGATTGCTCCTGAGCAATTCCTGCATCCAATTCTTCCGACTGGCGATGGATCTCGTAGAGGAGCGCGCGGCGCACGGCAGACATCGAGTTAATATTCTTCATCTCGATTTTCTCGCCGAGCTTTTCCTGTCCCTTCGGACGCAGGGAGACGTTCACATCGCAGCGCATCTCGCCCTTTTCCATGTCGGCGTTGGAAATACCCGCGCAGATCATGATTTGCTGCAAGCTCTTGAGGTAGGCATAGGTCTCATCCGGCGTATGCAGATCCGGCGCCGAGACGATCTCCATAAGCGGGGTACCGCCTCGGTTGTAATCCACGAGGGAATAATTAGGGAAGTGAGTAAGCTTGGCAGCGTCTTCCTCCAGGTGGATGTGGTCGAGCTTCACACGGCGCACCACTCCTGCCTCAGCTTGAGGTACTGCTACCCCAGGGGGGAAGTTCCACTCGTAAAGGGGCACCGAACCGCCGATGCAGAGAGGCAAGTCCAGCTGGCTCGTCTGGTAATTTTTCGGCATGTCCGGATAAAAATAATTCTTGCGGTCCCACTTGGAGATGGGGGGAATGCTGCACCCGAGCAACAATCCTGCAAGAATTGTGCGTTCAATGGCGTATTCATTCAACACCGGCAGCGCTCCAGGCATCCCGAGACAGGTGGGGCACACGTTCGTGTTCGGCTCATAACCAAATCCCGCACGGCAGGAACAGAACATTTTGGTGGCAGTGCGTATCTGACAGTGGACCTCAAGTCCAATCGTGACGATGTAGTCGGCGGAAGGCATGAAGAATTCAATCTTGGGGTTTAGTGGAAAGCCCTTCGTGCAAGGCATCATCGAGATCCGTGCGAAAACTCGCATCGAAAACCTCCTCAAAGCATTCGGAATGTGTCTTGCTCAGACTTTCATACACACTGTCAAGGGCATCAGAAAAGGCATCAAACTGCTCACTATCGTAGCCGGGCAGACCGACGATGCGCACGATCTCATTGCGAATACGCCAGAGCAAAGGTTCAAGCCTGCGGCACACCTCCAAGAGTTTTCCCCTCGTCTGTTTGAGGAAATTCTCCTCCGTGAGTCGGAAGGCCGGGCATCCATCCATAGCTCTTTTCGCCAGCTCCGTGAGCTGCGGTGCCACTTTCTTCGCCGTGGGTGCATCTTGCACGTGCGCGAGAAGATCGAGCAACTCGGTGTCAGACGCGATCATCTTGCCGAGGCGCTGCACTTCTCGCTCCGCTTCCTGCTCGCTGAGGACACGAGTGGAGGTATTAAGGCTCTCGCGTTCGTCATCACTGAAGACACCGAGATCCATTGCCTGCAGGAACGCACGCATAAGCTGCGGGGATCCGTAGCAACGGGCGTGACAAAGGCTGGAAAATTCCTGGCAGAGCTCGTCGTACGATTCAGCGATGCGGTAAGCATCCCGATCCAGCGCTTCCACATCCAGCGCCCGAGCATCGCCGTCAAACATCTTATCACTGAGAGATGCAGATTCCTGCGCAAGCTTGACAAAGCGCTCTGCCGACTTCTCCGCGGTTTCCCTATCTGTCACTCTGGAAAGCAGCAACCACATCTCATTCGTCACTCGCAACAACTGCCCGGCCGCCCCATCGTTCCTCTGTCCGTCTGACCGAACGGCGGCGAACGACAACAGCGGCAGGAATATCGCCGTCATGACCATGCTCACTAGACGCCTCAGATGCATACTCTCCTTCGGGGATTCTACACGCTTTTATCTCCCAATTCAAGCCCCGTTTTTCGGCGTAAACAGAAAAAGATTGATTATTTATTAATCACTCATGTTCTGGAACATACACAACGACGGGGCCAGTGTGTGTACCCTGCACACTACGCAACTTGCGCACGCAGGCGATGAATGTATCCGCAGCGGCATCGACTTCCTCCTCGCTGCAAAAGCGGTTCCACGAAAGTCGCAGTACTTCGCGCGCCGCGGTGTCGCTCAACCCCATCGCACGCAACACGTGGCTCGCTTCCGGTCTGGAACTCGTGCAGGCCGAACCTGCGGAACAGAGCAAGCCCTCCGCCTCAAGAAGCAGCTGCAGAGCCTCCCCCGAGCAGCCAAAAACGCGTAAACTCACGACATGCGGCACACGCGGAGCCCCTGTCCCCTGCTCTGCCAGCTCGAGCCCTGCTGCCCGCAGACGGTTCAAAAAGCGATCGCGGAGGCCGTCGTAAAATTTCGGTTGATTCTTCAGAGCTTCCGCTGCTAAGCCGGCCGCGACGCCGAAACCGACAATACCCGGCACATTCTCCGTGCCGGCGCGGCGACGGTCTTCCTGGTCTCCGCCGAGTACAAGGGGACGGAATATCGCACCTCGACGTACGTACAGAGCACCGACGCCCTTTGGCCCGTGTAGTTTATGAGCAGAGACAGACGCAAAAACCACTCCCGGCCAATCGTGCAGGGCAAAAGGAATTTTCCCGGCGGCCTGCACGGCATCCACGTGTACGCGCACCCCTGCTCGAAGAGCAGCATCACTGAGCTCCTGAACCGGTTGAATAACACCGGTCTCATGATTCACTACGGCAAAACTCGCGCCCTCGTGTCCCGGCAACAAATTACCCCACGCAGTGATATCGATCAGCCCACTCGGCAACACAGGGCACAGCGCGGAGCCCTCCTTCTGAGCCACGCGCAGAGTAGCAGGATGCTCCGTGGTCGTGGTAACAAATGAGGAAAATTGAGCGAGAGCACTGTGAATAGACTCCGTAGCGCCGGAAGTGAAGAAAATTTCATCCGTATACGCCCCGAGCAACGCCGCCACGGCCTCCCTCGCCTTCTCCACAGCAGCCCGCACCCGTTTAGCCTGCGGATAAGCCGCGGAAGGATTATAAAACTCCTCCTCCAGATACGGACGCATCGCGTCCAGCACACCGGGAGCGAGACGCGTTGTGGCGTTGTTGTCCCAGTAAATCATTTTTTTCTCTGAGCACGCACAATGCTCTCAAAAACAGCCTGCGGCACACAAGCCGCCACCCACCGCTCCCAACCCGGCGTACCCACGAAACCGCGCACGAGCGTAGAAGAGATTTCCTCCAACTCACTCGGAGGCACCATGAGTACCGTTTGGATGTCCGGCTCCATGCGGTGATTCATGCGAGCCAGGACTTTCTCGTACTCAAAGTCCGGTGTATTACGTAAGCCCCGCAGGAGATGTGTCGCCTTCGCCTCATGAGCAAAGTCCACCAGAAAGCCATGGTTCACCACGGCAACACGCACTTTCCCCGGCAGCCCCTGCACCATTCCACGCAGCAGTCTCTCACGGTCCGTCGAACTCAGGAAAGGGGACTTTTCCGGGTTCACCGCGAGCACTACCACAAGTTCATCGAAAAGTTCCGCTCCCTGTCGAATGAGCCAGAGATGACCGAGAGTGGGGGGATCAAAACTGCCAGCGTAGATTCCGATGCGGGGCATAGAGTAAACGGCGGGAGAATGAGAAAGAAACACAAACCCGCGCGGCGAAAAGTCCCTCAGGTAACTCCGATCCGCGCGGGCCTCGTTGAGAGGCGGGAGTGGGATTTGAACCCACGAATGACGGTTTTGCAAACCGTTGCCTTAGGCCACTTGGCTATCCCGCCACGAAATGCGTGCAGGCAATTTACCGCAGCACACCCGCTTCGTCAAGCACAATCTTCTTCCAAAATATACGTCGCACGATTTTTCCTCTAATTTTAGGTTTGCATTCTGCGGGAGAAAGAATAGAATGGGGCCTGCTATGAAATACGAGGTTTTTGATACTCCGCAGGACGCTGCCAAGAAATTGGCTGCAGAAGTAGCCCAGCTTATTCGTGCACGCGCAGCCGAGGGCAAGGGCGTGGTACTCGGACTTGCCACAGGGGCGACACCGCTTCCTTTTTACGCAGAGTTAATCCGCCTGCACAAGGAGGAAGGGCTCTCCTTTGCCAATGTGACAAGTTTTAACCTGGACGAATATACCGGGCTACCGCACGAGCATCGCGAGTCGTACTGGTACTTTATGCACCACAACCTCTTTGATCATATCGACATCAAGCCAGAGAATGTGAACCTGCCCTGCGGCACGCTGGCGGCGGAGGAGATACCAGCCCACTGTGCAGCCTATGAGGCCAAGATCAAAGCCTGCGGCGGTCTGGATCTGCAAATTCTCGGCATCGGTCGCACCGGCCACATCGGTTTCAATGAACCGGGATCAGACGATACCACCATCACCCGCCAGGTTACGCTGGACGCCCTCACCAAGACCGATGCCGCACCGGCTTTCGGAGGTTTTGACAACGTCCCGAAGACAGCGATTACCATGGGTGTGGCTACCATCATGGGCGCTAAGAAAGTGCGTCTGATGGCCTGGGGCGAGAAAAAAGCGTCCATCGTGAAAAAAGCCATCCAGGGACCAGTAACAGCTGATGTGGCAGCTTCCTTCCTGCAGAAGCATCCTGACGCCGTGTTTTTCCTGGACAAGGCAGCAGCTTCTGAACTATAAGACGCATTGCAGCGAAATTTTTCACGGGGCGAGTGACGACCGGGTCACTCGCCCCGGCTCTTAAACGGACCCCACGCACTACCACACGTACGCCAAAAAGGAACGAAAACAGACAATGATTATCCAGCAAGTCAGAAATGCCACCCTCATCATCACGTACCATGAGACACGTTTTTTGATTGATCCCTGGCTCCAGCCAAAAGGGGCAATGCCGGGGTTTGACTCAGCGGTACACGCGGAAGTACGGCAGCCGCGGTGTGATCTCCCGCTTGAACCGGAAAAGATCGTCGCTGTAGACGCGGTGATTCTGACGCATTGGCACCCGGACCATATAGACAGGATAGCTCTTGAAGCACTGAGGAAAGACATCCCCTTCTTCGTACAAAACGAGGCGGACCGTGACATCATCTCTCAACACGGATTCACCCGTGTGCAAATCGTCAGAGAAGAGGGAACATCTTTTCACGGCGTCAAGCTGGTAAAAACCGGCACTCAACACGGGGAGCGTGCCATCATCAAACCCATTTGCGATAATATCGGCATGCCCTACGATGCGATGGGAATCGTTTTCAGCGCCGAAAATGAAAAGAAACTCTACCTCGCGGGGGATACCATCTGGTGCGAAGAAGTCATGCGTACCCTCGATACATATCACCCGGAGATCGTAATCATCAACGCATGCGGGGCACGTGTCGCAACCGGCGATAGACTTATCATGGATATCGAGGACGTGAAGCAAATTTCCGCTTACATTCCAGAATCCCTCATCATAGCGAGCCACATGGATACAGTGAGCCATCTCACCGTAACACGAGCTGATCTGCGCGAACTGAACCTGAAAAATCTCGCGATTCCGGAGGATGGTGAGGTCATCACGCCTTAAAAACACAAAGCGGAGAACGTCATCACCCGGCCATGCGAGCGGCAGACCATATCTACATTCACATTCCCTTCTGCCACAGGGTCTGCCCCTACTGCGCTTTTTACAAACACACGCCGGGAGCAACAAATATGCGGGGGTTTGCGGAAGCGATCGTGAAAGAGGCGAGGTTGCGTCTGCCGGAGGGAGCTGCCCCAAGTACGCTCTACTTCGGAGGGGGCACACCCAGTATGCTCTCGCCCACCCATCTGCAACTCCTCGTTGACGGCCTCCGCAGCCATCTGGACCTCACTCGATTAAAGGAATGGAGTTTCGAGGCAAACCCTGCCACCTTCACCCGCGCAAAAGTACGGCAATGGCGCGCTCTGGGCATCACGCGTGTCTCACTCGGGGCACAGAGTTTTAGCTCCCCCATCCTCAGAACTCTGGGACGAGAACACAGTCCGGCGGATATTGCAGAGAGTGTGCACATGCTGCGGGAGGAAGGGGGAATGCGAGTGAACATTGATCTCATGTTCTCCCTGCCCGGACTGACTCAACTCAGTTGGCGTCGCACTCTGGAGCAAGCCATCACGCTGCAGCCGGAGCACATCTCCACCTACAGTCTCACCATCGAAGCAGGAACGCCCTTCGCCGCTTCCGCCACTCCTCAAAAAACTGAGGACGAAGAAGTGCTTTCCTATACTTTTGCGCACGAGTTGCTCACTGCCGCGGGCTACCGGCACTACGAAATATCCAATTTTGCCATCAACGATGACAACCGATCTCTGCACAATCTCTCCTGCTGGCGCGGAGAACCTTATGTGGGGTTAGGCCCCGGCGCCTGCGGCACACTGGAAAACACCCGCTACATGAACGCGCCGGATACAAAAGGATACATTGACGCCCTCAGCCGCGGACATCTCCCAGCAGGCACGCAGGAAGACATCACCCCTGAGATACGCCGCACGGAGCGCATCGCCCTCGGATTAAGGACGGACGAAGGCATCCCCACCAACCTCCTTCGACAGAACGACAGGGAGGATCTTCTCCGACATCTCGTGAAGGAGGGATTGGCCACTGTTGATTCCGAGGAGGGACTTCTCTGCCTGACGCCGGCCGGCTTGCTGCTGGCGGACGAGATTGCCCAGCAGCTCATCTGAAGGTGAAAACAAGGCAGGGAAATAAAACAAATTTGTAAAAATGCCGTGCGAGGGAGCAGATGGTGTTTGACCACCAGGGAGGCGTGTGTTAGAATGCGGAAGCGTCCGCAGGCAGGACAGCTCCGCCATGGAATTCAAACACCCCAAAATGATTGACCTTACCGAGCAGGTTCCGTTCGGTAAGAGCCTGCCAAATTGGTTGGTGGAATGGGGAGAGAAAAAGCTGGGGCTGCATGCGCTCAATGTGGCCCATGAGCACATTGAGAATGATTGGGAATCAGGCAGCAAGGAAAATTTCTTTCATCTTGCATGCCGCTACTTGAACCTGCTTTACGAGCTGGAAGGGGAAGAAAACATTCCTCGAGAGGGTCCGTGCGTGATCGTCTCGAACCACCCGCATGGTATGTCCGACGGTCTCATGTTCGGGGATGTCGCGCTCCGAGTACGAGATGACATCCGCATCGTGGTCAATGAATTCCTGCACTGCGTGCGAGGAATGAGACCATACGAAATCACGGTGGACGTGTATGGAGGGGAAGCAGCAAAGCGAGCGAACATGACGGGAATGCGTGAGATTCTGCGTTGGCTGAGGGAAGGTCATTGCATTCTCGTCTTTCCCAGCGGCTCAGCTGCGACCTATTCGACGAAAGATGGTCGCGTCGTGGATGATCCCTGGCAAGAAAACATTGCCGCGCTCATCCGCAAAACCAACGCCACTGTGGTGCCCATGAACATCTCCGGACACACGAGTGTGTTCTTCCAGGTCGTCAGTGTGCTGGCGCACGGGTTACGACCAAACTTCCTGCCAAGGGAAATCCTGCGCGATGGGCGCACCCTGCATCGCATCAGCCTCGGCAAACCTGTGCTTCCAGTGGCATTTGAAAGCAAGAGCGACGCTCAACTGTCGGACTATCTGCGACTACGCAGCATGCTGCTGAGCTACAGAGAACCGGAGAACCTGGTAGCCCGGGCGAAAGCTTCCCCCGTGCTTTCTCCCAGCGAATCGGAATCTATCGCGCCTTCGGAGGATGCCGGGATTTTAGCCTCGGAGATTGCCGCGTTGCCGGAGGAATGTTTTTGCTACAAGGGAGAAAACAGCCCCTTCTGCGTGTATGCCACCACGGCTGAGCGAATTCCCCACATGATGAAACAAATCGGGCGCGAAAGGGAACGTACATTCCGCGCTGTAGGCGAAGGTACCGGCAGCGCCAGCGACACCGACCGCTATGATCCGTATTATGTACATCTCATCATGTGGGACAGTCGGGAGCGGCGACTTGCCGGCGCCTATCGCATCGGCAGAAGTGATCTCCTTCTTGAAAAGCAGGGCGTTCGAGGAATCTACAACTCTACTTTTTTCCACTTCAGTCCAAAGTTCTGCAAGCTCATTTCCCGTGGGTTGGAAATGGGGCGCGCTTTCATCACTCCGGAATACCAGCGCCAACCCGCCTCTCTGGATACCCTCTGGATGGGGATCGGTCGCTACCTCAACAAATATCCGCACTACCGCTACCTCTACGGGACAGTGAGCATCTCTCGTGACTACAGCTTTGCCTCCCGCTCGCTCATCCTCTCCTTCCTGCGTGAAAATTGCATGCACGACGAAATAATGCGGGAGGTGAAAGCTTGTTTTCCTCCAAAGGGTATCGGATTGAGGTCAGAAGATTCACGGCTACTTTCCTCTGCGTTACCGGATGTACGCGCTCTCTCCTCGATGGTGAGTGAAATTGAAGGAAATGGTACCGGTATTCCCGTGCTGCTCAAGCAATACCTTCGTTTGGGGGGGCGTATGGTCTCCTTTGGTATCGACAACGATTTTGGCGGCGTGCTGGATTGTCTGGTTGTGGTAGAGCTTGACAAAACGCCGGAACGCATCCGCCAGCGCTACAGGGGAAAGAATTATACACCCGCCGAACAGTGCCCATGCAAATCTTAAGAAACCATCATCTCAGGCCAGGCTGTATTATCCCGGTACGTGGAGCCAGCTTGTGGTGGGCCATTTGCCTGCTGTTCCAGCTGTCAATAGGTAGTACGGAAGCCGAGGAGCGTGCAGCATTCATTCCATTGCCGGATAATGCTCTAATACCAAAGGAGGACCCTGCGTCAAGCGCAGCAAAAATGGCCATTGAAACCCTTTCCGGCAGTTCCAGCTTCCAGCTACCGGATTCCCTGGTTATTCACAATGAAAACGGGAGTGTCGAGTACGACCAGGAGAAAAAAACGATCAATTACACCAGCGACGGGAAGAAATTGCTCTACGTACGTACGGTGGAAGGTCAGGAAATTTACGCCTCAGAAGTGCAGGTCAAGATGGATGAGGCCACGGCAGAATTCATTGGTCCCCTCGTCATCTACTACGGCGATACCCTCACGCACGCTGAGGATGGTTCCTACAATTGGCAGACCGGATACACCCGTGCCAACAAAGTTCGCGCCAAGGTTCGGGGTATGCTCATTCGCGGCTCGGCTGTTGAATACAAAAAAGATGCCAAAGGGAGAACTCACATGGTGATTCATGATGGTTACGTTTCCTCGGAAGATGTGCAAGTTCCACAAATGTGGGTCGGGACCGGGGAACTCACCGTGTACCCCGGCGATTACGGTCGCGTCTCACGTCTGAGTATCGCGACGGCGCACCACGAAATGCGCGTACCAATTCTAGGCTGGATTCCCATTACCCATTCTCTCAACCCGGAGGAAGGATACATGCCGATGCCTGGTGCTAAGTCTATTTGGGGAATTTATCTATGCAACCGCTACGGTTTCCTGCTGGGCAACCGGCGGGTGAAGGGTGGCGCACCTACCGCTGATTACCTTGCCACCGCCCTGCTGGACTATCGAGTACGACGCGGCGTAGCAGGGGGGATGGAATTCAAAAATCTCAAAGAGCGCCATCTGTACCGGGATGCTCACGGTCTCTCCCTGTACGTTGCCGCCGATAAACACCCAAACGTTAACCCAACCTGGCAACCTCGCAAGAATATTAGGCACAACCGTTATCGATTTGCTTTAAGCTCAGTAAATAAATTACCGCATTTGAACCGCAACGCCTCGCGCGGCACCGTATGGTCAGTGGAATCGGACATTAACATACTGAGCGATGAATACATGCTGCAGGATTTCTTTGAAGACGAGGCACGAGTCAACAACAGACCGGATAACAATGTTCGGCTCGTACGCAGGGACAAGCAAAGCCAGACTATGCTCTTCGCGCGCTTTGCTCCGAATAATTACTACAGCACGGATGAAAGAGCGGAAATCTCATACTTCCGCGCCAGAACAGCCATCGGGAAAAGCCCTATCACGTACGAGACGAGAAACAGCGCCGGCGTCATGCACCAGTTCCTCACCGCTGACCAGCGCATGACCTACTCGCAACGCCTCAACAACCTGCGCGAAGAAGATGTTCGCAACTATTACCAGCGCTTGCTTAATGACGGCAATTACGCTCGTCTGAACAGCACGCACGAGCTGACCACCTCTGTGAAGGTGCTGCGTTTTCTCAACATCACGCCCAAGGTAGGTGGCGGTTTTTCCGGGTACTACGGAGTGGATGACGTGGGGGCAGACAACCGATTCTTCGGTTATTTGGGCTGTGATTTCGACATTAAATTCTACCGCCACTTCCCCCACGTACGCATCCCTCTCATGGGCATTAACGGGCTTTACCACGTTTTCCACCCCTATGCCGGCGTATCACACGGCACTATCTCCTCCTCCAATCCCCTGGTGCCGGAGGTAGATACCTGGTCCACGCGTCTGGGAGGAAGCACGGTGAACCCTATGCCGCTCGACCTGATGGAATTCACCGGGATAGACGGTTGGGGCAAGTGGACCGTGTGGCGTTTAGGGGTTCGTAATACACTCAGTACCGTGTATGACGGCGAGACTCGCTCCGTCCTCAATTGGAATCTCTTTTTGGATTACAATATCGACAATCCTAACACCGAAAGCGTTTTCTCCAATCTCTATTCCATCGTTGAGCTGGAGATGACCAGACAATGCAGATTGGTGCTGGAAACACAGACCCCGACCATTGAAGGGGGCGACGGTTTCTACCAGTACAACACCTCTCTTCAGTGGATGGTTTCCTCGTGGTTAGAAACACAGATAGGACACCGTTACATCAAGGACCATCCTATTCAGCGGGATGCAGAGTATGCTTATATTCAAGGAAATATACGTCTCAATGAACGCTATACTATCGCTGCACGCGTCAGTTGGGATACCAAGGAAAATCGCATGCCTATCCAGCAGTTCTCATTTTCCCGCAAGCTTGGTCCGTGGTATACCGGGGCTACCCTCATGTTTCGCGATAATGGAGGCAAAAAAGAAACCGGCTTTGGCATCTCGTTTACCCTAGGAGAGACGGGCACCTCCTTCCCCGTCGATTTCTTCTGATGCCCATGACACTCCGCCATCGACAAAAAGCCCATGATCCTCTCTCCGAGCTCTCCGGCGACAGCTTGGAACTCCGCGTGCTTTCCGGCATGTCGAAAGTTCTTGTGCGACAGAGAGAGGTAGAGAACCTGCTCACGGAAATCCTGCAGGTGCTGCAACAAAATCTCGCCTTCCCTCAGGGAGCTCTGTGCCTGCTACAGGGGAATGATCTGGCTATCGTGGCATCTTATGGTCTCTCTCCGGAGGAACAGGCCCGGGGAACTTACCGCCTGGGAGAAGGCATCACCGGGCGCGTCGGGCAAACCGGCAAGTCCGCAGTGCTGCGCGACACATCCCGTAGTTCCTCCTTTCTGAATCGAACCGGCGCTCTGCATGGCAATATGAGCGAGTCCTTCCTCTGCGTTGCCATCAAGCACAACGGATCCGTGATTGGCACTCTCTCCCTCTCTTTCCCCGTATTAGAGGAAGGGACGTTGAAAAAACTTATAAATCTGCTGGAAATTGTGGCGAATATTCTTGCGGATGCCGTAGAGAACGTTCGAGTACAAATGGCAGAACGCCGGCAATTGGAAAGTGAAAACGATCGGATGCGTCACGAGCTTGGCGACAGTACGGGCTTTCCCAGCATCATCGGTCATTCTTCTGCCATGCGTTCCGTATACCGGGACATCTCTCGGGTTGCTCCTTCCAATGCCACTGTACTGCTATTGGGTGAATCCGGCACCGGTAAGGAGTTGCTCGCACGCACGATTCATCAAACTTCTGCGCGGCGAAACGGCCCTTTTGTAGCAGTGAATTGCGCAGCTCTCCCGGAGGGATTGATCGAATCCGAGCTCTTTGGGCACGAGAGAGGCGCCTTCACCGGGGCCGTCTCCCAGCGAATTGGCCGCTTCGAGCAAGCCTCCACCGGAACCCTTTTCCTGGATGAGATTGGGGACATCCCAGTCCAAACGCAAGTGAAGCTGCTGCGCGTCCTGCAAGAGAAGGTCTTCGAACGCATCGGCTCCCAGCAACCTATTCCTACTCGCGCACGCATCATTGCTGCCACTTCCCGCAATCTTGAGCAAATGAAGAATGACGGCAGCTTCCGTGAGGATCTTTATTATCGTCTCGCCGTTTACCCCATCGTGGTTCCTCCTCTACGCAGCAGAAAGGATGACATCACCTCCCTGGCGGACTACTTTCTCGCTAAGTACAACAAGATATATCGCAAGAATGTGCAACGTCTCTCTACCCCGGCCATCAACATGCTGCGGAGCTACCACTGGCCCGGCAATGTACGCGAGCTGGAGAATATGATCGAACGTGCCGTAATCCGCTCCACAAGCAGCGACATCAACGCAATTGATCTCCCCCCTTCCCTTCAGACTGCCGCCGCCACCGGTTCCGAGTTTCTCCTTCCGGATCGCAGTCAGGCCCCGGATATGGCTACTCCGATGGAAGTACTCACTAATGCCTTTGAGGCAGAATTGATCACTTCCTCGCTTAAGCGTACCCGCGGCAATATGTCTGCCGCAGCCCGTGAACTGGGTACTACGCTGCGCAAGCTCAACTATCGCATCCATCGTCTCCGCATCGACCCCGCACAGTACAAATGAGGAGCAAACTGCATTGCGACACTGCTCCGGGAAGACGCAGATAGCGAAGCAGAAAATTTCTTTGCTTGCGTGGAACTTTGAACTGTGTTAGCATGAGTGCATGAAAAGAGCAGATGATATATCCGCCAGGCACAACGGCTTTACGCTGATTGAACTCATCGTAGTAATCGCGATTCTGGCTACGCTTGCGGGGATTTCCTATCCAGCCATTATGGCGGTGCAGGACAATGCCCGTATTTCCGCCTCCTCCAAAGCGTGCATGGATATCGTATCGGGGGTCTCAAGTTTCAAGCAGGATTCTAATGGTATGCTACCCTTTTACAGCAAGGAGGCAAAGCCTGATCGGGATGACCAAATCTACCTTTCGACTTTGCCGGGCAAAAACGCAGGCATGCTATGTATCCTTACCGGTTACGAAGAGGACGACGATGAAAAGCTCAACCATAATAACGAGGCCTACATCAAGCCCAGCAAGGCGGAGGCCCCTCACGACGGACTGTACGGTGAAAGCGCCGACGAGCTGGGGCTCTATGATCCCTGGGGCAAACCATACTACATCGTCCTCTGCGAAATGGATGACGGATGCATTGATCCATTCACAGGCAAGCGCATCCGACGCGAGAACTGCCTGGTATACGGATTGGGGCCCGATGGGGAGGGAGTAGCTCCCCCGCATTCCGACAAGCCGGCGCGCAGAAAGATCACCAAGGGAGGCAAGCAAAGCAAGGCGGCACGTCGAGCTGCCCGAGAGGCTGCTGAGGAAGAAGAGGAGGCTATTCAGGACAACATATTCTCATGGAAAAAGACGGCAAAGAAGTGATGCAAACTCAACCCATTACCGATGATGTCCGCATCACCGAAGCTCGCCCTCTCATTCCACCAGCCATACTGATTCAAGATTTCCCCGTGGGGGAAGAGGCGGCGCATGTCGTTTTCCGCGCACGAGAAGCCTACCGGAAGATACTGCAGGGGGAGGATGACAGGTTGGCAGTGATTGTGGGGCCCTGCTCAATTCACGACACGGTAGCGGCAATCGACTACGCGCAGCGGCTGGCAGATGTGAGCAAGCGCTTTGAGAGAGATCTCATGCTCATCATGCGGGTGTACTTTGAAAAACCTCGCACAACGGTTGGCTGGAAGGGACTCATCAACGATCCCTTCATGGACGGGAGTTACAATGTGAACAGCGGATTACGCATAGCGCGCGGACTTCTCCTGCGCCTCGCAGAGATGGGGGTGCCGACAGCTACTGAATTTCTGGATGTAATTACCCCTCAGTACATCAGCGATCTTATTACCTGGGGTGCTATCGGAGCCCGAACGACGGAAAGTCAGGTACACCGAGAGTTGGCAAGTGGGCTTTCCATGCCCATCGGCTTCAAAAATGGAACAACCGGTAGTGTGCAAATTGCGGTGGATGGTATTGTGTCTGCTGCGCATCCGCATTGCTTTCTCTCCGTTACCAAGCAGGGGCTTTCCGCTATTGTTTCTACAATGGGTAACCCGGAGTGCCACATTATCCTGCGCGGCTCTACGCAAGGTACCAACTTCAGAGCAGAACACGTTGAAAAAGCGTGGGCTATCCAACAGCGGGCAGGTATCTCCAATCGCATCATGATTGATTGCTCCCACGGCAATAGCCATAAAAACTGGCAAGAGCAGTCGATCGTCGCCCAATCCATTGCTTCTCAGCTCGCGGAGGGATCCTCCCACATCGGGGCGGTGATGATCGAGAGCAATATATGCTCCGGCAATCAGAAATGCGTACCCGGCGAACCCTTACGCTATGGCGTAAGCATCACAGATGCCTGTGTGGGATGGGAGGACACCGTGAAAATACTAGAACTCCTCTCAGAAGGAATCCAGGCACGCCGAAGAGCTACTGAGAAATAGACAACAGGCAACTCCCTTCGTGCACTCCCTCCGTTCCGGGAAGAGCGGTCCCCGGGTTACACTCAGGCAGAGAGGGGGAAAACAACAAAAACAGGGCAAAAGAACCCCACTCCCATCTCAGGAGACAGCGACACGGCAACTGCAGAAAACTCAGCGAAAAAGCGAAGTGTCAGGAAAGGCTACCGACCGCCCTAGCTGCCTTGCTCTTGTAATTAGCAGCACGATTGGGATGCACGGTCCCCTTCTTCGCGGCCTTATCAACTGCCGAAGCAAAGCGATCATAAGCAGCGACGGCTGCCTCTTTGTCCTTCTCTGCCACAGCGGCAGCCACCTTTTTACGCAGCGTACGCACGCGGGACATAGTAGCACGATTTGCAGCCGTGCGAGTCTCTGTCTGGCGAATGCGTTTCTTAGCGGAGAGTGTGTGTGCCATAATAAAATCGGAACTAATTGCGGGGGACAGTTTACGCGCTCAAACTCTTTTGTCAAGGAAATTAAGAAGAAACAAGTGCTTTTTTTCCCATCACTGCGTGGGACGTAGTACACAGAGCAAATTAGTCATCGCGCACGCGTAAGAGAGAGGCATCTCTTTTTTCTCATGACCGGCGCCCCACGTATCGCTGTAGATAATGGTCTGCTTCTGCTCATTATACCCGATGATGAGGCGCATGTGCCCGCCTACACTCTGTGGAAGCCCTTGCTCCTGGAAAATCCCGAGCATAACGGCCCATACCACCGGAATTCCCTCATCGATCTGTTTCTTAATGTCATTGAAGCCCTGGTTCATAAGGTGAGGGCGTTTACGAACGATTTCAAGCATCAGGGGAGAAATATCATTCACCGAGATATTTGGTCCAAGCTTGGAGGCTTTCTTCTTCAATTCCTTCTCAATAACTTTGGGCTTAATCCAATCCCATGGCTTTGTTCGCATGTGGAAGGAGCTGCATATCTTTGTGAGCGCCTTTTTCATATCATCCAAACGGGTGCCAGCATCCGAACTCTTGCAGAGGGCCGCCAGCGCGTGCTGATCCACCCCATCCATCCCATAATAAGCGAACACACGAGATACCGTAGCAGGCACACAGTAACCCTTTTCCCCCTGATCCACCATGGGAATCCCGGTAATCCAGACCGTACCGTCCTCCTCTCTCTTAACGTTGTCCTTGAGGTCCGCGCGATGAGCAGCATCTTTCGCACCTCCTCGTTTGAGACTCTCCTTATCCGGCACGAGAGAGAGGCGGATGAATTCAGCGACGTACTTGCGACCTGATCCTGTAGCAGAAGCCTCAAGACGGGCGGCAAAATGCTCCCCGTCCCATTCCCAACTTTTTCCTCCCACGCCGGTCTCATTTTTCTTAAGCCTGCCAGTAGTGGCTTCTGTGCCGAATGCCTCGTTGAGCGCTGCCACGCTCGACTTCAGTCTTGCTTCGAACTCCCGCTTGAGCAATGCGCCGTCGTCCCCTTTGTTGTACAGAGTCGTAGAAATTTCGAGGATCGTTGCCTTCTCCAGATCGACGGTCAGGAGAATCTCTACGGGTTTCAGCGTACCGAAGGTTAATTTACCGTTCTGCCTCACACGCAAGGACGCATTATCCACCTTCTTCGCCCGCGCATCGAGAAAGAGGACAGGCCATAGCTTGTCAAGTGTCTCAGTCCACAGAGAACCATTCACCGCCTCCGATGCCAAATCCGCCTTCGCTGCCGGGGTGGCACTCCAAATTCCCACAGCCAGAGCAACGCTCAGAAACGTGTTGCACACCCGTCGCATGAGCATAACTGGCGACACTCGGTTCATCGGGTAAGACCGTCCTGTTTAGCCTGGTTCCAATACGCGTACTCCGACCGGTTGAAATCGACGTACTCGGGAGAGAGATCAGTGGTATATACGGTGTACTCAGAAGATCCGAGATTCAGGTCAATGCGTATTTCAAAGCTCTCCGCCTGCACGCGCGCGCGCAGGTCATCGCTCGGCGTATCCGCCTGCATCCCTCCACGACAGGCAGGTAGTCCGGCAATATCGATATCCACCCTCTCTTCTCGCACCCGCTTGCCAGAATAGCCAACGGCATGAATAATGCGTCCCCAATTCGGATCTCCCCCGTTCCACGAACTCTTCACCAACGAAGAATTCGCCACACCTCTCGCGATGGCTCTCGCCTCTGCAACAGAGGGAGCCCCAACCACTCGTACCGTGATAAATTTGGTGATTCGTTCGCCATCGCGTACAATGCGCCAGGCCTGTTGGAGCATAACATGCTGCAGGGCGGCACAAAAAGTCTTCCAACCGGGGCGCCCCGGGGTGAGTTTCACGCCAGAAGCGCCATTGGCCAATACGATGCAGGTGTCGTTCGTGCTCATATCACCATCAATGGTGATACGGTTGAAGGAGGAATTCACACACTCCCCCACGAGAGACTGAAGGTCAGCACGAGAAACCTGTGCATCCGTGCAGATGAGGCAAATCATCGTGGCCATATTCGGGGAGATCATGCCTGCCCCCTTACAGCAAGATCCGATGCGAACCTCTTTGCCTCCCACACTGAAACGCACTGCTATTTCCTTCTCGCAGGTATCACTCGTGATAATGGCGGAAGCAACATCGTGCCCTTTTTTCGCACTCAGATCCCGGCAAAGCTCCTGAAAACGCGGCTCGATACGCACCATCGGCATTGGCAAACCAATCACCCCTGTAGAACACACTCCTACTTCCCTCTCCTGAAGACCCAACTCCTGAGCCACCAGACGGCATTCTTTGCGTGCCACCCGCATTCCATCACGCCCGGTGCAGGCATTGGCGTTGCCGCTGTTGACAACCACAGCGCGCAAATCCGCCCGACGAAGATGTTCGCGGCTCACACGCACACAGGCAGCCTTCACGCGATTGGAAGTAAAAGTGCCGGCGGATGTGGTCGGCCGGGTCGAGTAGACAAGAGCAAGATCCAGTCGAGTTGCTTTCGGATTTTTGATACCACAGCACAAAGCATTCGCGACAAAACCACGTGCGGCCGTCACACCACCGCCCTTTATCTCACGAAACAATTCCTGATCCGACCTCATGCTCCCAATGTATCACACCCCCGCAGCTTGTCAAGTAACAAACTACCCTGATTCAGGGCAAACGCATTTGAGAGAAGTCAATCAACAGAGAAAATGTTCTTGTTGACTGATATCTATGTTTATACGCATCAAAAATTATGACAACAAGCGGTCATCATGATGATGGCTCTTCACAAAAACTTTCTAATCACCTCTCCGCTATGCTCCAAAATTCGCCTCCGTTATCTCTCCGCAAAAATATTTATAGAACGCTAACTATCAACTTTATACTTTGCAATTCGTGCTTCGTACTCAGGCGAACGCATTTCCTAATGCGCGTGTCCTGTTACTGTGATTTTGTGAGTGTGGATTGCAAAATTAAATGCAACAGGTTCTTGGCACAAAAAAGGGTGCCAAGAAGTTCAAAGCATGCTAGAGTCATTCCGTCCAAAACAACCAAGACACTATGAACCAAGACACCCAAA
>CANRLM010000044.1 GCA_947631435.1 uncultured Akkermansia sp.
GCGCTTGTACTGATCAAACAGTACAAGGCCCGTCATGAGGGACTGAAAGTGCCACTCCAGAGGCTGAGACTGAGGGCGACGTGGGATACAGATGTACTGGATGATATATTGTTTGGCAACGAATTAGAGCATAAATGAACGTCCTGTCTCCTTTCCAAAAATGAATCCAATTTTCTAATGCGTTTGCCCTGGGCGTAGCGGATGGGTGAACGGAAAGTTTTTTTGAAGATCCATCATCATGATAACCGCCTGTTGTCATGATTTTTTGATGCGTATAAACGTGATATCAGTCAACAAGAGCATTTTCACCGTTGATTGGCTTTTCTCAAATACGTTTGCCCTGATAATGCACTTGACGGGCGGAGTTTATATCTTTAGAATGGGAAGCATGCAACAACGAGACAAATTCAAATCTATTTGTGTAGCGGGAGCCAGTGCCTTGAGTGTGGCAATTGCCGCAGCTCTGAGCTCCTGCGGCGATGACAATTCCTTCTCTTCTCTGTACGACAAGCTCAAGGGGAAAGAGGGAGCTCCTTCTGCGCCTGAAGCAGTTCCGAGCGAGAAAGCAACTGCAATCTCCGACCAGCAAAAAGATCTCTTTCGCTACTTTCTCTTTTCCGTGGCTGATGAAGTGCGTCGGCAAGCTGATCAGCCCGTCTGGATTGAGACAGTTCGCGACATGCGCAATAAAATTGAGGCTTACTATAACGCAGAGAAGGCGAACAGGAACTCCTTGTCTGAGGAAGATCTGGTAAGTCTCGGGTTGCTGCTGGGTGATGCGACCCGTGATCTTGCAGCTTACGAGAAAGCCAAGGCGTTCTATGAGACTGCACAGAAGGATTGGGAGGCTATGCCTGAAGAGGTGCGCAAGAGTGTGAATGGGCGTCGTTTGAGCAGCGCGATTGCTAACAGCATGGGCTACCTGTGCCTTGTGCAGCGCAAGATGAGTGATGCTCTTCCCTACTATGAGAAAGCCTTACAGATCGACCGGGCTCTGTACGATGAACTTGCTCCTGCTGACGGAGCGCCGCTACCGGTGGGGGAAGGGTTATCTGCCGACCTCGCCAAGGCAGCAGAGGATGTGTTGAGTTCGTATCGTTGTCTTGGGGATGCGCAGTTTTTCGCCGATGATCCGGAGCTGGCGCGCGACACGTACTCCCAGGGGCAGGCCCTTGCAACGCGTATGAACAATTTGACGCCAGCCATCGCGTTGCAGTACGTCCGGTTGCTCTCTGCCCTCGGTAACCTAGAAAACAGCGTCGGCAACCCCAAAAAGGCTCTTGCTTCATGGGTGGAGGCGGCGAAGCGGGCTGATACCTTGCGTCGCATGGGACCCTCCATTGCGGTGCAGCTTCAGACCGTTCGTTACCTGCGCGAGCTGGAGCAGTCTATCAAGACTGTGCATGATAAGCTTGCACGTGAATCTCAGGAGAAAAAGGAGGAACCGGCTTCGCAACCGGAAGCAACGCATGATGATCCTACAGCTCCTGAGGAGTCGGCTGAGGAACCGGCTGAGGAGCCGGCGCCTGTTCCGGCGAGTTGATGGTGATCGGCTCCGTGATTTTTCATGGCTGAATTCATCATTTCGCAGGAAGCTCTTCGGCGGAATGCAGAGCTGCTGCAGCGGGTGGCGTGTGCGGGCGGTGTGCATGTTCTGTTGGCACTCAAAGCTTTTGCGACAACACGGTGTCTTTCGGTCCTGCGGCCGTACGCTGCGGGTTGTTGTGCTTCCGGGTTGTATGAAGCTCTTCTCGGCGCGCGAGAGATGGGGGGGCACCTGGCGGTGTATTCCCCGGCGTATGAAACAGAGGATCTTGTTCAGCTAGAGGGGATAGCGAATCATATTGATTTCAACAGCTTGGAACAGTGGGAACGCTTTGCTGAGCGGTGTGTGTCGCACCCTCGCGCACAGAAAGGGGAAATGCAGTTTGGATTGAGGGTGAATCCTGCGTTTTCCACAGGCAGGACGCCCCTCTATGATCCTTGCCGTCCGGGATCGAGGTTGGGAATAGATATGGCATTGTTGCCGGGGAAGCTTCCTTCCGGCATTTCCGGACTACACATTCACACTCTTTGTGAGCAGGGGGCGCAGGATCTCATTGACACCTTCCGCGCATTTGAGGAGAAATGCGGTATTCTGCTGCAGGATCCTTCTCTTCGGTACCTGAATTTAGGAGGCGGACACTGGATAACGCAGGAGGGGTATGAAGTTGAGAAGCTCATAGAATTCTTGCGTAGACTGCGTCGGCGCTATCGAGGGGTAGAAATTTACCTGGAGCCTGGGGAAGCATGGAGCATCCATACGGGAGTGCTGAGAGCGAAAGTACTGGATGTCTTTGAATCCATGGGGTTTCGTCATGCCATTTTGGACATAAGCGCCAGTGCACATACTCCGGACGTACTGGAGATGCCTTATCGTCCGGACGTTTTTCTGACGGAGAAAGCTGGCGAGAATTCCCCTTTTTCGGGAGTTCCGCAACCAGCGGTGTGTTTGCCCGGGGAGAGCTACTATCGAGCCGGTCAAGCCGGAGAAACGGACTTCACCTACCGTGTTGGCGGCGTTTCCTGTCTGGCTGGGGATGTGTTTGGTAACTATTCTTTTCGCCGTGAGTTAGTGGTGGGAGACATTCTTACACTGGATGACATGGCGCATTACACCATCGTCAAGACCACGCATTTCAACGGTGTGAAGCATCCAGGAATTTCCCTGTTGACTTCAAACGGCAGGCTGACTTCTCTGCGATGCTTTGGCTTCGAAGATTTTCAGAACCGGCTTGGCTAAGTCGGCGTGCTATCATTTTTTCGGTAAGCAGCTGCGCGCGTAAGAAAAATCTCCGCGATGCGGAAGGCGTCATTTGCTGCCGCCTCTGCTGAGGGAGTATCCATGAGCGCCAATCCTTCTTCAGTTACTTCACCAAGGTAGATTTCCCACGCTCGGCGGATGAGTTCATCAGCGTGGATTCCTGACGGGGGGAATGAGTTGTTTGCCACGGATCCTCCCTCTCCGCTGTTGTTCTTATGCCGACGGCGCTGATTATTTTTCGTTGATTCATGTCCGCCCACGACCTTCTGAACAGGGGGGGCATTGGTGCCCTTCTTCCCCTCGACTGCCGGGGTAGAGGTTGATTTTAGCGGTTTCCCGGATTCGACAGGTTGCCGGGGGATTTCGCCATTTTGTGAGGACTGCTGTTTTGCTCCTCGCTTTTTCCCGGATGGATTATTCACGGGTTGTTTTTCTCTTCCTTCAGGCATAATAATCATGGTTGCGTTGACTGCGTTGCTGGGGCGATGTCAAAACTCCACTGTGTGGTTGTTTGCTTTCCATCCGTCGTCTTCCAGCTTAACTGTACGGTGAGAGCAGGCATGTAAACACGCATCGGCAGATTCCATTTCACGGCTTGCGTTGTTGGATCCACCTGCGCCGGGACACGCCCAAACCCACTCACGCGCATTTGTATGGACCTGATATCCAGCTTTTCAATTGTACCGAGCTGGGCGCTGATCTGCTCGAGATCTTCGTTCCCCCTGGAGCCCGGTGCGGGGTACACCGGGAAGGGGGGCAGGCTGCTGCTGTTTCGTTTTGCCTGCGTCGGCTCTGCATCATTTCTCCGGTCAAAATTCACCGCTCGACGGAAGATGGATGAATCTGTTCCAAATACCATGTAGCGGTGAATACGCAGCATGTCTTCATCTGCCCCCACCTTGCCGGGTATGACGGTAAAAGCAGCCGTGTATCCATAACTCGGTAGATTTTCTACCATAGCCTGGGTTACAAATCCTCCCGGGTAGCAATAGGTGTTGATCGCGCCAAAAAGCTCGCTGAGCTTCTTTTGAGAATCACCCATCTCTACATCCATGAAAGCCTTGAAAAAGTCCTCTCCCTGAGCTTCAGCATGCTTCCAGCGGCTAGGGTAGTAATGACTTGTGGAATGGCTTCCGATGGAGGCACCGTATTTCTGCATTTCGCGAATCATTGCCGGGGTCATGCTATCGCCCCTTCCGCTCAGGTATTTCGTATACAGAAACAGGGTGAAAGGATAGCCGTACTCCTGCAGTATGGGGAAAGCGTCCGTGTACACACTCTTCCAGCCGTCATCCATTGTGATAAGAACACAGCGCGCTGGCAGCCTCAGTCTGCCCTGCCGCCACGCAAGGAACTCTTGCATACTGATAACCCGCAGTTGCAATTTACGGATGGTCTCCATCTGCTCGCGGAATTCGGTGGTGCGCATGAGCATCTCCGTGACCGGTTTACTGTTGCTAAAGTTGTGATAGCCCAAAACAGCGACACGGGTTTGATTGGCCGGTACAAGGGCAGTTGGGTTGTAGACCTCGGCCCGAGGAGTCTGGTCCACTGAGGCTCGGGGGGTGTCGGAGGTATTCCCAGACGTCCCGGATGTCACGCTGACGGGGTCGGGGTCCATCGGCAACGGTTCAAAGTACTGACCCGACACCAACCCGCACACCATCAGTCCAATCATGAGGCCCAAGCGCTTCATTCGACCACAAGACTAGCACATTGATTGCTCTTGACAAGCCTTTTTTCCTGGGCAGACAAATCTGCCCAAGTACAAAGTATTGAGCTGGCGCGCTTGCGCGCGGATTACCCAGGTATCCGCGTTGCGGATTTGCGTTCTAACGTGCTAATTTCCAACTTTGTGCTTTAAACTCCGAACACGGCGGGTGAATAATTAGAAGGGATCGTGAAGAGCTAAGCCATGACAAGGCAACAAGAGCTTTTCTCTATTGATTGACTTCTCTCAAATGCGTTTACGCTTGACCTTTTTTCTTGCAGGCATCACGGAAAGAGTGTACACTGAGAGGAGTGATGAAACACATCTTTCTCTTTCCGCTTCTCGCCGTAGGTTTTTTCCTTTCTTCCTGTGCCACCACCTGCTACAACGAGCGTTTCTGCCGTGAGCTTGTGGGGCTCTCCGGAGAGCAGGTTATCTCCATCCTTGGCGTTCCCACTCGCACCTTCGAGCAGGGGAAGGTTAAAGTCATGGAATGGGCGTATGACGGAACTTACCAAACCAATTGGGTTGTGCCCGGACGAGCCGATACCTGGGTAGATTCCCGGGGTGGTACCCATTCCACCTTTGTTCCACCTTACGAACGTGTCGACACCATTCCTCAGGTCTCTATACTGCGACTCAGTTTCACCAACAACCGTGTTACCTCCTACACTTCTCAGTTCAACGGCAGTGGCATGTGCAATCACTTCATTCCCTCCAGTTACATTTCCCGGTACAAGGCAGAGGATGAGGCTAAACGAGACTAGGAGAAGTACGAAGCCAATTTGAAGTGCGAAGTATTAGGCTATCGAGCTGAAGGCCCGGGAACTGCGAAGCGACAGCTGAGGTGGTGGGGTGGAGCGTACGTGGTAGCTAATTAGGAAGGCTTCTTGATTGCAAAGCTTTGGCGAGGGCTTAGTTCATCGCGAAAGCTTTCTGGTCACCCCTCCGTTATATCCCAAAAATTCGGCTACGCTCCTGCTCCGCGAGAACGCGAGTAGCGCGCTGATTTTCACTTCGTAATTCGTCCTTCCCTTAAATGTGCTTGCTATGGAACTCCCAGGGAACGGCTTGCAATAGGGACGGAGATATGTTAGAATCCGGGTATGTCGAAATACAATGGAGAGCAGGTGTTGGTGGTGCCACGGACGGCGTTTGAAGCGGTGGGCGCGTTCAATGGGTTTCGTCGGAACTTGCAGGACTACCTGGCGGAGTTTTTGAAGCCGGGGGTGGCACGGTACATGGATCGTGATGCGGCGGAGGGGGATCCGAGTTTTAAGCAGATGGTTGCGTACGCGATCTTCCGCCACAGGGGGCGGTTTTTGGCGTATGCCAGGACAAAAAAAGGAGGGGAAACACGGCTGCACAATAAACTTTCCCTAGGCGTTGGAGGGCACATTAACCCAGTGGATGGTCTCACCGACAGTACTCACACGTATCTTGCCGGCATGGAACGCGAAATCCGCGAGGAGATTACCTTTTCCGGTCAGACCACTCAGCAACTCTATGGCATCATCAACGACGACACGAATGAGGTTGGCAGCGTGCACCTGGGTATTGTTCATCTCTTCGATTTGGATAACGAACAAGTGGCGGCGAATGAAAAGGCGCTTGACGAGCTCGGTTTTCACTCATTAGCCGAACTAAAGGGACCGCTTTACGAACGTCTTGAGACGTGGTCCGCTATCTGTGTGGATGCCCTGGTGGCGGAAGACGACTGATCAATCACCCGATGGCGTTATGAGGAGAACGGGAACCGGGCATGCGCACGCCTTGATAGCGGCCTTGTTGGCTGCTTCGCTTATGGGGATGCTTTGTGTACCGGTTCGTGAATCCGGCGCCTGCGCGCAGCTCAGCTCTTTCTCTCGTTTCAGCGTGAGTCTTGTCGTGTTTTCTATCATGTTGATCTTCAATCAGATCGGTCCTTGCAAAAAGACGATGCGGTTTTCTCCTGCTGCGTTTTTTTCCGGAGCATCAATTGGGCTGTGCGTACTCTTCTACTTCATGGCGTTGAAGAACACATCCGCTGCCATGGCAGCCATGCTGCCAGCGATGGGACCTTTTCTGGCGGCCTTCTGGGAACCATTTATTGAGCGCCAAAAACCACCTCGGCGGGATGTGATGCTGCTTGTAAGTGCTGGTGTGGGCATCCTGTTGGTGTGCAGTTTTTCGCCGACGGGTGATGCCGGAGACATCGAGCGCCACGATGCTTTTGGTATTCTCTGCGGAGTTCTCGCTGCGCTGTTTTATTCATTTTATCTGGTGATTAACCGGTTTATGTCGCTGGAGGTGGGGATGTTGAGCCGCGTATTCTGGCAATCCGCTGCAGGTACCCTGGTGCTCATCGGTCCGTTGATGGCAGCTCCGCAACCATGGATGAAGTATCCCGGAGAGAACTGGCCATGGCTTCTGGCGATTGGTCTTCTGCAGGGCGTGTGCGTGCTGGTATTGGTGGCTTTTGCCATGAAACGCCTCCGAGCGCTCGAATTCGGCATTATCTCCTGCCTGGAGCCAACGGAGGCCACGTTGCTTGGCTGGGCGGTTTATGCTGAAAGCACGATGCCGGGGCAATGGGTAGGTTTTATCATCGTGCTGACGGCTATCATCGTCAAATCCCAGCGCCACATTGGCTGGCGCATTCGTTGCTTTCTCGCTCGCCGCTCTCGCAAACGCATCGCCTAGTTTTCCCGCCTGTCAGCCGTTTGTAAGAAATCTTTCACGGCGCGGTAGATGGTGTCCCGGGCTGTTGGCATGGAATGGTTGAGGATTTGTCCGAGGCGTAAACTGCTCATTGCGGTGTGAATGGGACGCTGAGCGCGGAAAAAGGAGACATTCGCGAGGTGTTGCGGTGTGATGGAGGGGGCCTCTCCCAGAGCCCCAAGCTCGCGTGCGCAGCTCAGGGCAACGGAAGCGATGTCATGCCAGCTCATTGGTTCTCCCTGTGCACAGAGATGACAGATCCCGCTTTCTTCCGGTTTGTCGATACATGCGAGAATGACCGTGGCAATATCTCGAGCGTGTGTAGGCAGAGAGAATTTATCCACGATGGCTGCGAGGGGTTCTTTACGCAGGGCCCGCGCCACAACAGTTTCCGGGAAGCTGGGGCGGTGAGGATTACCACAGATCCACGAGACACGCAGGATGAGGGATTCTGGCAGCGCCTCAATGATCTGGAGTTCGCCTTCGAGCTTACTCATGCCGTAAGTATTGCAGGGGGTGCAACGAGCGGTTTCAGCTTTCAGCCCGGGGCGGCGGGAGTCCAGCACGTAATCGGTGGAGAGATGCAGGAAACGCGCGCCAGTGTGGCGGCAGGCCAGCGCCATTTCTCCAGGGCTGAGAGCATTCACCAGGTGCGCACCCAATGCATCAGATTCGCAGACATCCGGTGAGGCCATGGCAGCGCAGTTCACCACCGCTTTCGCTTCCGGGTGAGCTAATACGTAACCAGCCGCTGCCCTGGGCTGCAGTAAATCGCACTTTTCGTGTGCGGGAGTGAGGGTTTCCCACCCTGCCGCGCGTGCGGTGTCGACCAGCACTTTGCCTGCGCGCCCACTAGCTCCGAAAATAATCATTTGCTGCCTCACACGGCACTTATACTCCCACGCAAATGGCGGCGCAAGAACAAATGTGTGGATCGTGAAAGACGGTACGCGCAAGCATACTCCAGTTTCACCGGCACCATTCCCTGGAAGACCAGAACAGGCGCGCATGTTCTCTCGTGATACCGCGCATGTTCAAATAACGCGTGCGGAGGAGTTCCGGCGTAGAGTGCCCCATCTCGATCTGGAGCTGTGAGGGATTGCGAAAATGTTTGAGGTGGTAGCTGGCAAAAGTATGTCGCAGTACGTTTTGCCGCCATGGCAGGACTCCCGCCTCTTTTCGCAGATTGTACCATAACTTTTTCCAGCCCAGGGGGCAAATGAGACCCGACAACTTTTCTCCATCACAAAGTTTTCTCAACCAGCGTCGCAAAACAGGATGAAGGGTGATACAGCGTGCTCCACCGGTTTTGCTGTGTCTGGCACTGATCATGATGACATCATCGTCCCAATCGATGTCTTCCCAATGGAGACGTCGCATTTCTGCCGGGCGTACCCCAGCCCACAGCATGATGCCCAGGGCCGGTCTACAATCGCGATGAGGTGCCAGTTTAGCGATCTGCAAGAGGCGCTGGATGTTTTCCCATGTCAGAGCGACCACTTCGCCCTCCTGTAGACGCGGCTTATGCAAAGCTTTCACTGTGGATTGCAAAATTAAATGCAACAGATGACAGAAAAAGTTGAGGTCATGAGAAGAGAGGGGTAAAATAGTGGCGGAAGGGTTGAGCCATATGCCAAGCGGATTTGCCATTGAAGATGGCGCGAGGGTAGTGATTCATCCAGAGAGCGATGGCATTGAGAGTTTTTTGAGATATGCCAGATAAATCCGTGCCTTTAGGGAAGAAGCGACGGATAAAGCGGTTGGCATTTTCATTGCTGCCGCGTTCAGAGGCACAGTAGGGATGGGCGACGTAATGAATGGTACGAGATTTGTAGGAGAAGCAGGAGGTAGAGATAGCGGCAGAGTCGGCGAACTCGCAGCCATTATCGGTGGTGATGGAACGAAAGATGGAGCTGAAGGTTTGGGCACCGAGGCGATGTTCCAGGCGGTTGAGGGCACGAACGACTTGCTCTGAGTTTTTACGTTCGAGACGCAAGATGATCTCAAAGCGGCTAACACGCTCCGTGAGGACGAGCAAGGCGACGTGGGAACCACGGGGACCGACGAGACAGTCCATCTCGAAGTGACCGAGCTCTTCGCGTCGGTTAACATCCTCAGGGCGATTCTCGATACTGATAGCCCCGGTATGGTTATGGGAGAGACGTTTATGAACAGATTTTTTACGTTTCTTGCGAGGGCCTTGAACCATGTCACGAGGGGAGATGCCAATAATGCCCTGATAAATGTAGTTGTAGATTGTACGGGAGCAGAAAGGGCAGAGGATGCCGTTTCTGATGAGTATTTGACGGGCGGCATAGGGGGAGTGCTTTAACTTTCCTGCTATGAGCTTGTAGAGTTGAGAGGCAAGCTGGTGATTGGAGCCGATCTTTAGGGCAGGACCATGAGCACTCTTCTGCTCGTCACTTCTATCTTGGGCGAACTGGGCGCGATAGGCGCGGTATACGGTGAGGTCGTGCTTGAGTTGCGAGACCGAACCGCGTTTGACTTCTCGATGGATAGTGATGCGATGACGATCGAGGAGCTTAGCGATCTGACTGATGGACTTTTTCTCACGCAGCCAACGCTCAATTTGCTGACGCTCGGAGAAGGTAATGTGCTTGCCTTTTCGGGCAACGGAGTTACAATGCGTTTGGGTGTCTTGGTTCATAGTGTCTTGGTTGTTTTGGACGGAATGACTCTAGCATGCTTTGAACTTCTTGGCACCCCTTTTTTGTGCCAAGAACCTGTTGCATTTAATCTTGCAATCCACATCTTGTTGCATTTATTCTTGCAATTCACACCCTTGTTATGCGGCTTCTGCAGAGACAACCTATCCGAACTTTCAGAATAATTTCGACACATGCAAGCAGACTCTCTACGGATTGTTTTATTGGATGAGCCTGCTAACAAATGTGAAAGTTTTTCGGCTCGTGAAGAAAAGAGGGCTCTTTGTCGCACAGGATTGGGGCTTTATGACGTGATGCATGACGTCGTGCGCAATGGTGGCTTTGTTTCGGATCAGGGAAAGGAGACGAAGAAGGATGTATCCAGTCCGACTCCTGAGCCGTCCGGGAGGTGATTGGTAGGATGAAAAGACAAATAGGATGAAAGAAGTGAGTGCTGATAAATGTTGAAACAAAGAAATAGATTTTGTATAGTTTGACCGGGTAACCGAAATCAAACACCATGGACGAGATACATTTTACGCAACAGATCCAGTCAGAAACAGAGGAGGATGGGGTTAAAATTACAGCCGCAGAAACAAAAGCGGATACTTTGAAGCCAGACATGGTACTTTTTACATCGTGGCTACTCGTCTCCTGTGAGATATCTTCCGCAACGGTTGGTAAATACACCGATATTTTGAAGTCTCTTGATCAGAAAACTTGGGAAAAGTTAGGAACTTCTATTTTCGAGCTAAGGACTCTTAAATTGCTCCATAATATTTTCATGGGGCACGACTCCGGTATAAAGCTAAACAAGGATGAGAAGAAAGCTCTCGTCTATTATGTGGCGTTCCTTTTGCATGAGTACGTAAGTTTTTGGTGGCAGAGTCAATGGATCAATAACAACATAAGTCCTGTGAGCAATGAATTTGCAAATTGGCTATTTAAACAAATCAAGTTCTCATATCATATAGCTAAGGAGTATATGAGCAGCCTGAATGCTATCAATGCTGCCATGGAAAATAAGAATTTATCTTTGTTCAAAATTAAAAACATCAAAGATATTATCGAACAGAAGGAATATTTTTTACATTCCTGTGATAAAAAAGGAAGGAGGATTCTCAATTATTATCTCTTTTATCTGCTCGATCTAGCGTTGTACTCCGAGGAGCGGCAGGAGGAGGGAAAAGTCGGTCTAGGGAAAAGTCACGCCCGTGATTTTGAAGCATGGTGTTTGAAGGAAAATTTTTCACTGCAAGTTAAGGTGTTAACGAAAGAATTTGCAGATAGATTGTCGCAATATTGCGTAGAACATCGTTTTTCACCGTCATTTGACAAGATTTCACTTGAGGAGCAGTTTAAGGCAGTCATAGATGTTTACACATCAAGTGAGGCGTACGACACTCTGCTGACCAAAGACAGATATCGAAATTGTATCGAACGGTATGGTTCCTACCTTATGGACAGGTGTGATGCCGAACGATTGATGGATATATTGGACGTGGGCAGGAATGACGCACATTTACCATTGCTGGTTTCGGGAGACATGAAAACTATGGCGGATGGGTACTCTAAATGGCTTAAATCAAATAATATATGCGCCGTTCATAGCAGCCGCACGTATATTTCATCGCTGTATGCATGTGATAAAATAGCAAGAGAGCAGTTTAGCGCGTCTTTTTTCGAAAATAAAAACAAAAGGGAGGTAGCGTACTTGCGATTTAAAGTTGCTCGACATCCGAAGTATAACAGTCGGCATTTAGGCGCTCTACGTATGTATGTCCAGTACCTATCATCTTATCGTCTTATTTCTAAAGATGAACATAGGAAAAACACGCAGAATTTGCTTGGGTTGGTGAATCGCCGGTTAGGCGGTGAAATCTCGTTAGAAACTGATGCAGATTATGATAAACTGTATTCTGTATGGCAAAAGGAGTACGGAACAGGGTTGCTCTACTCGCGAGAGGATATCAGGACGATGATTAGCAGGAATACGATGTTCGACAGTGAACGCCATGTTTACATAACCAAGGAAATGTTTTTGCCGGAAGCAACACAGTGTAAAATTTTTCATTATATCCGAAATTATTTTGAAGCAGGCGCAAGGCTTGTAGATTATGCGCAAATTGTGGAACTTATACGCGAGGACGGTTTAAATATACAGGTAAAACAGCTCCAAGAATTTCTCAAAAAATTCAATGATGGGTCATACGTTTGCGAAAATAAGTACATTCAAGCGAATGATTCTTCTTTGCAGGGAGGAGATCTTGCCTCCGAAATTTGCAACAAAGTGCGCGAGCAAACGGCGCCCATTTCAAAAGATGCCCTCAAGGCTCTCTTGCCGAGTATTTCGAAAGATAGATTTAACAAGATATTAACAAGAAATAATTTTTCAGCCCTCTATGGCGTCATTATTCCAAAACAAGGGGAAATTTTTCATGCTGACCTGATATGTTTCACGGAAAGTGAATTGTTCAAAATCAAAAACCTAATGGTAGAAGAATTAAGATCGAAAAGTTATGTAACGTCTCTGCAATTGTTTGATATAGTCCGGAATGTAAGGCCCAACATACTTGAGGAGTATCCTTTTCTTTCCCCATCATCCTCATATGCCGTGCTGCGTCATAAACTCGGACGCGATTTTAAGTTTAATATTTCCTGCGTCACTAGCGAGAAGGCCATGGAGATTACAGACATATTTATGAATTTTTGCAAGCAACATGACGAGTTTTCTTTGTCTGATCTGCTCCAGCTCGCAAAGCAGCTAGGTGCAGATTCCATTCCCTTCACGTACATATACGAAATATCAGCACGAGTAAGTTATGATCTTTTCGTCAACCGCGAAAATCTTCAATTTGAGACAGCTTACATCGATCATTTATTGGATGCCTTCTGTCCAAGAGAATTCACCATCATAGGTCAATTCTCCCATTTGGATATGCTTCCGCCTATGAATGGTCATCCTTGGTCAATCTACTTGCTGGAACATTATTTATCATTTTATAGTTGCAAGTTTTCGCTTTTTTCACGCAACTACACTAGAAGAGGATGTTATGGTTTAATAGCACGAAAAGCAACTGGTATCCAGGATTTTAATGAGGCTGTAGCACAATATCTTGTTAATGCTCCAGTAGAACTGGAATTTCAAGCTGTCATACAACATCTATGTCATGTTGGTATTCTCGGCGCTCGCAGATACGTCGGCATCGATACTATTTTGAATAAAGTGAGAGAGTTGAGGAATATCGTCCACACTAACGTAAGGGGCGAGCCTGCATGAAAAAAAGAAAAGGTTCATGAATTTGCTCAACAGTCACAGAAGGGGAAAAGCCGACACGTAACAGACTCTTTCTGATTGGCAATATGCTTTATTGCTTTGTGGAACGTTGAGATGGGGTTCATCGATTCCCTCGAGAAGTCCATGGCGTTGACGAGCCGCATTGCCTCAAAAATAAAGGGGTAGTATCAAGCACATGTCACTTAAGATGGGTAAACAAGCAAGAATAGAATTACTTTCTGTCTGGAGAGAAAGATATGCCTCGCTGGCCTCTCGATAAAAGAAAAAACCGGCGCCACGCTTGCCCCCGCTCATCCACCGGGATGGCCAGGGCGATAACAGCGCCCGGAGTCCGCCAGAACCCCGGAAGAGTACGATCAGACCCTGCCGTGACGCCCGGCAAATACAGCGCGTGAGGTGGAGCAAAAGCGGAGGTAGAGAATAAACGCTACAACCGAGAGAGAAATGATGAAGCTCCACCAGGCGCCGGCCGGACCCATGGCGGGTAAGAGCCAATCCGTCCGGATGAGAAGGACGGAGAGGGGGAAGCCGAGCAGCCAATAACAAAAGATATTGGCCCAGGTGATGATGGATGTGTCGTGGCAGCCGCGCAACAGGCCGGCCATGAGCGCCTGTGTGGCATCTGAAAATTGATAGAGTGCGCAGAGGATGATGAGACCGGATGCAGTGGATGCCACGAGGGGATCTGTCGTGTAGAGAGAGGTGATGGCGCGGGCGAAGGAAATCATGCCGATCATGAAGATTGCGACCGTAGCGTACATGAACTTCAACACGCTGCGCACCATAGCGCGAAAGGCGTGCCGACGCCGCGCGCCGATGAGGAAGGAGGAGCGGATGGAGACCGCCACACTCAGGCTGAGCGGGAACATGAAGACCACCCCGGATATATTGATGGCGATCTGCTGGGCGCTCACCATTTGCTCCCCGAGTGGCGCTATGACCAACGTCACTACACAGAAATAGCTCATTTCGCAGAGAGAAGCCACACTCAGCGGCAACCCAAGCTGCAGGATACGCCGCATCAGCGGGTGGGTGCAGCGGCGTGGCAGGGCGAGCATCTGCTGCGCCGGACGACGGTGTTGCCGACTGAGCATCAATAATCCCAACAGCACAATACACATGAGCCAATGCACAATCGTCGTCGCCAGTCCGCAGCCGGGGCCTCCCAGCGCCGGGAATCCCCATTGACCGAACACGCAGGCATAGTTCAGGGGGACATTCAGTACCAGACCCAGCAGGCATACCACCATCGCGGGGCGAGTTCGCGAGTAGCCCTCCCAGCAGCCCTGCACCACGCGCATAACCAAGCTTGCCGGTACGGCGTACATGAGGTAATACACGTATTCGGCCGCCCCAGCGGCGAGTTTCGGCAAGTTGGTAATGAGCGGGAAAATGCAGCTGCCGCCGTAGAGTAAACCAAGTTCGACAAACATCAGCAAGACGCTGAGAATCAGGGCGCGGTTCATAAGCAAGCCCACGCGACTTTCACGTCCCTCCCCCAGCAGGCGGGATACCATGGGCCCCAGGATGCTGAGGATGGCGCCGACGGAGACCATGATGGGGGCGGTCACCGAGCAGCCGAGAGCCACCGCGGCGAGATCCTGCGTGCCGGCGCGCCCTGCCACGACGGTATCGATCACCCCCATTCCCATGCTCATGAGGTTGGCGAGGTAGAGCGGAATCATCAGCGAGAGAATGCGAGCGAGTTCTTCCCGACCAAGCCGCAAATGATGTGTGTGGCGTTTATCTGGCATGGCGGGGAAGAGGTGTTTCGCCCAGTAGTAGATTCCGCTGCCAATTCATGAGATCCGCGGCTTTCCGAGCTCCGGCTGCGAGACATTCCAGCTGCCCCCGCGTGGCGAGCAAGCTCGGCTCAATCCCGAGATCCTGCGCGAGAGCATCCCTCCGCTGCATCCAATGCTCAAGCTGAGTTTCATTGTAGTTCGCATAGTGAATGGAGCTGCTTTTTCTGATGATTGGGTACTCCTCCTCGTCCAGCAGTTGAAAATTGCGAACGGCGCGGCGAAAGCGCGCGCAACGCGGACCCGACCAATACGACAGGGGCATTGCTGTTCCGAACGATTCCAACTGCACGCTCCAGCGCAGCAGGGCTTCGTTGTGGCACACGTGGAAGGGCGGGCAGTCCAACCTCGCTGCCTCGGCAGAGCGCCAGTTGTAGAGGGCGCGCAGGGCTGCCAGACCCCGGCGCTCCAGTTTCCCACAGCCTTTGATGCGCCAGTCTTCCCAGCGTTGTTTGTCGCGGTGGCGCTGCCTGGCACGCTTCATGTTGTAGCGGCAACTTTCCAGAAACCATTCGTAGCGTTTTTTTTCACGCAATTGTCGCACAAGGCGGTCTGCCAATTTTAGCATGTAGGCCACATCTCCCTGAGCGTATTCCTGCATCTCAGCGGGTATGGGACGTATCGCCCAGTTTGCTTTCTGATTCTTCTTACTTAGCACGATGCCGTAAAATTGCTCCACCAGCGCAGTTAATCCAAATTGCTCATACCCCAACAGTTGCGCTGCTACTTGCGTATCCAGAATCAAACTTGGCAGTGAGCCAAAGGTTTTCAGCAAGAGTTCCATGTCGTAATCCGCCCCGTGCATCCACACCTGCGCGCCAGGCAGCCAGTTCTTGAAGGGCTGCATCTCCTTGATTGCCAGAGGATCAATAATTTCCTCTCCTTGTTCATCGGCATACTGAATCAGGCACAACCTCTCCCGGTAGCAGTGCAGGCTGTCCGCTTCCAAATCCAGCACGACACGTCCGGAGGGCTGTGCATTCGCACGCACAGCCCACGCTTTCAGAGCCTCACCGTCCGTAATCATGCGGGTGCGAATGTACCACACCCCTCTTTTCTTGGCAAGCAAAACGCACGGATAGAGCGCAAGCCGCGGCAATGGCACGGCAAAGCGTCTGCAAGGGATCTACATGCACTTGAAAAGGTTTCTCCGGGAGGCCTGCGCTCCACGATCAGACCTCAGGGTTCCTCATTCGTCCCGGAGTTCTTCGGCATTCGGTTCTCCCAAGCTCATTTTGAGGTCGATGCCCATGCTGCCGAGTTTGCGGTAGTGGTATTCAATTCCACTGCGTGGGGCGCTCCATTTTTTCTCGGCTTCACTGTAGGCATTCTGGAGGTCACCTATTTTAGCTTGTATTTTTGTAAATGACTTGTAATAGGAACCGAATGCGTCATAAAGTTTTCTGGCTTGGGAGAAAACGTCGGAGGCGTTTTTGAGTTGAGTTTCATTCAGCCAGAGGTGCTGAACGAGGACGAGAGCCATGCTCAGATTAGTCGGTCCGACTAGCAGAATTTTCCTGTCGTGCGCGTAATTCACCAGCTGTGGGTCAGCCTGGAGAGCGGCAATGTATCCTCCCTCATTTGGCATGAACATAAGTACGTAATCGATGGTATCCTCTACGACATCCTGCTTCCGCAACGCGGCGTAATTCTTGGATGAGAGACGGTCAATATGATCCCGCACAGCGGCGAGATGCCGTTTGAGTTTTTCCTGTTGTGTCCGTTCATCCGGCGCGTTCACATAGTCGATGTAATCATTCAGAGAGACCTTAGCATCAATGATCAGACTGCGATTGCGCGGGAACATGACGATGGCGTCCGGTATCCATTTTTTGCCGGTATCGTCATCCTTGAAATCTTCCTGCAGGCGATAATGTTCGTTTCTGCGCAATCCGCTGTTTTCCAGCATTTTTTCAAGAATCATCTCACCCCATTGTCCCTGTAATTTGTGATTGCCGCGCAGAGCATTCGCAAGTTCATTAGCCCCCTTACTAATCTGGTCGGTTTTCTGAGTCATCTGGACGAGGCGTTCCTCCAGACGCGTGCGTCCCTCCAGACCATTTTTCTGTGCCTCCTGCAGGGCCATAGAGAGACCATTGAGCTGCTGATGCAGGGGCTTGAGGAGGGCGTCCATGCTTTCTGTATTATCTGTCTTCAGCTGGCGGCTTCGCTCCTGCAGGGTCTCTGTGGCGAGGTTTTTAAATTCGCTGACCAGACTTTTGCGGTCGGCTTCCCAGCGCTGTTGTTGTTCCTTTTGATTTTCGATAAATTGATTACGGAGTCGTTGCAATTCAGCGTCATGCTCATTTCTCACCTGAATGAGCTGATCATTCAGTAATTTTTCCTCTGATTGCAGTCTCGCATTTTCTGCTCGCAGCTTTGCTGCGCGATAGAGCATCACAACCCACGCGATGAAAAAAGCAAGTGCAAAACCGGCGAGGGCGGTTCCGCTGATGATCCATATCTCGTTTGTTGTCATCGCCGTCGTTCTGGGGCTCATGCTAGCGGTGAGATCATACCAAGTCAAGTCGAAATTCATGGCGATGAAGATATGTACTTCCTGCCCCTTTCGGTATCTGATTCTCACAGCCGGAGGGCGAGTGTAATTTCGCATTGCTTTGAGGCGTGCGTGGCGTATAATCACTGCGTGTATGGAAGCTGCTCCATCGGATAGCTTCGGTAAGAACTCCCGCCGTCGCTCGGAGCGTACGGAGGAGGGGTTGCGTCCTGTCGTGCCGGATTATGAGATATTGCGGCTTATAGGAACCGGCGCATACGGGGAGGTGTGGTTGGGACGTTCGCTCACGTCGTCGTATCGAGCGGTGAAGGTGGTATGGCGCGAGGATTATGAAGACGATGTGACGTATGCTCGGGAGTTTGAAGGGGTACTCCATTACGAACCGGTGTCGAGAAAAATACCGGGAGTGGTGCATATTTTGCACGTAGGGCAGGGGGCTGTGGCAGACCATGAGTACTACTACTACGTGATGGAGCTGGCGGATGATGCCTACACGGGGATTCACATTGATCCGGAAAGTTATGTGCCGCGGACGTTGCAGAGCGACGTGGAACTTTATGGGCACAATCCAATGCCTCTGGATTATGTGCTGGAGGTAGGTAGTCAGTTGGCGCACACCCTCGACGGTATGCGTTGTGAACAGCTGGTGCACCGCGATGTAAAACCCTCCAATATTGTTTTTGTGAATGGGCGCGCCAAGCTGGCCGATGCGGGATCTGTGGCCATGTGTAATAACCCGTCTTTTGTGGGGACGGAGGGATATATACCTCCAGAGGGACCGGGCACGCCGCGGGCAGATGTGTATGCACTGGCAAAGGTTCTCTACGAAATGAGCACGGGGAAAGATCGGCTGGAGTTTCCTTCCTTGCCGGAGAAGGTGGTGGAGGGCGATTCGCGCAAGCGATGGCTGGAATTCAATGAAATTATCTGCGCTGCTGCCGAGCCTCGTATTCAGAAAAGCACGATTATTTCCGCCCGTGTGTTAGCAGAGAGGCTTGATGCCATGAGGCAGTATGCTCCCTCGCATCAGGCGATTCGGGGGGGTAGGCGGTCGCGACGAATGAGAGCGGTGGTTGTCCTGCTCTTGCTGTTTAGCCTCGTCGTTGCTGTGGGGGTGTATCTCAGACCTCTTTTTTGGGAAAATCTCGTGCAGACGATTCGTGAAAGGTTTTCTGGCGCCGTAGCCACGCGCAACCGAGAGGAACATACCAGCCACATTTTTATCTCTACAGTGCCCGCCGGTGCTTCTATCTACACCTCGGATGGCACCTATGTGGAAGAAACGCCGTACGGCCCAGTCGAAGTGCGTCCTAAAGCCAGGCTTTCGTTCATCTTGCGCAAGGAAGGGTACGCTGATAAAAAAATTCTTGCTACTGCGCCGGAGCGCGGGCTCCTGGCGCTGGGAGGAGATTTACAGCCTTACCGTCCACCGCGCCGTGGACAAGATTGGCAGGACGCCTTAGGGTCCACCTACCGCGCTGGCAGTGGGGAACACCGAGCCCTGAGTCCTGTGACGATGCAGCAGTTTGAAACATTCCTACGCCACTCTCCTTCCTTAGGAGATTTGCCCTACTCCGCTGCCGGGGAATACGTGCGTACGACTCCCGGCGGTATCAACGCTTACATTTTGTGGTTGGCGCGTATGTGCGAAACGCAGGGATTGCTGGGATACGACCATACGCTTGTCGCACTGCCGGAGCCAGGGACAGCACGTGATGGGACGTGTGCCTATCGTCTCGTGACGCGACCGGTGCAAAAAACGCCGATTTCCCTGCACTCGTCGCCGCCTGGTGCAACGGTATGGTTGAATGGGCGACCTATTGGGGTGACGCCGTTGCAGGGGGTACGCGTTCCTCTGGCACCGTATTTCATCGAATTCAAGAAACCCGGTTATGCCACGGCGCGTTACAGTGGTATCTCTCCCAAAAATCTTGTCATCAGTGCTTCTCTTCGGGTCAATAACTCTGTCTCCTTCGGCGCAGAATGGATGAACAGTCTCGGACTCTCCTTCCGGCCTATTTCTCCCACATTGCTCGCTGGAGTTTCGGAGGTGCGCGTGGCAGATTACCACGCATTTGTTGCCACTACGGGGTCCCCTATGCCGGCGCCCACGGATTTTGCTCAGGAGGCTCACCACCCAGTAGTTGGCGTTTCCCGAGCAGATGCCGAGCATTTTGCGCGCTGGCTCACCACCCAGGAGAGGGAGGCAGGTATCATTGGCCCTACGGATGAATATCGTCTTCCCACGGATGAGGAGTGGAGCATCCTTGTCGGCATCAAGGAGGAGAAGGGAAAATCTCCCTACGAGCGTGCACAACAGGCGCGTTCTTCCCTTTTGCCCCATTTTTCATGGGGGACACAGTGGCCTCCTCCCCCTGGCACAGGGAATTTTTCAGACACTTCGGCTCTCCCCTACGTTTCTCCTCAATACACCATTGAGCACTATTCGGATCAATTTCCATTCCTGGCTCCTGTGGGATCTTTTGCCCCAAATGCGTTGGGGATGTACGATCTCATCGGCAATGTGCAGGAATGGGTGAGCGATGAATACGGAGGTCCTGCTGGTTTCGCATTCCGTCATTACGGCGTCACTCGCGGCGGGGACTACACCTCCTTCCGTCCGGCGCAACTCTCCACCGGTATTCGTACCCCGCGCCCGGTGGACTACCGAAGTCCCACTGTCGGATTTCGCCTCATTTTGGAGCGAACGCAACGCGCGTTTTGAATCGTTCTACCGTGCGAATCAATAATTAGTCCGTTTGTCTGGATGTTCTTTGTAGCCCCGAAAGATATTACAACTCATGTCCCTGTACTGCTTCGAATTTTCGATTCCAGGTGTGTTGTATCGGGCGTACTGTCCGTCCTCCCCACGTACCATAAACCAATGCTCAATTGGCCAGTTGTGACCTTCAGTGTAAAATTGGGAGAGCGTGTCCGTCACTTCGGGCAGGTCGGCCCAGTCTTCAGGGTCCAGCTCTTCTCCCTTGCTCACTTTCAAACGTCCATTCCAGAGCCAGGCATCCAATACCCACACGTGCGGCCAGACTCCATTTTTAGCCGCTACATACACGCAGTTGTGCTCGGACCGGCGTGCTCTGTCGCGCACGCAACAACCAATGCGGAAAAATTGCAATGGACGTCGCCTTAGTTCACGATACATGTCGTGCTGGTAATGCCAGCAAAGGCCTCGATTTTGCAGGTGAGTATTGATGAGGGCATTTCCGGCCCAGCCCGGAAAACGACTGCCGTTAACACGTGAGATGCCCGCCGCTGCCTTGTAGGCTGTGTCGGCAAGCCATTTCGCCTCTTCTCTCGCCGCCGGTACGTTGCTTTGTCCTGCTGGCAATAGTTCTGTGAGATGTTCCTGCAGTGTTCCTCGTCGCGTTTGGATTAACTTTGTGTACGGATATTGTTCCGGTGGAGGATAGCATCCTGACAGACAACATAGCGCTGTCAGGATGAGAATTCGTCCCAAGCGTTTCATGTTTCCATTCTACTATGTCCCTATTTCACTGACAAGCCACTTGTCGTCTGTGGCAAAACAGCTCATTCGTCAGGAAGTCTTCACACAAAACCCCGCGCGGTGGAGTACTGCGCGGGGTTGGAAATCAGGCATCTGGGGCCATCCAGTACCCGTTTCTCACACGGTGGGTTCCTCAGTCACATTTACACGGCGCCCTTCGTGATCAAAGAACACGCGACCATCAATCAGAGAGAAGATCGTGTAATCCCTTCCCATACCGACGCCCTTGCCAGGGTGGAATTTGGTGCCGCGCTGGCGTACGATGATATTACCGGCCACCACGGACTGACCACCGAATTTTTTTACTCCGAGACGTTTACTGCGTGAGTCGCGTCCGTTGCGTACTGAACCTTGTCCTTTTTTATGTGCCATGTCTGAAAAAATAAAAAGTTAATAATTAATCGACTATTTCGGTGATTCTTACCTTAGTCAAGGCAGCTCGGAAACCCTTCTTCTTATGAAAGCCTTTGCGGCGTTTAAACTTAAACGCCACTCCTTTTGGACCACGGGCAGCAGCATCCAAAACCTGAGCTTTCACGCTGGCCCCCTCCACCACCGGAGTGCCCACCTTGGTATTTTCCGCATCCTCAATCATCAGCACGCGATCAAATATAGCCTCTCCCTCTGTCTCGACGCCGGGAAGTCGGTCTACCTCCACCACGTCACCTACAGTAACCCTGTACTGCTTACTGCCAGATGCAAATACTGCGTATGCCATAATTTCTTTGATTTTATTGTTGCGTCCACCGCGGCGGACTGGCACATTATAGACAGGATCCCTCCTTTGGCAAGCAAAATTTATTAAAATAATGAAAAGTGCGGATAATTTTTTTTCTGGTGGAGTTGCAACAATTCTTTCTGAGGGAGATATGCATCTTTTGGGGCGAAATCTTGCCCCTCTTCTTGAGCCTGGGGATGTGCTTGGTCTTGTCGGTGATCTTGGTGTCGGGAAAACTTGCCTCGTTCGGGGAATTCTTGAAGGTCTCGGTTCTCCCATACCAACCGCCAGTCCCTCTTTTGGCCTGGTTTTGGAGCATCCCGAGGCTCGTATTCCTGCCGCGCATTTTGATTTTTATCGTCTTCGTTCGCCAGAGGAAGTTCTCTCCATTGGGTGGGAGGATTTTCTTGACGCTTCCCCCCACATGATCCTCCTCGTTGAATGGGCAGATCGCTTCGGGGGTACTCTTATGCCTCCCAATACGACGCTGCTCACGATTTCCCGCGATCCTCGCTCTTTTTCCACCCGCATCGTGAGACTGGGAGCGTAAAGAGTCCGCAGCTTTTTCTCGGATGACTCTTCTCTTCCTCCACGTACGCTACGGGGAAGCTGTTTTTGCCGGTTGGAATTCGTAACAGTTACCTTGCGCTGTTTTTGAGCAGCAGAAAAAGGAGTGCCACAAAATAACGCGTTTACTTACGACGAATAACCGATTCCTATCGACGCCGTGCGAAAAAATCGGGTTGAGCCCTGGTTCTTGCTGTCAAAGGGGCAGGGAAGCTCTGAATCATGAAGCGGACTTCCTCCAGCGTGAACGGCAACCGCTTTTGCTGGTCTTCTCCTCGCTCAGGGATAATGGCGCGCGCCTCCACGCCCATATCCACCCCGGCAAAAGGGTTCTTGCCCAGATAATCATCCACCTCCACCGCCCTCGTGAACACAGCGGCGACATACGTACGAAACTGCCGCACCGTATTACGAGAAACCCTCTTCAGCATACGCCGCACAAACTCCCTGCAAATCGCGGGCGTGATGGTGTCAATTCGCCTGTCTGCATCCGTCCCCAGAAACTCCAGAAACACCTTGAACGACCGAGAGCGATTCTTCTCCGTGCATTCCCTAGCCGCCGCGGTCTGCTCAGCCAGTGCGCGCGTGTGCCGCCCGGCTGCACCTGCTTCGATGCGAATCCCCGTCGAACGTTTAATCTTTCGGCTTCCCTGCATCCAGCAAGCAATCCAGCATCTGCAATTTTTGCGTTTTTCAATCCAGCTCATAAGTGTCGTGGGTCTAGGTTTCACTAGGTCTAGCGTGATTTTTTTATGTGACCGTGCTATGTGACCAAAAATGTAACCTACCCTTCTTCGTATATTTTTGTGGAATGACTCCACGGAGCAATTCCAAAAAGACGGCAAAATATTCACTACCTCACAA
>CANRLM010000045.1 GCA_947631435.1 uncultured Akkermansia sp.
GACTCTAGCATGCTTTGAACTTCTTGGCACCCTTTTTTGTGCCAAGAACCTGTTGCATTTAATTTTGCAATCCACAAGGTCAGGTGTAACTCCATCTCACTCTTGCCAAGAGGAGGAATATGGTGTATGCTGTGCGGCGCAATGACATCGGCAGAAATTCGACAGAGTTTTTTAGATTTTTTCCGCGAGAAGCGACATACTGTAGTGCCTTCTGCATCGCTGATGCCTCAGAGCCCGGGGTTGCTCTTCACAAATGCGGGGATGAATCAGTTCGTGCCGTATTTTCTGGGAGTATGGACCCCGCCCTGGCAGCCGGCGCGTGCCACGGATACGCAGAAGTGCATTCGTGCCGGTGGCAAGCACAATGATCTTGAGGACGTGGGGCAGGATTCCTACCACCACACCTTTTTCGAAATGCTGGGCAACTGGTCGTTCGGCGATTACTTCAAAAAGGAGGCAATTACGTGGGCCTGGGAACTCATTGTGGAGCGTTGGGGCTTCCCTGTGCAGCGGCTCTATGCTACGGTGTATGCGCCCGGGGAAGGGGATCCGGGTGAATTCGACCAGGAGGCGTACGACGCATGGGCGGCGCTCTTTGCGAGCAAGGGAATGGATCCGAAGGTGCATGTGGTGAATGGCAATGCGCACGACAACTTCTGGATGATGGGAGAAACGGGGCCCTGCGGCCCTTGCTCGGAGTTGCATGTGGATCTCACGCCGGAGGGGGATACGGAAGGAGCGCTGGTGAACGCCGGTAGTGATCAATGCATTGAGATATGGAACCTCGTGTTCATCCAGTACAATGCGGAGAAGGACGGGAGCTTCCGGAACCTGCCGGCGCGCCACGTGGATACAGGCATGGGCTTTGAGCGGGCTTGCGCCATGATGCAGTGCACCGGAAATTTCACCGACTTTTCACGACGCGTTTCCAACTACAGCACCGATGTTTTTGCTCCTGTCTTCGCCAAATTAGAACAGATTTGCGGTTTGCGTTATGACGACCTTTATCCTCAGGATGCTCTGCCGGAGCAGCGGGGAGCTCTGCAGCAGAGTGTTGCCTTCCGCGTGATAGCCGACCACATACGCACGCTTTCTTTCTCCATTGCCGATGGCATTCTGCCGGGCAACAACGGACGCAACTATGTGCTGCGCCGCATCCTGCGCCGCGCTGTACGCTACGGGCGTTCGCTGGGGCTCACCCGACCGTTTCTCTCGCAACTGGTGGATACTCTGGTGGAGCAGATGGGGGACGTTTTCCCGGAGTTGCAGGAGCGCGCTTCCACCATCAAGGAGGTTCTGCTGCGTGAGGAGACGAGCTTTAATGAAACGCTGGATCGCGGGCTGGAACTCTTCGATAAGGAAGCGGCGGCAGCGGGAAGCATCTCTGGCGATTTCGCTTTCAAGCTGTATGACACGTACGGCTTCCCGCTCGATCTCACGGAGCTCATGGCGCGTGAGCGCGGTATCACCGTGGATTCTGTCCGCTTTGAAGAGCTCATGGAAGAACAGCGACAACGCGCCAAAGCTGCCCGCAAGAAACAAATCGTGCGCGCGCTGGATATTCGCACTGATCAATGCACGCAGTTTGTTGGTTATGAGCAGGATGCTTGCGAGGCCACAGTGACTGAGCTGCATGAGCAGGAAGGTCTTCTCTTTGTGATTACGGATCAGACTCCTTTTTATGCTGAAATGGGTGGGCAGGTGAGTGACGCAGGCGCTCTTGAGTGTTCCGGGGAAAGCTGCCCGGTGCTCGGTGTGCAGCAGGTGGGACAAGCTCGTGCGCACCTCATCTCCGTTGCGGATGGAGTCAAGCCTGCCGTGGGGGCGAAGGTGCGACTCGCTGTGGATACTGAACGGCGGCGTGCTGTTGAAGCCCACCATAGCGCTACACATTTGCTGCACCGAGCCTTGCGCACGGTGGTGAGCGAGGATGTTGCTCAGCAGGGGTCGCTGGTAGAAGCTGATCGCCTGCGTTTCGATGTGAACAGCTCACCCATCTCCAAGGACCAACTGCGCCGAGTGGAGGAACTCGTGAACGATTGGGTACAACAGGACCTGCCTGTGTCTGCCGCCGAGCACGCGATGAGCGAAATCCGTCAACACAAGGAAGTCTGTCAATTCTTCGGCGACAAATATGGCGATACTGTACGACTGGTGCAGATGGGCGGTGAAGATGGAAAGTTCGACGGCGTGTCCATGGAACTCTGCGGTGGGACCCACGTGCGCCGCACCGGGGCGATTGGCTTCTTCAAGATCCGCAGCGAAGGTGCCATAGCGAGCGGGGTGCGTCGCATTGAGGCTTCCTGCGGCGCCGCCGGTTATGCTGCCGTACGCGAGATGATCGAGCGCCATTTGCCGGAGTGCAAGGAAGCGCTTGAGAAAGTCACCTCGGTCAATGCGAAATTAGCCGAGCTCGGACAGGACACGGTGCCTGTGCCCACGAATGACGAGCAGCCCGGCGTGAAGGCGCTCCGGGCGAAGGACATAAGGACGGTGAATACGTTGCTCGATCAATTCTTTGCCTACGTCGCCGTGCTCAAGGAAGCGGCGCAGGAGGCAGATAAACGACTGAAGAAGGCGCGTGCTGCCGCCGCTGCAAGCTTGGCGGATGCTTTGCTTGCCGAGCAACTCACCGGATCGCGCCTTGTACTCTCTGCAGAGGGTGGGGCGGATCTGCTCACCGAACTTTTCAACGGTTTGCGTAAACGGCAATTTACCGGAGCTGCTTTCCTCGTTGTCTGTGATAAGGGGAGTCTTCAACTCGGCGCGTACTGCGGGGAGGAAGCACAGGCTGCCGGACTCTCTGCCGGTGATCTCATTCGTTCTCTCGCTCCCATCGTCTCGGGTAAAGGCGGTGGCAAGGTCGACATGGCTCGCGGCTCCGGCAGCGACTGTGCTGCTAAATATGAGTTGCTATTACGGGCAAAGCAACTGCTTGCATAACATAAATAATATGGTAAAATAAGGCATTATGCAGAGCATATTCCCTAATTCTCCGAAAAAGTTCATTTCCCCCCTGCTCAAGTGGGTCGGGGGAAAGCGTGCTCTTGCCCCAACTTTGCGTAAGTTAATGCCCCCTCTCAGCCAAATCAATAATTATGTTGAACCGTTTGTCGGAGCGGGTGGGATGTTGCTTTCAGTACAACCGAAGAAAGCTGTTATTAATGATTTGAATGGGGAACTTATCAACGTGTATCGGGTAGTACGTGACACCCCGAAAGAGTTACTCCTAGAATTGGAGAAGCATGTAAACTCAGTCGAACATTTTTATAAGATTCGTGATATTGATCGGTCTCCATTGTTTGCGAAGCTTTCAGTCATAGAAAAAGCTGCTCGCATCATTTATTTGAATAAAACATGTTTTAATGGTTTGTATCGTGTTAATTCTCAAGGATTTTTTAATGTTCCATATGGGTACTACAAAAATCCTGACTATCACGAGTACTCAAAGGTTTGTGCTATATCAGAGTATTTGAATCGAAACGACATTATGATACTAAACGGGAATTATTGTGACACTCTTTCACACATTGAGAAAGGAACACTCGTTTATTTAGACCCTCCTTATGCCCCAGTATCTCAAACATCAAACTTTACAGGTTATAATGCTGGAGGCTTTTCGTATGAGGAGCAAATCAGACTGAAGAAATTTTGTGACATAATTGCAGAAAAAGAGGCTTTTTTTATGCTTTCCAACTCTGACTGCTCGTTCGTCCGTGAACTTTATCACGAGTACAGAATTCACGAAATTCAAGCTCCTCGAGCAGTTGCGGCTTCTCCCAATTCACGGGGGGCTATAACGGAACTTGTAGTAACCAATTTTGATTGCCATGGGTACCCAATGTCATCAGTCTCTCACAGAGAAAAAATGGCTTGAACTTATCGAGCACGAAAATCTTCGGAGCAGATTATTCGGAGATGAACCGATTTCTCTTTCTTCGTTAAAAATTAATGAATATAGAGAATGTCGTCTAATGACTAAATTTGATCATTCTTCTAATCTCCCCATAATTTTTCGTGAGAACGAATTAAGCATTTTACCCGTTTCTAGGTATTCATTTTTGGTTGGAAAGTTTGATCTATACACAAAGTTGCCTGATTGTACGGAAAGACCTAGTTATCACGAAATACCGAGCAATTATGTTACGTTACCGGCATCGCCTGCTGAAATAACGTCCGAACAAACTGCTATCGCCTGTGCCTTTGCTTCTGGTATCATCCACGATTTCGTTGGGGAGGAACCTTCTGATATGTTCTTACCTACGATATCAGGTCGATTCGGTAGCGGAGTTTTTGACTTCAATATAAGGGGGCTTGGACAGCAGAGATCGTACCTCCTTCATATTGATAAAGCACAAATAGAAATTGATGCTGTTTATGAATCTCCACGCGCGATTTATATTATTGAGGCCAAGAATCATGAATGCCGAGATTTTAACACAAGGCAATTGTATTTTCCTTACCGTTACATATCTCAAAAGAACAATGTTAAAAAAGCAGTTATACCCTTATTCCTCAAATATATAAATGGAAGCTTCTTCTTATATCGCTTTAACTTTCTTGAAGAGGGTAATCTTAATTCGATATATTGCGAAAGGGCGACGGCGTATACGATATGCCCCTTAGACATAACAATTTCAGATATAAATTCGCTGTTAAGCATTCAACCACGGGCAAATTGTTCAGGCATAACATTTCCGCAAGCAGATTCTTTTATTCGTATTGAGGATATGCTTCAAGCCCTATATGAGAAGGGAGAGGAGCTTACCATGGATGAAATCATAGCAAAGAATTATGATTTCACGATGAGACAGGCCGACTATTATGCGAACGCTGCTGCTTATCTTGGATTAGTCTCCTTCCAGAGGAAAAATGGAAGCAAATGTGTTGAGTTGACAAAAAAAGGGAAGCGGATAGCCTCGTTGCCGTTTAGAGAAAATAAATTAGAGCTTGCAAGAAGTATTCTTCAAGATCCTGTTTTCTTTCATGCATTCAGAAAATATATAAATAATGGATGTCACGCTTCACGCGAAGACGTTATTCCTGTGATAGCCCAGCATACTTCCAACCTTAGTGAGGAAACGATAAAGCGGCGGGCAGGTACGGTAATGGCGTGGATTAAGTGGATTGCATCTCTCGTCAATTAGACACAATATACCATGAGCCTCTCAACTCTACCTCCCCAATACCCAGACGAGCCGAAGATTCCCATCCTGCCGAATATGCTCACGGCGGGAAACCTGCTTTGCGGCTTCTTCTCCATTCTGACGATCTTCAAGGGCATGCAGTTTGACTCCGGCAGTCCTGAGGCCTTTGAATACTACCGACAGGCGACATACCTGATATTCGCGGCGTGTGCGTTTGATCTGCTAGACGGACGTGTAGCACGCCTCTGTCGCGCAGATGGCTCGTTCGGACGGGAGTTTGATTCGATAGCAGATGTGGTGTCTTTCGGTATTGCCCCCGCGATGCTGTTGGCGCGAGCCGTTCTCTTTCAATTGCCTGTGCCGTATTTAGGGGACGGTATCGCCGTGCTCTACTTGTTGTGCGCGGCGCTGAGGCTCGCGCGCTTCAATTGCATGGCGGCTGCTCCGCGCAAGCCGAATCAGAGTTCGGATTTCGTTGGACTTCCCGTGCCAATGGCGGCCGGTGCCGTGGTGAGTACGATGTATCTGGTCATCGATATCACCACGAACCGTAATCTCGTCATTGCACAGCCCTGGCAATACACGATGGCGGTGGCAATGGCGATTTTGGCATTGCTGATGATGAGTCGTGTCATCTACCCGAGCTTCAAGCACATCACGTTTCGCAAGCGCGGCACTATCACAGCCATTCTGCTTGCGGTGATAACGGTGGGCGCGCTGGTATGCTTCCCGTGGATTGCACCGGCGCTCTTTTTCCTTTGTTATCTGCTTTATGGCCTTGTCCTGCGTCCCTTCCTTACTCGTAAGATGCGACGCGCTCTGGAGGTGCACGATGAAGAGGATGACGAGGAAACGCCGGACGATCTGGAGCAGATCTGATTTTCCGGGTCGCTTCTCCTGTCATCCGGAGAGTATCTGCTACCCTGTTTTCTGCAATATAAAACGATGCCGAGCAAGAGAATCGAGTGGATTGATTTTTGCCGCATCTTCACGGCGTTCTGCGTGATTGTGCGCCACTGTGACCGGCCGTACGGCTACTTTCCCTACATTACGGATCTTTTCAATTACCGCAGCCTGATCTTCTTTTTCTTCTTGATGGCGGGGTATTTTACCCATGCGGCTCAGCCGGGCCAGTGGGTGGACTGGACTCGTACGAAGCGTTTGCTGGTGCCATATGTATTTTGGACGCTGATCGCGCTGGCTCTGCTCGTTCCGTTGCAGCATGTGGAGCAAATTTCTGTCGGGGATTGGAGCTGGTGCAGTTGGCAACTGCCGCTGCAGGAAATGGGGCTGCTGCACTGGTGCTACTGGGATATTTCTAATGTGCCGCTCTGGTACCTGCGTACCTTGATTATCATCTCCTTCTTTGCGCCGCTGATTCAGCGCCTGCCGACCAAGGCAATGCTCGGGCTTACTCTCCTGTGTTTCGCTGCGTCGGATGTCCTCTGCTGGGCAGATGCCGAAGCGGCTGCAAGTCGTCGGATGACCGGTGTGAATTGGCTTCCCTTCCGCTTCTACGAGAGCGTTCTCGCCGTCGGCTTTTTCTCTGCCGGACTCCTCATCCGCCGCTGTGCGGATGGTGAGCGTTTCACCTCGTTCGTCCGCTCATACTCGTGGATTGCGCCGGCAGGTTCGCTTATCCTGCTGCCGGGGGTGTTGTTCTGGGGATTTTACCCGCCGGTGCAAAGCAGCGCCCTCGTGCTGCTGGGGGTCGCGACTACGATGAGCATAGGCGCGCTTGTGGCTCGTTACTTCCCGCGGGCGTGTCATTGGATTGCTCAGTGGGGACCTGCTGCATTTTTTGTGTACGTCACCCATTTCATCCTGCTGCACTGGCTGCGCATGCTGCTCACCGGGGATTACAGCGGGCATCTCACTCTGTTGCAAACGCATCTTGCTCCATGGGGTATCCTCGTTGTAGGTCTCGTTCTCTATAAGCTGTTCGTCAGGTTTTTCCCCGGTTTCATGCGCGTGGTTGCTCTGGCACCGGCGGAAGTTGTGAGCCACGGCAGCACTCAATGAGGGTGATCAGACTCAATATGAGCCCGATTTGCCCCAGCGGGAAGACAGGAATGAAGGAGATAAGCGGTGGAAGAGTCCACCAGATGCTGGCACCGGCGTCACGCAGGCGTCGGACGGTGATTGCAAGGGTAGGCAGGGCGATGATGAGTCCCCAGACTCCGGCAACGACGAGGCTCCACATGGCGATCGGGTTGGTTACCCAAGGTTCAGCGAAGTAGCTCTCAGCCATGCGCGAGATCATGTCGTACAGGTACTCCGTCGCTCCGGGCAGTGCGTGGATGGGGTCGGTGATGATTCCCACGGCAAAATCCAGGTACTCAGCCTGCCCATTGACGTATACCCAGAATTGTACGCACGCATAAAGAGCCGGCAAAAGGAGGATGAGCATGATTGTCTGGGTGATGCCGACAAACTGCCAGAACGCGACGCGCGTGCTGCGCCTGGTGAATTCGATATAGTTTCGGAATCCCGCTGCGAGGTGTTTCATGCTGACGGATGCTTTTTGGGCCTATGAGGAACGAGGACAGTGCGGCTGTTTCTCTCTGAGGAGCGAGCGCGTTTGCGAGCCTGTTGCTGCAGGTACTCCTGCATGCGGAAGGGAGGCTCTCCCGGTGCGGGTACAATGGGCGTGGAAGAGCCGTCCGGCAGAATAACAGAGGCCTGCACGTTGTCGCGCATGCAGGCATGCAGAATTTCTACCGTGCGGCGTGCAAGACGCCTGTCTTCGACGGGAACAAGCAATTCCACACGGCGGTCGAGGTTGCGGCTCATCCAATCTGCACTGGTAATGAACACGAGCTCGTCTCCGCCATTATGGAAGCAGAGAATGCGGGCATGTTCCAGGTAGCGATCTACGATGCTGACGATACGCGTGTGGCGGCGCCCCTCCTCTGTGGAGGGTACCCAGCAGCAGATGCCGCGGACGTTAAGCAGGATCTCCACACCGGCGCGGGAAGCCTCTTCCAGGGATGCCATCATTTCCGGGTCGTTGAGCGAATTCATCTTCGCAAGGATGCGCGCGCTTTCTCCTCTGCGCGCACGCTGTGTTTCCGCCCTCACGAGTTCCAGCAGGTGCTCTTTCATGAAGGCGGGGGAGGGGTAGATCTTGCGGAATCGTCTCATCTGAGTGAGCCCGGTGACGCAGTTGAAAAATTGGGAAACATCCGCCCCCATTGTTTCATCGCAGGTGAGCAGGGAAAAATCCCCGTAGATTCGGGCGGTATCCTCGTTGTAGTTGCCGGTGCCTATATGGCAGTAGCGTTTCAATATGCCATTCTCACGCCGTACGATGAGCATAGCTTTCGCGTGGGTCTTGAAGCCTTTTACACCGTAGATGACCTGCACTCCGGCGCGTTGCAGCCGCTCTGCCTGGGCGAGGTTATGTCCCTCATCGAAGCGGGCCTTGAGTTCGACGAGAGCAGTGACCTGTTTGCCGCGTTCAGCGGCGCGACAGAGAGCCGTGATAAAGCGAGAATTATTCGCTGTGCGATAGAGCAGCTGTTTGATCGCGAGAACATCCGGATCTTCTGCTGCCTCTTCTGCGAGTCTCACGACGGGTTCGTAACTCTCAAATGGCGTGTTAATGAGGATATCCCCCCGCGAGATGTTGTCAAACATGCTCAGCGAAGGATCAACGTCCGCAGGAGGATTCGGTTCCCATGGCACGACCTTGAGTCGCTCATGTCCCGGCTCTTCCGCCATACTTCCGAAGTCTGCAAGTCGAAGATAGCCGGGCAGGCGGTAGATCGTTTCTTCCTCCGCGCCAACTTGATGTGCAAGTCTTAACGCAAAGGCGTCATCTACTCCCTCCGGCAGCTCCAGACGCACGCAATCAGAGAATTTGCGCGCTACGAGGACCTGACTCATCTCCCACGCGAAGTCCACACCCTCCTCCTGCACAGCGACATCGCCATTGCGTGTAACCCGCATAGGGGTGCAGTGAAGGATACGCTCTCCCTCAAAAACCATGCCAATGAAATGCGCTGTAAGATCCTCAAGCAGTACATAACCATCTTCTTCTAAACAGGCAGCGTGTACCCGACGCGGCAGGACTTCCGGCAGAGCTACAGCTACGAATCGGCTCTTGTCTCCCTCCTTGCCCGCCAATTCTACCCCGAGCACCAGACTGAGGTTCGGCAGGGTGATGGACCTTTCCTCTTCCAGTGCCAGAGGGGTGAGCAGAGGGGCAACCTGTTGCATAAAAAGTGTACCCAGCATGCTAAGCTGTGCCTCGTTCAGGCTTTCCAGCGATACCGGGGCCACACCCGCCTCCCGCATTAGTGGCAACAGCAGTGTGTTCATGAGTTCGTACTGTCGCTCTATAATCTCGCTCGCTCGTGCGCGAATGTGCTGCAGCTGCTCCCCCGGCGTTTGCCCTGCTGCATCCGGTATCGTTTTCCCACTCCGCTGCATCAACTTTAATCCCCCAACTCGTACCTGGTAAAATTCATCCAGATTACTTGCAGAGATCGCCAAAAATTTCAATCTTTCCAGCAATGGTAAATCCTCTCGTGCCGCCTGCTCCAGCACGCGGCGATCAAACTCCAACCATGATATTTCTCGATTGATGTACATACGTCCTCAGCTCACTTCTCCTCGAAGGGAAAAGAAGAAATTACCATATTTTTGACTTCATTGCAAGCCCCCACAAAGGGCAAACCGCATTAGGAAATACGTTTGCTGAAGTCGGTAGTTAGCGCGCTTTGCGCGTTTCTGCAGAGCGATAACGGAGGCGAATTTTGAACATAGCGGAGGGGAGTGTCAGAAAAGTCTAAAAGAAGCGCGAAGTGTTGATAATGTGATTGTCGTGTAAAATTTTTTGAATCATTAACGTATGCAGGGGCTTTTCTGGTGCCATCATCATGATGAGCTTGTTGTGATGATTTTTGATGTGTACAAATGATGACATCAGTCAACAAGAGCATTTTCTCTGTTGATTGACTTTTCTCAAATGCGTTTGTTCAGAAGGAGCACAACTATGTGCGTGTACGGGAGATTCAGGACAGGGATAAAGAAAAATCGGCGAAAAAAACGATGGATAGGACCGAAGGGGAGTACGTCCCACGGCGTAGAAGGGGCTTGCGCCTTGCAGGAAGATTGAAGGATCGTGGGGAAATTTTGTTGCGACACTCGTGGCAGGATTGTCTCATTTTCCTTGCAAATAGGGTAGGGTGGAGGCATAATCCGCTGCGTTATGGCCAGAATCAACGAACACTTTCTCAAACTTCAGGCGGGGTACCTTTTCCCGGAAATCGGGCGCCGCGTGGCGGCCTTTGCGGCGGCGCATCCCGAGCAGGCAGGACAAATTATCCGCTGCGGTATCGGCGATGTGACTGAGCCACTGCCGCCGGTAGCGATCAGCGCGATGCACAAGGCTGTCGATGATCAGGCGGCGCGCGAGACATTTCACGGATACGGACCGGAGCAGGGCTATGACTGGCTGCGCGAGGCGATTGCGCAGGTCTCCTACCGCGATCGTGGGGTGGAGGTGCTGCCGGATGAGATTTATGTGTCGGACGGCGCGAAGTGCGATACCGGCAACATCGTGGACATTTTCGCGCGCGGGGAGAACATCATTGCCGTGCCGGATCCCGTCTACCCTGTCTATGTGGATACCAACGTGATGGCCGGCAACACCGGGAAAGTGCAGGCGGACGGCGCATATGAGGGGCTGCTTTACCTGCCCTGCACGCCGGAGAATGGCTTTGTGCCCGAGCCGCCGAAAGAGCATGCGGATCTCGTTTACCTGTGCTTCCCGAACAACCCGACGGGAGCTGTGGCTACGCGTGAGCAGCTGCAGGCATGGGTGGACTATGCGCTGGCGCACAACGCTATTCTGCTCTACGATGGCGCGTACGAGGCCTTTATCACCGAGCCGGACATCCCGTCTTCCATCTTCTGCATTCCCGGTGCGCGCAAGTGCGCCATCGAGTTCCGATCCTTCTCGAAACAGGGAGGATTCACCGGCGTGCGCTGCGGGTACATCGTCATTCCTCACGAGCTGCGCGCGAAAGACGCCGACGGCAACGAGGTGGTGGTTGAAAAACTCTGGAGCCGCCGCCACACGACGAAATTCAACGGAGCGAGCTATATCGTGCAGCGCGGAGCTGCAGCCCTCTTTACCCCGGAGGGATTGCAGCAGACGCAGGCGCTCATCGACCATTATCTCGGCAATGCGAAGCTGCTCAGCGAGGCCTGCCGCAGTGTGGGCTTGCGCGTCTGGGGCGGCACGAATGCACCGTACGTGTGGGTGCAGACGCCCGGAGGCATGAGCAGTTGGGATTTCTTCGACAAGCTGCTCAGCGAGGCGCACGTCGTCATCACGCCCGGCGCCGGCTTTGGTGCGCACGGCGAGGGCTTTTTCCGCATCTCGGCCTTCAACAGCCGGGAGAATGTGGTAGAGGTGTGCCGCCGCATCACCGAGCTGCTGGGGTGAGCGCTATTTCATGGCTTTTCGGAGGAACCGGGCGGTGAGACTTTCTCTGCACCGGCATACTTCTTCCGGGGTGCCGCGGGCGATGATCCTGCCGCCGGCGTCGCCGCCGCCGGGTCCCATGTCCACGATATAGTCGGCGTTGCGGATGACGTCCAGATCGTGCTCGATGATAATCACTGTGGCGCCGGAGTCTGTGAGGCGTCGGAAAACGTGCAGCAGGGATTCGACATCCAGCGGGTGCAGGCCGATCGTGGGCTCATCGAACACGAAAACGGAACTTGCCTGGCCGCGATCCATCTCGCCGGCAAGTTTGAGCCGTTGCGCCTCACCGCCGGAGAGTCCCGGCGTTCCCTCACCGAGGGTGAGGTAGCCCAGCCCCAGGTCATGCAGCGCACGCAGACGCCGCTCCACGAGGGGAAGATCTTTGCAGACTTCCAGCGCTTCGTCGATGCTCATAGCCATGAGTTCCGGCAGCGTGTTGCCGATGCCGCCGTCTTTTGCGATGCGTCGGATGCGATCGGCCTCCTTCGCGTAGCGTGAGCCGCCGCAGGTGGGGCAGGGGATTTCGACGTCCGGCAAAAATTGCACGTCGAGCGAGATCACGCCGGTACCATCGCAGGTGGAGCAGCGGAGACGCCCCGTGTTGTATGAGAAGTCCCCGGCCTTGTACGCCGCCTTTTTTGTCTCGGGGGAGCGCGCAAACACCTTTCTCAGCTCGTCGTGCACATCGGCGTAGGTTGCCACGGTGGAACGCACGTTGATGCCAATGGGTGTGGCATCGATGAGTTTGACCTGCGAGATGCCCTCAGCGTGGATTTTTACCACATGCTCCGGAAGCTTTTCTCCCTTCAGGGAAGCCTCCAGCGCCGGCACGAGACTCTCCAGAATCATCGTCGTCTTCCCGGAGCCGGAGACTCCGGTGATCACATTGAGGCGACCTTTCGGGAATTCCACGGAGAGCGGTTTCACGGTGTGAATGGCGGAGGTGGCGAGATGAATCGAGCCGTGCTCAAACATCTTTTTTGCCGGGAAAACGGGGCGCACGTTGATGACAGAGCGGCGCGTGAGGAAAGCTCCGATGCGGGAATGGGGGTCACGCACCACCTTGTCATACGGACCATCTGCAATGATCTGCCCGCCCTTTGCTCCGGCTTCGGGACCCAGCTCAATGAGCCAATCCGATTCGGAGAGAACCTGAGTATCGTGATCCACCAGCACCACCGTGTTGCCGTCTGCGATCAGATCATGCATCACACCGGTGAGACCGGTGACGTTGCCGGGGTGCAGACCGATGGAGGGTTCATCCAGCACGTAGAGTACGCCCGTGGTGCGGTTGCGCACGGCGCGCGCAAGCTGCATGCGCTGGCGCTCCCCGGTGGAGAGAGTGGAGGCGGCGCGGGAGAGTGCAAGATACGACAGCCCGAGATCGACCAGCCGCTGCGCGGTGTCGTGAAATGAGGCGCAGATGCTCTCCGCCATTTTGCGCATCGGCGGCGGCAGGGAGGCGGGGACTCCCTTCACCCATGTGATGAGATCTTCGAGGGTGAAATCCGTCGCCTCAGCCAGGGAAATGCTGCGCAGCCTCGGGGCGCGTGCTCGTTCGCTCAATCGGCTTCCCCCACAGTCCGGGCAAATTTCCTGACGCAGGAATTTCTCGACGCGCTTCATGCCTTTTTCATCCTTCACCTTTGCAAGGGCGTTTTCCACCGTGTAGGTAGCATTGAAGTAGGTGAAATCCATATCCCCCATGGCGCCGCTGGTCTGATTCTGGTAGATGATATTCTTTTTCACGGCGGGACCGTGGAAGACGATATCCCGCTCTTTTTTGGTGAGCTTGCAGAAGGGTACATGCGTGCGCACCCCCATCTCCCGCGCGATATCTTTCATCAGCGACCACATCAGAGTCTGCCACGGCGCCACGGCCCCTTCATCGATGGAGAGAGACTCATCCGGCACGAGGGTGGATTCATCCACAATGCGCACGATGCCCGTGCCGTCACAGCGGGAACAGGCTCCCTGGCTGTTGAAGGCGAGTTCCTCCGCTCCCGGCGCGTAGAAATGCTCCCCACAATCCGGGCACACCAATTCTGCGTCTGCCGCCACATTCAGCGAGGGCGGCACGTAGTGACCATTCGGACACCGGTGACTGGCCAACCGCGAAAACATCAGGCGCAGATGGTTGAGCAGCTCAGTACCCGTGCCGAAGGTGCTGCGCAGACCCGGCACTCCCGGGCGCTGCCGTAATGCCAGGGCTGCCGGTACGTAGAGCACTTCATCCACCGGCGCTTTCTCAGCCTGCGTCATGCGTCGCCGCGTGTAGGTGGAGAGTGATTCCAGGTACCGCCGCGATCCCTCGGCGTACAGGATGCCCAGCGCAAGAGAAGATTTGCCGGAGCCCGACACCCCCGCAATGCCGACAATTTTATGCAGCGGCACATCGACATTGATATTTTTGAGATTATGAACTCTTCCTCCGCGCACGCAGATCGAGGTCGGCTCCTTACTGTTCACAGGGTCTTGCATGTTGTTGGTTGCGTTTGAACGGAGAATATTAAAACAAAACAGGGTGAAACTTTCAACAGGAAATGAGCCATTTCCCCACCCAAATTTTCAGCTGCATTCACGATCTACCGCTGCCACGGGCAAAAAAATTCGTTTCCTTGAATAATTTGAGTTGCCAACGCGTGTTTTCTTGTGTAGAATGCCCTGCCTCCTTCTTCCGGACAGGGAGAGAGCAAGGCTCTTCGTTATCAATTTATTTTCCTCCCCATGAACATACTCGACAAAATCGGACAGGAGCAGCTCAAGGACAATGTAACCCCTTTCAATGTGGGGGATACGGTGAAGGTGCATTGCCGCGTGATCGAAGGTGGTAAGGAGCGCGTTCAGGTGTTTCAGGGTATCGTTATCGCCAGACGCGGCGCAGGCGTGAATGAGGCATTTACCGTGCGCAAGATTTCTTACGGAGAGGGTGTGGAGCGTTCCTTCCCTCTGCACTCCCCGCGCATCGCCAAGGTGGATGTGGTGACTCGCGGCAAGGTGCGCCGTGCAAAGCTGCACTACCTGCGTTCCCGCGTGGGCAAGGAGGCGGTGAGCGTGAAGACCGCCCGGTAAATAAATCTCTTTGGAGAGCATCGCGGGCAAAGTTCGGCGCGGTGCAAGTTTGTGTCCGGTACTGCTTTGTTGTGGTACCGGACTCTTGACAGATGGGCTTTGCTAGATTAGGCTTTCTCTCGTGAAGGTGTTTGCGCGAGGTGTTTTTTTGATGGCGCTGGTCGCGTCTTTCGCTATTTTGGTGTCTCCTCTGCAGGCGGTGGAGGTGATTCTCACAGGAGGGGTCGCCCTGAAATCCTGGGAATACCTGCGCGGTCCGGCGAAGCATGACAACTGGTGGGCGAACTTTGTGCGCGCTTCCACCATCCGTATCCAGCTTGCGAGACAGGAAAATCCCGCCCGGCGCATCGTGTGGGTCGTGTACCGCCCCGCCTACGTCACCCGCAGTCGCGAGGAGGGGAAAGACTACGTCAAAATGATCCGCGAGATCGCTGACAGGTGCCGCGTGCAGCTGGTTTACGTGGACACGGCTGCTCACGCTTATCGAGCCATCAACGCGGCGGCGAGGGGAAGCGATCGCGTAACTTCCTTTTTTTACTTCGGTCACTCGAATGCCCATGCCTTCATGCTGGATTACAGCAACAGCATCATCGGCGCTTCCAAACAATGGATTCATGAGGATGAACTCGCTTCCCGAATCAACCGGAATGTCTTCGCACCCGGCGCCCGCTGCGAAAGCTATGGTTGCTACACCGGCCAGAGCATGAGCGCCAAATGGAAGAGTGCTTTTGGCGTCTCTCTGCGCGGAAATACAGCCTCCACGCGCTACCAACCCGTCGGGGAGGGGCGACTCCCTGAGGGCACGGGCAGGTGGGTGCAGTGAGAAATCACGAAGTGAGCTGGGGCGTGTCTCTGTTCTGCCACTCCGTCCTTGTGCCCGCCTGTGAAGATGTCTGCGGAACGAGCGTTGCGGAGAAATTCCGGGACGAGGCAATTATTTTCGGATTCCTCGCATTTTGTGCTTGCTTGTCACCTCTGAAAAAAGGTATACTGGGGAACGCTCAGATAGAGGAAGCAGGGGGCGTGTCGTGTGCTCCGCTTCATCCTGAATGTCAATCTTTTCTTCCGCTATGAAGCTTCATTTGCCTGTTCGTTTGCGCCGCGCTCTTGTCTCCTGTATGCTTGTCCCGGCCGGTGTCGCGTGTTCCTTCTCTGCTTCGGCTGCCGAGGATGAGCCTCCCGCTGACGAGCGCGCTGACCTGGGTAACACGATGTACGTTGGCGATTCGATCACGCATGGGGCGTACGCTGATCTTTATTCCTGGCGCTGGTCGATGCATAAAATTTTTGTGGACAACGGCATTTCTTACTCTGAGGTCGGCGTTAAGACGGGCAACAACGGCAATGCCGGCACTAACATGTTGTACGGGAGTGATCCGGATAGGGTGTTTCTGAATGTGCACTCTGCTCAGAATTCTGCGAGGGCCTGGGAAATTGCGGAGAGAGGCACAAGCGGGGTGAGGTTTGGTGGAACCGGTATTCAGCACTGGTTGGGGCTTGAGGAGCCTGACGGATGGGAGGGAAGCTCAAATTCCGGTTTCAAACTCTCCGAGGAGAGCAAGCCGGTGAAGACCTTTTTCCTTCTCGTTGGAACCAATGATTTGCTCTCGGAGGGGGGGAGTGTTGGTTCGAGTTTGGCCGGGAAAGAACTAAACTTAATGGGGCGAAGCGAGAACGGTGGAAATGTGAGTTGGAGTGGGACCGGTGACATGGATACGATCGTGAATGCCATGTTTGAGCATAATCCTGACGCCTCCGTTACCATTCTCTCCGTTCCCACATGGGGGTCCCATAACAACAACAGTGCAGCAGCGGATTATGCGGCGGTCAGAACTTATAATGAACATCTTAAAGAGTGGTTGGAGCAAAATAGCCACAAGGAGAACATCACGCTGGTCGACATCAACCGCGGACTTGTCGATGTAGCCAATACGGAGAAACCGTGGAAGGGGGTGGACGATCTCTTTTATTCTGCCAATGATCGCCTTCATCCCTCCGCTCAGGGTGAACTCATTATCGCGGGGAATGTGGCTCGTGGCTTGGGTTACGCCGGTCGTACGGCGGGACAGGAACGCAAAGCCGGTACGAATTTCTCATACGAGCATCACAGCGCCGGAACCATCTGGGAGAATGCAGGATCCAAGTCGGGTGTGACCCGGACGAGTACCGGAGGACTCACCTTTGCTGCCGGTTCGTCCATGCAGTATTCATGGTCGGAGGGTGTAGATACTTCCGGCGGCTACACGGTGGAGTTCAAACTGGATGGCGGTTTGGGTGACGGATCCGACGGCGGGTGGGATACGATTAATGGGTTGAGCATCAGTGTTGGAAATGGGAAGAGAGGCGGCTGCCTCACCGTGAATGAGGCGTACATCCAGTGGGGGAATAAGGTGCTCTTCTCGCTGGATACGTCCGGTGATCTGACCGAATCCCTGCGTGTGGCGTATGTGCTGGGACGTTCCTCAATGGGTTTGTCGAAGGGTTTCTACGTGTGGCTGGGGGATCAGCTCATCGGCGAGGCTTTGTCCTCTAACGTCACAGAGGCTCCGGATGGTCTCAGTGTCGAGAACGGAACGAATAATTCTATTACTATCAGCGACCTGTATCTTGATAATGCTCCCTGGGCCCCCACGACGACGGGTTATTACTTTAGTAACCCGTTGATTGGCGGCGGCGGTAAGATGCCTGAGGCTCAGTATGAGGGCAACCCGGGGGTGACTGATGAGTGGGCTTACGAGCAGGATCTGGCGGTGGGAGAGCTGGTTCCAACCGACCCGCGTTATGGTGTGTCGGAAGTGCTGGATGGGAAAATAGGCGGCACGGTGAATGTGCGGGCGAGAAGCCAGGGGAATAATCCAACTACTGCGATTGGGTTCTCCCTCCTCTTTCAAGCAGGGGTTAATACACACATACCGAACGAATTGTTCGTGATGCTATCCCCCGAGATGGAGGTAGAGATGGGGTATTCTGCAGCGGTAGCCGGCACTCTTTCCTCTGTGAAGCAGGTATATGCGCGATTTCTGGGAGGATCTTACAAGACCTGGTTCTTGCTTAACAACTCCACGTTCAGTGGGCCGCTTTACATGGAATTCTCTCCTCAGATACAGGAAGACGGGACTAGAAGTCCTCTTGTCCTTGATGGTTCCACTGCTGCTTATCCGATAACCGAGAGGGATGCGGACTATGATGCGGAAGCGATGTATTACAATAATCCGGCGGTTGCTACCTTCTATGGAAGTGGTACACTGCAGGGAACATTAAACCTTGTCTTCAACGGGGGTGAGTTCGTTGGGGCAATATACGGGGGAAAATGCTATGGCGCTGCCTCGGACAGCACTTTTGTAGAGGGAGGGGTTTACATATACATCAACGGCGGCACATTCACCGGCAATATCTATGCCGGCGGGACGGTCGGTTACATCGCGAGTTCGGGGATAACTATCACCGGTGGTTTGGAGGCGATGGATTTCACCGGGGTGACGCGCATTTCCGCCGGTGGGTTTGGCACAGGGAACGCAGGCGGCGTGGCAGACGGCGGGACAACCACCGTTACTCTGCAAAATATCACAGCAGAGGATGGTATAGCGGATTATGAGGGAGAGATCTCCGGCGGTCGCAAGCCGGATGAGTTTGAAGTCCGTCGCAAGCTGGTGCTCAAGAATGTAACGGCGTTGAAGGCAACGCTGGCGGATTTTGATGAAGTGCAGGTAGAGGGTGGAAGTATCGTTCAATTTAAGGGATTAGGTGGAGCGGCAGCTTTGAGCTTAGGAGGAGAAAGCGAGATGGATCTTACGAATCCGGAGGAGCTGGAGGAATCCACTGTGAAGGAAGTCACTGTAGGTTCCGGGAGTAAGCTGACGCTGAGGGGAGGGAAGTACACGGGAATGGTGACTACCAATGGAGGAGAAATTGTTTTAGAGGATAAGGTCTCGTATAAGACCGAGATGGGGAGGATCGACGATGATCAGGTGGCAATGTCGACAAAGGGCCGGTATTCCATCGGCGCTGGGTCAAGTCTGGAGCTGTGGGCCGCGGATGACGGGAGAGTGCGGGGCACCACCGAGGTGGACCTCTTTACAGGCGGAACCTATAGGACGGCGCTGACCGGCGAGGAGGACGGCGGTGGCAGTGTGCTGTTGCACCTGCAAGGGGAGGATGGCTCCGGGAAGGGAGGTACGAATACATTGACTGTCAATCTTGTTGGAGATGGAACCGAGTGTACTGGTGTGATCCGCGCACGTTTGGAGAATTTTGCCGCTGCTACCCGGGTGAAGGGATGGGATGAGCGCCGGGATTACACGCTGCAGCTTGTTGGGGACAACAGGATTGAGCTGGGGAAAGGCGTGCTTTCCGACAGGCAGGGGGGAGGAGGAGAAAGTATTTTTGATATGACGGAGGAGAGGATCGCGTTTGAGAAGGGGGCGACGATGACTGTGTGGGTGGATCTTGCCAATCTTGATGACGTCATATATTCGGATGAGAACTCGGCCGGTGTTCGTGATCTCGATTTTGCGGTCTTCGCGGGCTCTGTTGATCTGAACTCGTGGAATGGCAATGAGCGGATCCTTGTTCAGCAGGGGTTGGAGCGCGAGGGGTGGATAGGACGCTGGACAAAGGAAGGCACGCTATCTCTGCATTACCCCTCTTCTGACTGGGGAGTCAGGACGTACACCAGCAGTAAGAACAACGCGGGATCATCCTGGAAGGTGGGACCCGGGGAGAATATTTACGAAGCAGTGGGACAGTACAAAAATGTGGTGGTGGACAGCGTGACTGAAATTGATTTCTCCTCTGTGGAGGAGGTGCCACGCGACTACTGGACTGATGGGTTGGAGATTCACAACCTGAGCGGTGGCCAGGGGGGACGGCTCACGATTACGGGCAATGGGGAGATGTTGGAAAATGGCGAGGTGACGCTCAAGAACAAGTATAAGACAGTGCTTGGGGAGGGAGGGGCCCTCACGGACGGCATGCTACGGTATGCCGGAGATCTCACCGTGAGAAGAGCCAGGCTGAGTGTTTTCCATACGGATACTACCGGGGAGAAAGAAGGAAATAGCGTGAACCTTGTGACGGAAGTGGGCGGCAAGCTGGACTTGAGCGAAGGAATGGGGCTTGCGCTCAAGCGAGGTGTCCTCCGGCTTACCGGTGCAGGCAGTGATTTGGGAAATGGAGGGGGAAATGCAGCCGTTGAATTCACAAACGGCACGTACGGGCAGCTCGTCCTGAAAGGGGGCTCAGCTGCGGTGAGAGGGAGGATTAGTATTTCCCTTCCCGAGGATCCTGATGCTCCCCCGCAGATTGATCGCGAACATATTTTGCTTGAGGAGGATGGAGTGCTGGAACTCGCAGACGGCGCTGTGGTGGGCGGCGGCGTGGAAATCGGCAACAGAACCCCCCTCGAGGAGGAAAGCGGGAACACCGTACTGGTAAGTGGCAGCGATGTGGCGATGGAAAACGGGACCAAATTGATCGGGGTACACCTTGCGCTCCGTGATGGCGCTGCGGTGCAACTGGGGAGTGGTGATACCCTCAGCCTTTTCGGACTGGAATCCGGCACAAAGGCTCGAATTTCCGGTACACGAGATATGGAGATTCGGCTGAGCGAGGGAGACCATGTTTCCTCTGCTGATTTGAGCGAGTATGCTGGCACGATGACTTTCGGGGGTAGCAGCTGGACTCAGTACTTCACGACGGAAACCGGTAAAGCTCAGAATTGGAACGTGACCTTGCAGGAAGGGGCGAAAGTGCACCTGAACGCTATCAACAGCTTAACCAGGACCAATGACGGGATGAATATGGGAAGGGTCCATGTGGCAAGCGGGGGAGAGTTGACGCTCGGGTTCACCTTCGAGGGGGGAGTCGCGGGGCACTCGGCTCCTGGAGCAGGGTTCTTGTTCGGCGATTTTATCCTGGAGCAGGGCGCGACGCTTACCCTCTATGCGGAGGGGGGAAATCCGACCGACCAGAGTTTTGTGCTGGGAGAGGTGAGAGAGGGTGGAGAGATTGATCTGGAGAAGAAAATGGATTCGGAAGTCCGAGTTGCAGCAGCGGCGGAGGATATCGACGGAATACAGTTCACCCCCGAGGAGGATAAGGAGATACGGGTGGAGGTGGCAGGAAGCGGACTTCTGCACGTCGAGGGAGCTGTTGTTAAGAAGGAGGGCAACCGGATCATCGCAGAGTTCAAGACGGCGGAAATTAACAAGCTGGCGGAGGCTGTGGCCGGGGAGCATCAGAATGCGCAGCAGGGGGCTCAAGCTGTTTGGGAAGCTACGAAGCAGGCCTACGAGCCGGGCAGTGATATGGATAAATTGGCTGTTGGAGCGTCCGGGATGCTTGTTGAGAAGGAGGTGTCCGGAGAAAGCAGGGCTTTGGCCAACACGATGGCTGCTTCCGTAGGAACGGGGCTCACCGGGCTTTCGCCTGCATTCTCTCAGGATGTGCACGGACGCATCACCGCCCTGCGCAATCGCACCAACGGGGCGAGTTGGAGCGAGGCTGCAGACGACATGGTGGAGGATTATCCATACTACCACGTGTGGGTGAATGGGGAGGCAAATTATCACGAATTGGACGACGATGGACTGGCTCCCGGTTATCGGCTTAACAGCTGGGGGGGCAGTCTTGGCGTCACCGCAGAGGTGTCTGACCGTACCAGAGTTGGGCTGGCACTCACGGCGATGACCGGTGACTACAAGTGCAGCGCGCTGGATACTGTAGATGGCGACCTGGTGACCACCTGGCTTGGTCTTTTCCTGAGTACGACATCCGGCTCGTGGCAGCACACGCTGGTGCTTACGGGGGGTATTGCGGATGTGAGCATCAACCGCACCGTGCCGTGCGGCGGCGACAGTTACCGCACTAAGGGAGATACCGATGGGCTGGCGGCAGGTTTGCTCTATGAGCTTGGATACACGGCTTATGTGAATGCAGAGGGTACCAATGCCCTCCAGGCAATCTTTAATGCGGAGTGGCGCTATGCCTCTATCAAAGGCTATACCGAGACGGGCAGTAATGCTGCTTTGCAGGTGGAGGAGATGGAGCAGAGCGTTGCAACCTTCGGCGCCGGCATCAGATGGCAGCGCCTCATGAGCGCCGCTATCGCGAACCGTAACCCCCTGCTTGAATTGCGCGCACTGGCAAAGGTGGATGTGGGGGATGACCACGGTGAGGCGAAGACACGTTTCGTGGGACAGCAGTACGAGACATCTCTTCGCGGGGCTGAGATCGGGGCATTTGGTGTGGAAATCGGAGGAGAGATTTCTATACCTGTCGGAGGTCGAACAACCCGCGTCTTCATTGACGCGGGCGCCGAGCTGCGCAGTGGTTATACCAGCGCTGAAGCTTCCATCGGGCTCAAGACCATGTTCTGAGAGAGGTGATGAAAGAGGGGAAGTGCGACGTACGGATTACGAAGTGTTGAGCCGGCACGCTTGCGCGCGGAGCGGCACAGCGGAGGCGGGAGAGGAGGAACCGTGCGTGATGCCGGGTTGAGAAGTTTGTGGATGAGATGAGCCTTCTCCCCGGCTCTGTTCCTTCGTGTTCTATCGACCTGCTGAAGGACAAACCCGGGGAGCCGGGCAGGAAACCTCAACGGGCTTCCTCAATGAAAAATAGAGGGAGGGGTTAGCAGGGGTGAGGGAGGGGTTAAGAGGGGTGAGATGAGGGGGTTATGAGGGGTTATGAGGGGCGAAGCCTGGGTTAACAATTTAGGGGCTCGCGGAGGGGGGAAAAGGGGGAGTTTGCAGGATAGATTAGCAATTTAGCCAGGTTTGGGCGCGGCGGAAATAATAGGGGAAGAGGATCAGCTCACCGGGGGCGGTGTATTGGGAGATGAGC
>CANRLM010000046.1 GCA_947631435.1 uncultured Akkermansia sp.
ACTCTAGCATGCTTTGAACTTCTTGGCACCCTTTTTTGTGCCAAGAACCTGTTGCATTTAATTTTGCAATCCACAGTCCGGCACGCTTGATGTTATTTTGCTTGCAATTCAGTCGTGATTGTGGCATATATCTGCAAGTTTAGCCACGCACGATATGCCGAAAGATACCTCTATCCGCAAAATCCTCGTCATTGGGTCCGGTCCCATCATCATCGGTCAGGGGTGCGAGTTTGACTATTCCGGAACCCAGGCTTGCAAAGCTCTGCGGGAAGAGGGATACGAAGTGGTGCTGGTCAATTCGAACCCCGCCACCATCATGACGGACCCGGAGACGGCGCCGCGCACCTACATCGAGCCCATCACACCGGAGTACGTGGAGAAGATTATCGTGCGTGAAAAACCGGATGCTTTACTGCCGACGCTGGGCGGACAAACCGCGCTCAACTGCGCCATGGAGCTCTACCGAAAGGGTGTTCTGGAACGCAACGGCGTGCGGATGATAGGGGCAAGCGCCGATGCCATCGACAAAGGCGAAGATCGCCAGCGTTTCAAGGAAGCCATGATCAGGATCGGCCTGGATGTGCCTGCCAGCGGCACGGCACACAGCATGGCGGAAGCCTGGGAAGTGGCAAAAAACGTGATTGGCAGTTACCCGATGATCATTCGTCCCGCCTTCACACTGGGTGGCACCGGCGGCGGCATCGCCTACAACAAGGCGGAATTTGAAGAAATCGTCACGCGAGGGCTGGATCTTTCCCCGGTCACCGAGGTTCTCATTGAGGAGTCTCTGCTGGGGTGGAAAGAATACGAGATGGAGGTAATGCGCGATCGAAACGACAACTGCGTGGTGGTCTGCTCCATCGAGAATATGGATCCTATGGGGGTGCACACCGGGGACTCCATCACCGTGGCGCCCATCCAGACGCTCACCGATCGCGAGTACCAGATTATGCGCGACGCTTCTTTCGCGGTCATCCGCGAGATCGGGGTAGAGACGGGCGGCAGCAACATCCAATTCGCCATGGACCCCAAAACCGGCCGCATGATCATCATCGAGATGAACCCACGCGTGAGCCGTTCCTCGGCTCTGGCATCCAAAGCCACCGGTTTCCCTATCGCGAAGCTCGCGGCAAAACTCGCCGTGGGATACACGCTTGATGAGCTCAGGAACGATATTACCCGGGAAACCCCTGCCTCTTTCGAACCCTCAATCGACTATGTAGTGACGAAGGTTCCGCGCTTTACCTTCGAAAAATTCAAGAAAGCGGATGAGCGCCTGACTACCTCCATGAAGAGCGTGGGCGAGGTGATGAGCATCGGCCGCACTTTCAAGGAATCCCTGCAGAAAGCGCTGCGCTCGCTGGAGACGGGACGCTGGGGCTTCGGCTTTGATACCAAGTGCCCCCAAAACCCGACCCGCGAAGAAATCGCCGCCAAACTCGCCATACCCCACGCCGAGCGAATCTTCTGGCTCCAAACAGCCTTTGTGAGTGGCTTCTCCATCGAGGAAGTTCATGACCTCACCGGCATCGATCCGTGGTTCCTCGATCAGCTCCAACAGCTCGCAGAAGCCGGCTTGCACCTCAAAGAACTCGACCTTCGCCGGGCGAAAAAACTCGGTTTTTCCGACCGCCAGATCGCTCTGGCACGCGGCTGCTCGGAGGACGATGTACGCGCCGAGCGCAAGGCGCAGGGCATTCTGCCCACGTACCGTCTGGTAGACACCTGTGCTGCGGAATTCGAAGCCTACACGCCGTACTACTACTCCACCTACGGAGATGAGAACGAAGCGCGCCCGAACGACAGGAAAAAGATCGTCATCCTGGGCGGAGGTCCCAATCGCATCGGTCAGGGTATCGAGTTCGACTACTGCTGCGTGCACGCCTCTTTCGCCCTGAAGGAACTCGGCTACGAGACGATCATGGTGAACTCTAACCCGGAAACCGTCTCCACCGATTACGACACCTCCGACAAACTTTATTTTGAGCCCCTCACTCTGGAAGATGTGCTCAACATATGCGACCAGGAGAAGCCGGATGGCGTCATCGTACAGTTCGGAGGCCAGACCCCGCTCAACCTCGCCGCCGCCCTGCAGGAGCGAGGCGTTCCCATCATCGGTACAAGTCCGCGCAGCATTGAGCTTGCAGAGGACCGCAAATACTTCTCCGCCCTGCTGGATGAAATCGGTCTGAAACAAGCAGAAGCCGGCACTGCCACGAACGAAGAAGAAGCTGTGCAGGTAGCTCACCGCATCGGTTTCCCCGTGCTGGTGCGCCCGTCTTTTGTGCTGGGCGGGCGTGCCATGATGATCGTATACGACGAGCAGGAGTTGCGCACTTACATGCGCGAGGCTGTGGATGCCTCACCGGAGCGCCCGGTCCTTGTGGATCGTTTCCTGCAGCACGCCATGGAGATTGACGTGGATGTTATCGCCGACGGCGAAATCAGCGTCGTGGGCGCCATCATGCAGCACGTGGAACCTGCCGGCATCCACTCCGGCGACTCCGCCTGCATGATTCCTCCCAACAAGGTTTCCCCCGCCATGCACAAGGAAATGATGCGCGCAGCCAGGGAGCTCGCCGCTCGACTGCATGTGAAGGGGCTCATGAACTGTCAGTTCGCCATCAAGGACGAACAACTCTACGTGATCGAGGTGAACCCGCGCGCTTCCCGCACGATTCCTTTCGTCTCCAAGTCCATCGGAGTGCCGCTCGCCAAGCTCGCTGCCAAGGTAATGAGCGGCATGACTCTCCCACAACTCGGATTCACCAGAGAGGTAATCCCCCCCTATTACACCGTGAAAGAAGCCGTATTCCCCTGGAATCGCTTCCCCGGAATTGATGTTGTGCTGGGACCGGAGATGCACTCCACAGGCGAAGTGATGGGCATCGACCGCGATCCGGAAGTCGCCTACATGAAGAGCCAGATCTCCGCTTTCAACGCCCTGCCGGACGCCGGTCTCGTGTTCATCTCCGTAAACGACCGTGATAAGGAAGCCTGCACCTCCATTGCCAGGGACATTGAGAAAGCGGGCTTCTCCATCTGTGCCACGAGAGGTACCATGCTGCACCTGCAGAAAAACGGCATCACTTGCTCCCGCGCCTACAAGGTGCTGGAAGGACACCGCCCGAACATCGTCGATCGCATCAAGAACGGCGAAATCGTCTTTGTGATCAACACCCCCGGTTCCCACGACGCCCGCGAGGACGAAGTCGCGATCCGGGCTGCAGCCGTAAACAACAACGTCTCCTACTGCACGGATCTCTCTTCCGCCCGCGCCTGTGCCTCGGCTATTCTGCACAACAAAAACAAAACCACGGGCGTCTGCACCTTGCAGGAGTTCCACGCCTCCGCTGAGCCGACCGCATCGGAGTAAAAATCATACGAGGAGGAAAAACTCCGGGGACGCTTGTCCTCTCTCCTTCCTCTGCGCGGTTGCAGGTTCATTGGCAGGATAGGAAGAAGAAGGCGATACTTCAACCGCATTCCCTCGAAAAAACCGGCGTTGCTCGAGATTTGCCTGCATCGTCTGATCCCGATCACGGAAAACAGGAAATCATTCGGTACGCCGGGTGATGAGTACGCGGAAATGATCTCCGGGACCGGGAACAGCAAGCAGCCGGCGCTGAACTTCGTCTGACAGGTCCGCGCAGGGAAGCAGATAATCCCGCTGAGTGATCAGTTGCACACGATCGCCGGGAACACGGCGTGCGAGCTCCTCTAAATCGCTGAAGTTGACGTCCGCAGTGATATCACAACGTCCTGCCACCGATAAAATTTCTTCGGCATCCAGCAGAGTGTGAGCAAAGTAGCCGCGCAAGCTTCCCCCGGGTTTGCGATAGTATAGTTCTGCGCAGGCGCCGCCGTAATCAATATTCACGAACACGCCGCACTTCCAGAAGGGTTGCCAGGCCGTGAGCCATCGGTGGAAACTCTCGTGTACTTCCACAAATTGCCCCTCCTTCGCCCAGGCGGAAAAAACTCCGGAGGCAGGCAGTTGCGAGCACTCTCGTTCCTGCCAGCAAATGGCGCCCTGCTGAACGCTGAGCCCGAGCTCATTCCAAACGCCGGATCTGAAGCAAAAGCGACGCGCAGGGAAGGCATCCGCCAACTCATTGCAAAAGATGAAGGCGCGTCCGCCGGCATGGCGCAGGGCAGACTCCATGTCCGGGAATACGCGCACCATAGAACCGCCGACAAGCGCCTGCAACTGCCGAAGACGCGCAGATTTGTCCACCATGTAGTAACGCAGGCGAAGACGCTCCCACAAACCGACAGCTCGTCCGAAGGCGGAAGCCATACTGCCGTTACCGCCGCCAATTTCGATAACGGGGAGATTCCTGTCGAAGTCCCGGCAGACGCTACGCCAGTGTTCAGCAAGGCGGCGAGCGGGCAAGTCACTCATGCTGGCGGAGGTGGAAAAATCTCCACGGAAGCCGATATTTGAGATGCGGGCGGTGTAGTAGCCTTCCTGCTCATCATAGAGAGCCAGGTCCATGAAGCGGTCGCAGCGGAGCCAGTTATCCTGAGCAAGAATGGCGGGTGCAAGCTTCACAAGCGATCACAGGAGACGGAGAATCAGCGAGAAAGATCCAGCATGCGCTGCAAGGGCTTCAGGGCGCGAAGGCGCAGTTCCTCCGGCACCTCCACACGCGGTGCCATGTCTCGCAGGCAGTCGCGCAATTTTTCAAGCGTGTTAAGTTTCATGAATTCGCACTCCGCGCAGGAGCAGCGCTCCAGCTGCACCGGGATGAATTCTTTCCCCGGTACGAGCTTGCGCAAACGATGCAAAATGCCGGTTTCGGTAACGATGATAAAGCTCTTCGCCTTACTCTCCCGACAATAGTCAATCATCTTTTCGGTCGAACAAATGTGGTTCGCCATGAGTCGCACCACCTCCTCGCATTCCGGGTGGCAAACGACTTCTGCTTCCGGATGCTCCTCTTTTGCGCGCAGGATGTGGTCGCGAGTGAAAAGACGATGCACGTGGCATGCGCCATTCCAAAGGGTCATAGCTCGTCCCGTGCGACGGGCACACCAGGCGCCCAAATTAGCGTCCGGCACGAAAAGCAGGGGACGATCCTGAGGCGCGCCGGCCACGATAGTGTGAGCATTGCCGCTGGTGACGATGACATCCGCCAAAGCTTTCACGCCGATAGAGCAGTTGATATAAGCGATGACATAATAATTTTTCTCATGGTTCTTTCGGAGAAAGTCGGCGAGCTCTTCAGCAGGGCAAGAAGCCTCCAGAGAACAGTTTGCCTCAGAATCCGGCAGCAGCACGGTACGCGTAGGGTTCAGAATACAGGCTGTCTCCGCCATGAAGCGCACACCGCAAAAAACGATGACATCGCACTCCTCTTGCGCAGCATGGCGAGCCAAAGCGAGGGAATCCCCCACAAAATCGGCGATATCCTGAATTTCAGGGCGCTGATAGCTGTGCGCCATGATGATAGCATTGCGCTTTTTTTTGAGCGACATGATTTCCTCAATCAAATCCGCAGAACTCATGCCGCAAGCCTAACACTCTTATCCCGCCGTGGCAAGCGCGAATTTGTGTCCCCCTCCGCACCCCTCCGCTGTGTTTCCAAATTCGACTACGCTACCGCTCCGCAAAAACGCGCACGGAGCGCTAACTCTCAACTTCGCTCCCCGTAATTCGCCCTTCGTCCTTCTTTCCGATGCGGTTGCCCCTTGTTATTCTCAGAGAGGCAGGTCACCTGTGGGCGGCTGCCAGACGTCGTCCGACCCCGAACGCGGAGAAGGCAAATCGCCACCACCGGTGGAGGTGCTTGTTTTATTGGCATCCGTGTCCACCACGGGGCCCTTGCTCGGTTCTTCGTAATCGGGAGAAGACGTTGCTTTCCCCGGTGCGGGGCTCACCTCTCTCAGCTTCGTGTTAGTTGGAATGACGGCCGGAGTTTCTCCGTCGGAGGTGAAATCACTCGTGTCAACAAGGTCAATTTCTCCCAATGCATAGAGAACAAGCTCCGGCAAATTATCCTTTGTAATCTCGCTAAGAGGGAGTGTGGCAGCGCCATCCGGAGTACGCAGGCTGATGCGCTTCCCCTGCAGGCGGACGATGGACGCGTTATCGTAGGAACGCCCGCGTTTGGTGGTTACACTGCCGATGGGAAGACCTGGCAGGAGACTGCGCGCCACACTGCGCGCCTCTCTGTCCGCCTGGCGGATCTCGTGCTGCAGGGCGAGAACGCGGTTGCGCTGGTCGGCGATGGCAGCACGCAGGCGATCATTTTTAGCAGAAAAATCACGAAGACGTTTATCGAGGTGAGAGACCATGCGCCGCATGCGCAGTTGCTCATCCGCGTGGTTGGCTGCGTCCTGAAGAGCTTCGCGCTGGGCGCAGAGATCAAGGCATTGCTTCTGCGTCAGCTCCATCACAGTGGGAACCCGGTACTTGTTCCACTCCTCATGCAGGTAGTAACCGCCGCCACCGACCACCCCGCCCACCATCAAAACGAGCAGCGTATCCAGCAAAGCACCCAGGATGCGCGCCCCTCTTGCAGGCGTTGCCACCTTCCCGGACTTGGATTCAACGATTTCTGCCGCGCCCAAAGTCTCCGAATCTTCGCCCTTCTTCACCTCGCCAGGCGGGGTTCCCTCCGGTTCCCCGGGAACAGCTTCCCGCGCAATATCCGGCGTCTGAGCAACTGCTTCTTTCTTCGTTTCGGATTCACTGCCGACAGGGGACTCCTTGCCGACCGGAGAGACCTCCTCTGCAGATTCAACCGACATAGGCTCCACAGAAAAAGGGAGGGGCGGCTCTTCGCGTTTGGGTTGGCTGCTGGAAAGGCTCATGGCGGTTATTTGTTGGAGTCGGTAATACGACTTTGAAGTTCGCGGAAAGTTTCGCGGAAGGAATCAAGGCGCCCCTCCAACTCGATACGACGCATACGCAATTTAGTCTCCTGATCTTGCAATTCCTTGAGGGTTCCGTAGGCCTGAACGACGTCCCCATTACGGACGTCCAATTGCTCTTGCAGGTTGGGATCCTCTGATCCCGCGCGACGGATAAGAGTTTTCATCTCCGCAATTTCCTGACGCAGCATGGTATTGCGGCGCTGCAGCTCCGTAAGTTCGTCGATGTTGACTCCCTGGGGTTTGCAGCCGAGAGAGAGAAGGGCGAACACGGCGAAAAGTATAGTGGCTTGGGTGAGCTGCTGCATGGTATTTACCTGCTCCATGATGCCGAATTCACCGCCCTACGTCAAGCCCGGAGTTTGTCAGGCACGCCGCCTTGCGCGCAAGTCTCAGCACAGATACATCCGGCGCGGGGTCCAGATCCCCCATTTCTTCCGGTGTAAACCACCCGAGCGCGATCGATTCATCCGATACCGTGAATCGCTCGTGCGCCGCGCGCAAGAGATAACGCACATCGTAATGCAGGTGCTCCGGTTCCCGTCGCGCCGTTGACGCCGGAATAGCGTGAATATCCACATCAAAAATTTCCACACTCAGCGGGGTAAGCTCACTGATACCGCTTTCTTCTCGTGCTTCCCGCAGAGCTACTGCCAGAGTGTCGCCTTCTCCATCCGCATGGCCCCCGGGCTGTAACCACCTTCCCAACCGCCGGTGCAACGTGAGCAGAGCTCTCTTCCCACTCGGGTTCAGCACCCAGGCCGATCCCGTTATGTGCCCGGCGCGATGGCTGCGCTCAAAGCAATCGGGAGTATTTCGCACAAATTCGGCCATCTGCCGGGCGCACTCCGCCTGTTGCAAGTCTGCGGTTTCGCAGAAGTTTCTGAGCTTCCGCAGGAGATCCTCCCGCGGGCTGACCATGCTGCTCATCATGCGCTGCATGGTAGCGGATTTTGAATTGAATTGCAAGCAGGCATGCACTTCTTGCGGGGCAAACGCAGTTCCTAATGCGTTTACCCCGGGTTCCGGTTGATCATTCGATCTTTGAAGTAGAAAGTTTTATCATGCTCAGAAATGGGGCGAAGAATGCGGCAGGGGTTTCCCGCGGCAACGACACGAGGAGGAATGTCCCTGGTCACAACACTCCCGGCGCCGATGACTGAGTGATCGCCAATAGTGATTCCGGGAAGAATGCAGACCCCCGCGCCGATCCAGCAATTGAGACCTATACGTACCGGCGCATTGAACTGATAGGGAGAGGCTCCGCGCAGTTCAGGGAGAATGGGGTGGCCTGCGGTGCAAATCATCACGTTGGGACCAAGCTTTGTACAGTCACCGATGAAGATATGCGTATCGTCCACCAGAGAGAGATTATGATTGATATACACGTGATGCCCGATGTGAAGAAAGCAACCTCCCCAGTTGGCATAGAAAGGTGGTTCGATGAAACTTCCCTCACCAATTTCTGCCAGCATTCTACCCAGCAATTCCTCACGTTTCTGAGTCTCATGAGGACGAGTCCGGTTGTAATCACAAAGAAGCTCCATATGCTCTCTCTGCGCACAAAGCATCTCCTCATCCATAGGCCGGTAGAGGGAACCGTCGTGTAACTGCGAGTACTTGTCCATAGGGCAATCTAGGATTGTCATTCTCATATCACGGTCTGGAATTGTCAAGCCCGGGGTAAACGCATTTGATTGAGAGAAGTCAATCAACAGAAAAATCCTCAATCTCCCGCAGAACAGAGGGAGCAAGCAGTGATGCGTAACCATCCGCACCGGAAAATTCGCCTCCGCCACCACTCCGAAAATTCTCACAAAACACTCAAGATCAACACTTCGAATTTCATCATTCGTAATTCTCATTTCGGCAAACGCCTTTCCTGATGCGTTTGCCCCGGCAATTCCTGCCTCAAAAGTGTTGCAAGCGTGTCCAAATCAGGTATAATGCCGCGCGTGATGACACAGCCAGATGCACCCAACAACGCCGTCGTCGGTTCCTCGGAAGAAGATTTGATTGCTGTGCGCCGCGAAAAGGTGGAAAAGATCCGAGCCCTCGGGGTAAACCCCTACGGTTGTCGATTTGAAGTGACGGATTCCCCGGCGGGACTCCGCGCAGCGTTTGAGGAGGGGAAAAAAGTGCGAATTCTGGGGCGTATCACCGCCCTGCGCGATATGGGCAAGACTCAGTTTTTCACCATCGCGGATGTGCAGGGCGGCATTCAGTGCATGCTCACGAAAAAAGCAGTGGACGAGGAAGCCTGGGCTCTTTGGAAGCTGCTGGAGCGCGGGGATTGGATAGGCGTGGCAGGAGAAACCTTTACGACGCGGACAGGGGAACCGAGCGTGCGAGTAGAAAGTTTTACGCTGCTCTCCAAGGCCCTGCGCCCCATGCCGGATAAGTTCCACGGTGTGGCGGATGTCGATCTCCGCTACCGCCGCCGCCATCTGGACCTCATGAGCAACCCGGAGAGCGCCGCTCGCTTTGTGGCTCGCTCGCGGATCATCCACGAAATTCGTCAATACCTCGCTGAGCGCGGTTTCCTGGAAGTGGAAACGCCGATGTTGCAGGACATCGCCGGCGGCGCGGCGGCCAAGCCGTTCGAATCGTACTACAATGCGCTCAAGAAGCCGGTAACACTGCGGATTGCGCCTGAGTTATACCTGAAGCGCCTGCTGGTGGGAGGTTTCCCGAAAGTGTTTGAATTGAACCGCAATTTCCGCAATGAGGGTATCGATCGCCGCCACAACCCGGAATTCACCGTACTGGAGGTTTATGAAGCCGGCGCAGATTTCGAGAGCATGGCGGATATGATGGAAGAGATGATCACTACTGTTGCGCAAAATGTTTTCGGTAAGCTCGTTTTTGAACAGTACGATGAAGAGGGCAACCTGCGGCGCACGGTAGATCTTACTCGTCCATGGCGCCGGGCAGACTACGCCGATCTGGTCAAACAGGCGGCGGGAGAGGATTGGTTCACTCTCACTCCGGAGCAGCGTTGCTCCCGAGCCCAGGACGACCTCGGCGTGCAGATTGGTGAGGCGCTGGATGATACAGCCGTCACCCAGCAGGTGTACGAAAAACTTGTCGAAGAGAAGCAGGATTCCCCGCTCTTTGTGTGCCACGTGGCGCGCGACCTCGTGCCCCTGGCTAAGACGAACGCTCAGAACCCGGAGGTGGTGGATGTCTTCGAACTCATCATGAACGGACAGGAACTCTGCCCCGGTTATTCCGAGCAGAACGACCCCGTGGAGCAGCTTGAACGCCTCAGACACCAGGCCGGTGAAGAAACCCAGAAGATCGATTACGACTTCGTGGAAACTCTCGAATCCGGCATGCCCAGCGCCGGAGGTATCGGTATCGGTATTGACCGCCTCTGCATGTTACTCACCGGCGCCGGCTCCATCCGCGACATTATCCTCTTCCCTCAGCTCAAATCTGCCCCGCCACGGGCGTGAGAAGCAGCGTTTTTTGGTTGCAAAGCTTTGGCGCCAACCCGGTTGGAGGTAGGAAGTGAGTTTGAAGGACGAAGCGTCTCGCACTTCTTTCGGCTTCGTGCTTCGGCGAGCGCATTTCCCGATGCATTTGCCCTGTTTTTACCTTTTTCTTTGCTTGCGCGGGGGAATGAGTGATGATAGAATGGGGGAGGGGCAGTGGGAGAACGGAAATTTTGTGATTGCAAAACAAAAGCAATGAGTTTGATCGTCAAAAATCTGCAAGCGCGTGTAAAGGATGGCCCGGTGATTTTGCGCGGTGTGGATCTCGAGGTGCCGAAGGGAGAAGTGCATGCCATCATGGGACCGAACGGCTCCGGCAAGAGCACGCTTTCCAAAGTGCTCTGCGGTCACCCGGATTACGAAGTCACCGGCGGCAGTGCGCAGCTCGATGGGCAGAACTTGCTGGATATGAGCCCGGATGAACGCAGTCGCGCCGGTCTTTTTCTGGCCTTCCAGTACCCGGTGGAGGTGTCGGGAGTGAGCAATGCCAATTTCCTCCGCGCGGCGTTGAAAGCGCGTATGCCGGAAGGCGAGGAGCCGGATGCCGTGGCTTTTTACAAGAGACTGCGCGCCACCATGCAGCGGCTGGGGATGGATCCGAAGATGACGGCGCGGGCGGTGAATGAAGGCTTTTCCGGCGGCGAGAAGAAGCGCAATGACGTTCTACAGATGCTGATACTGGAGCCCACTTGCGCCATTTTGGACGAGACCGACAGCGGGCTGGACGTGGACGCCCTGCGCATTGTATCGGAGGGAGTGAATTCCCTGCGTGCGCCGTTCCGCAGCTTCCTCGTTATCACGCACTACAAGCGGCTGCTGGACTACATTGCGCCGGATGTGGTGCACATCTTCCACCGTGGACGCATCGTGCGCACCGCGGGGCCGGAAATGGCGGACTACATTGAGCAGCATGGTTTTGATTTCCTGAAGGAAGATGACGCATGATGTTGATCAGAATCCGCTGCCGCCGGATACGCGGGGTGAATTTTCTTTTCCGGAGAAGCATGCCTTTGATGCCGGGTACGGTCTGAGCGAGGAGACCATCGACTACATCTGCGATGCAAAGGGAGAGCCGGATTGGCTGAGGGATTTCCGTAAGGCGGCCCTGCGAAAGTTCAGGGATCTGCCCATGCCGCTGCACTGGGCGCCGGAAGAGATAGGCGGGGTCGATTTTGAGCAGATTCGCTACTATCTCGCTCAGGGAACACCCGCCAAAAAGAGCTGGGACGAGGTGCCGGACGAAATCAAACGCACCTTCGAGCGTCTCGGCGTGCCGGAGCAGGAGCGCGCTTTCCTGGCCGGGGTTGACGCCCAGTACGACTCCGAAACGGCCTACAACAACATGCGCGAGGAGCTCTCCAAAAAGGGCGTCATCTTTGTAAACCCCACCGAGGGCCTCACGCGTTACGAATCCATTTTTCGCCCCTGGTTCGGGAAGGTGATTCCCGTGGGCGACAACAAATTTTCCGCGCTCAACCATGCGGCGTTCTCCGGGGGATCGTTCATCTATGTGCCGAAGGGCGTGAAGCTGGCTCAGCCGCTGCAAGCCTATTTCCGCATCAATTCTGAGAGCCTCGGGCAATTTGAGCGCACCCTCATCATCGCCGATGAGGGGGCGGAGCTCATGTACATGGAGGGCTGCACCGCTCCCAAATACGACTCCGCCACCCTGCACTCCGGCGTGGTGGAGCTCGTCGCCCTGAAAGGCGCAAGAATCCAGTATGTGACCGTGCAGAACTGGGCGACAAATGTGTACAATCTCGTCATCCAGCGCGGCATCGCCATGGAGGATGCGCAGGTGAGGTGGATCGACTGCAACCTCGGTTCCCGACTCACGATGAAGTACCCGGCGGTTGTGCTGCGCGGTCGGCGCGCGCGCGGGGAAGTGGTGAGCATTTCTCTGGCGCGCGATGGGCAGTTGCAGGATACCGGCGCGCGCATGATTCACGCGGCCCCGGAAACGACGTCCAACATCGTGGCCAAGTCCATCTCCATCGGTCGGGGACGCGCCAGCTACCGCGGGGAGGTGCAGGTGCAGCGAGGAGCCACGAATTGCCGCAACCGCACGGAATGCGATGCCCTCCTGCTGCATGCCGAAAGCCGCACGGATACCTACCCGGCCATCAGTGTGCATGGCGACAGCTCCGGGGTGCAGCATGAGGCTTCGGTGTCGCAGGTGGATGAGGAGATGCTTTTTTACATGCAGCAGCGCGGGCTCACGCGAGCTCAGGCGATGAGTCTCGCCGTGAATGGTTTTATCAACGATCTGGTCAATGAGTTCCCGATGGAATACTCCGTGGAGCTTCGGCGGCTCATCGACCTGGAAATGGAGGATTCCGTAGGATGATGAACGATGACGCCACGCCCCCCGAGGTCCCCAACCGCCTGAATGAAGACTGGCGGTATGGCCGGCCGCAGCAGTTCGCGGCGGAGCTTGCCGCGCGGATAAACGGGCGCGGTACGGGGGAGCTGACGACGGATGCGCCGGCGGAGTGCGTGCGGCGCAGTCTGCCGGAGGGCGCGGATGCGTGTCCCCCCTCCATCGGGTCGGATTATTTCCTGCGGCGGGCCCTTCAGTCGGGCGGTGATGTGTTGCACATCGTGCTGCCGAGGGGGGAATGGGGCACGGCGGAAGTCCCCTTGCGCATCCGCTGTCATACGGGCTCTTTCTACGCCCCGCAGCTTTGTGTGGAGCTGTTGCCCGGCTCGCGTGCGCACATTCTGGAGGAGCACACGCACGACCGGAACAGCGCGCTCGTCTGCCTGCGCTCCTACACCGTGCATCCGGACGCCGAGCTGCGTCTCGAGCTGCGCGAGACGGGGGATGACGCCTCTCGCACCATGAACATCTCGCGCATCCAATGCCGGGAGAACGCCCGCGCGCGGCAACTCACCACCTGCAGCGGGCTCGCGTGGGCACGGGAGGAAACCACCGGCGAACTCTGTGGGGCAGAGGCGGAATTGCTCCTGCTTTCCGCGAATCGACCGGAGGGAGGACAGTGGCTCGACCAGCGTTGTCGCCAGCTGCACCACGCTGCCGGGGCCAGGAGCCGCGCTCTCTACAAGAACGTGCTGCGCGATGCCGCCACCTGCATCTTCGGCGGGAATATCCGCGTAGAGCCCGGCGCTCATGAGTCCGATGCCTATCTCTCCAACCTGAATCTCATGCTCAGTGCAGAGGCCGCCGTGCATTCGCTGCCGCAGTTGGAGATCATGGCGGACCGCGTGCGCTGCTCCCACGGTTCCGCCAGCGCCCCCATCGACCCGGAGCAACTGTTTTATCTGCGCTCCCGCGGCATCGGCGAAGCGGATGCGCAGGCCATCCTTGCCGACGCCTTTCTGCACGAGGTTTATCTCCTTTTCAACCAACCCCGAAGTACGCAACCATGAAAAAGCTCTGCTTTCTTTTCCTCCTCCTGATCTGCTCCCTCGCTCACGCGCAGCAGGTCGTCCGCAACTCGATTCCCAGCCGGCACCTCGGGCACGATGTCCCCGCCGTCATCATCCTCCCCACGTCGGAGGGAGAAAAATCCTTCCCGGTCATCTACATGCTGCATGGCTACAACCAGGATGAAAACTGCTGGCTCGACATCCGCCCGGATCTCCCGCAAATCGCGCAGCGTCTCGGCATCATCATCGTCTGCCCCGGCGTGGGAAACACGTGGTACGTCGATAGCCCTGTTGTGCCGGGTCAACGCTGCGAGAGCTTCATGATTCACGAGCTCATCGCGTACATTGATTCGCATTACCCGACGCGGAAGGATCGCCGAGGTCGCGCTATCACCGGTCTGAGCATGGGCGGTTACGGCTCGTTCCGTCTGGCGGGGAGGTACCCGAACCTCTTCGGCGCCGCAGGATCCACGAGCGGGCCAATCGACATCCTCCCCTTCCCGAATCGCTGGGGAAAGGACAAGGTGTTCGGAACGTTTGAGCAGCATGCAGAAACGAGGAAAGAGTACAATATCATTCAGCACCCGGAATTGTTCACCCCGCAAATTGCCTGCATCTTTGACTGCGGGACAAAGGACTTCTTCCATGAGGGCAACGCGCAGTTGCATCGTATCCTGCTGGAAAAGAAAGTCCCGCACACCTACATCTCCCAGCCCGGCACCCACAACATGGACTACTGGCGCATCTCCGCTCTCCAGCATCTCCTCTTCTTCGCCGAATTTTTCCGGGCGGGCGCGGACGCTCCTCCGGCCGCCTGATTTCTCCCGAAAGTCCCGTAAATGGACTTGTTATTTTTCGGCGGCGTGTTAGGATGGGGGTGTACACACTTTCCCTATGAAAATTATCAGCGGAACTGCTCATCCCAACCTTGCTCAGGATATCGCCAACGTTATGGGGCTTCCCCTCTGTGATACGAAAGTCACCTCATTCCCGGACGGAGAGAGCTTTGTGCAGATCAAGGAGAGCATTCGCGGCGCAGATGTCTTCATCGTGCAGCCGACCTGTCCGCCCACCAACCACAACATGATGGAACTTCTGGTGATGGTGGATGCCGTGCGCCGCGCCAGCGCCAGCCGCATTACCGCAGTCATGCCCTTCTACGGCTACGCACGGCAGGATCGCAAGGACAAGCCCAGAGTGCCTATCACTTCCAAGCTGGTGGCAAATCTTCTCACGGCTGCCGGGGTGAACCGCGTGCTCACCATGGACCTGCACGCCGCCCAGATCCAGGGCTTCTTTGAAATCCCGGTGGATCATCTTTACTCCCTTCCCGTGCTCATCAAGCACCTCAAGGAGCACTACGTGAAAGATATCAACAACCTCGTCGTGGTTTCGCCCGACATCGGCGGAGTGAAGACCGCAAAAAATTATGCCAACATCCTCGGCACCGAGCTCGCCATCGTGGCCAAGCAGCGTATCTCCGCCACCGAGGTGGATGCCCATGCTCTCATCGGTAATGTGGAAGGCAGGGATGTTCTGCTCGTGGACGACATGACGGAATCCGGCGGAACGCTTTGCGCGGCGGCGGCGATTCTCAAGAAGCACGGCGCAGCGCGCATCTTTGCCGGCGTCTCCCATGCAGTGCTCAATGACGCGGCGCGCGCGCGCCTGTTGGAAAGCCCCATTGAGCGTCTGCTCACTTCCGACTCCGTCCCCATGGCCCACGGCGAACGGGTGGATACCGTCAGCATCGCCCCGCTTTTCGCACAGGCTATCGCCAATATCCACAACGACGATTCCGTCACGCACCTCTTCGAGGTGTAAGCGCCGCTACTTCTCGCTCCAGAGGGTCTGGTTGATCCCCCCGTTGGCAGCCTTGATGCGCCGGATCCGCTCTTTGAGGTCCTTCACAACCTCCGGGCGCTGCTCAGCGATGTCATTCTCCTCCCCGGGATCCTTCTCAAGGTCGTAAAGCTGCCAGGAGCCCTGTCGTGTGGGGGTGAGTTTCAGATTGCCGACGCGCAGGGCGATGACACTGCCCCAGTTGGCATGTTCAGGCAGTTCGTCGCGCCCCTTGGCGTCCTGGCCGCAGAGAGCGGAGAGCATGTCCTGGCTGTCGTCCATGGAACCCTCCGGTATCTTGTCGAACCCGATGAGGCGGGCAAGTGATCGGGCGAGATCCACCTGGCTGATGAGAGCGGCCGATCGTCCCGGCTGCACGACGCCCGGCCAGTGGACGATGAAGGGCATGCGAGTGCCGCCCTCGCGCAGGGTGTATTTGCCGCCGGAAAAGGGAGCGGCAGGGTTGTGACCGGCGCAATCCTCCGGCGCCCCGTCCAGATAACCGTCCGCAATCACCGGACCGTTGTCGCTGGTGAAAATCAGGAGAGTCTCCTCCGGCTTGTAGCCGGCGTCCGCCAGGGCCTTCCGGACCACGCCGAGACTGCCGTCCATCTGCACGGTGACGTCCCCGCGGATGCCGAGGCGGCTGGCGCCACGCCAGCGTCGGTTCGGATCGCGCGGCACGTGGATGTCATTCGTGCAGAAGTAGAGGAAGATGGGCTTGCCGGCATTCTCCCTGATAAAACGCACCGCAGCGTCGTCGATGCGGTCGGCGATGTCCTGGTCCTTCCAGAGGGCGGCCTTGCCGCCTTGCATGTGGCCGATGCGGGAGATGCCGTCGATGATGGTCTTGTCGTGCTGCTTATCGGCGCTGCGTCCCCACGGTTTGAGGACGCCGTTCAACTGCTCCTCCGTGAGGTCAGCGGCATCCACCTCACCCGGGAAGCGGAAGTCGGGCTCGTAGTTGACGCGGATGGGGTCGGCAGGATCCAGCCCCACCACGCGACCATTCTGAATGAAAACGCAGGGGACGCGGTCGCCCGTAGCCGCCATGATGAAGGATTCATCGAAACCGACCTCGCGGGGGGATGGAGAGATGACATCGTTCCAATTCGTGGGTTCCTTACCGCGCCCGAGGCCGAGGTGCCACTTGCCGATTGCGGCTGTGCGGTAGCCGGCGAGCTGCATCATGGCGGGCAGGGTGAGCTGTTCGCCTTTCAGCGGCAGGATGAGCTTGGCATCCCCAGGCAGAATCCCCATGCCCCGCCGCCGCCAAGCGTAAGTGCCGGTGAGCAGAGAATAGCGGGAAGGAGTGCACACGCTGCTGCTGCTGTGGGCATCCGTGAAGACGAGCCCCTGCGAAGCGAGCGAATTGAGATTGGGACAGGGGACGGCGTCGCAGCCGTAAGCGGAAGTGTCGTGGTAGCCGAGATCATCCGCAAAGAAAATGACGATAGCGCGCGGCCTGGGAGGCTCAGTCTGCGCGGCGCAGAATACTCCGGCGGCAACGCCTAGCAGCAGAAACGCGGAGAATACCCTTTTCATGGAATCTTCTGAGAAGAAGTCAATCTGATCAGTCCCTGCCTTTCCCCTCGCGATGCGGCAGAGTCTCCTTCCCCATCATGCGCAGGAAGCACACAATGAGCAGAGCCCACACAAAACCGATGGAAAGAAGCATGGTGACGATACCCGAAGTGGTCATAATTCAGAGAAAATTATTTTTTGGCGGGCTTGTGGAACTTTCGGGATGTGTGCACCACGAACGCCATGAAAACATAGATCGCGATCATCCACGCCAGGGGAAGCACAGCGCCGGGACGACCGTGCGCGATGTTGAGGATGTGCTCGCTGGTCGTGACAAACATGCTGTTGTACAGCCACGAGCAGAAGATGGTCAGCAGGATGGCGGGAGTGATCCAGTTGATCACAAACCCCAATCCGCGAGGCAGGGGAATGCGCGAGCCGCGGGACAGTTCCCGCAACCCGTTGCTCGTGCCCCACACTCCGCGGAAGAGCGTGAGATAGAGCGCAGAGATGAGGTAGAGGCACATGGTGCCCATCCAGAAGTCCAGCGTACTCAGTGCAATCATGCCGTCTCCCGTGTACCAGGAAACGGCGAAGGCCCCCACGATAATCAGCATGCCCACGACCACGACGCTCTGGCTGCGGCGAAGGTGCCAGAACTCTTCCAGAAACGCCATGCTGGGCTGGAGAATGGAGATGGAACTCGTGACGGCTGCCAGAAAGAGCAGAGCAAAGAAAAGAGCGCCGAAAAATTGTCCTCCCGGCATCGCCATGAATACCTCCGGAAGCACGGTGAAACCGAGCCCGAAGGTGCTGGCCCCCGCAGCGGCTGCCACACCGAGAAGCGATACCGCCGCCGGCACAATCATCATGCCCGCGATGCCCACCTCCACCACCTCATTGGCGGCATTTGCCGTGAGAGAAACGAGGGCGATATCCTTGCGGCGCGCCACGTAGCTCGCATAGGTGAGCACGGTGCCGAAGCCGATGGAGAGAGAAAAGAAAATCTGCCCGGCGGCGGCAATCCAGAGATCCGGATTCATCAGCCCCTTGATGAGGGAAATCTCCTCGCAGCGCACTTCCCTGCCCGGGTTTTCCTCCGCCACTTTTTGCATCAACTGCTCCCTCTCCTGCGGGGTAGCACGCGCCGGCACCATCTCCACCGTCCTATCCTCCACCATGATGACAGTCTTCGATGGGTTCCACATGTAACCCAGCCCCTGATCCACACTGCGGTGGGGAAGTTCCGAGTTCGGCGTGCCGAGCGTAAGCACGCGCAACAGCACGATGAGAGCCGTGAGCAGCAACAGCGGCATGCTGCGCTTGCAGAACCACTCGATGCCCTTCGTCACCCCGCGATAGAGCACAAAAAGATTCGCCGCGATCGCAATGAAGAAGAAGATGGGCAGAGAGCTGCCGCCGCTGTAGACCGCGCCATCGGCTGCGCTACCGGTGAAGCGCGTGAAAAAATCGGCAAAGGCTGCAGAGCCGTGCAGGTTCAGAGCTCCTGTGGCCATGTTGTAGCAGTAGCCGAGTGTCCAGCCCTCCAGGTACATGTAGTACATGCCGATGCCCAGAGGCGCGAGCACCCCGGCAATGCCGAGATACTTCCATACCGTCGAATGGCTGATGAGCATGAATGCCGAGGCGCAGCTGTGCCCCCCCAGGATGCCGCCCCGGCGACCTATCGCCCACTCCACCCAGCACAGGGGAACCCCCAGAAAGATGAACGCGCAGAAATACGCGATCATGAACGCCCCGCCGCCAAATTGCGCCGCCAACCCCGGAAAACGCAGAAAGTTGCCGAACCCCACCGCACTGCCCGCCACGGCAAGCATCACCCCCAACTGAGAATTCCAGTTGACCGGAGAGGCAGCTGCCGACTTTGTTTCGGTTTTCATGAGGCGGTGCGTTTTCTCATGCCTACGTGAGGGTCTGGTAGAGAGGCTTGTTGTTGGAGGCGTCGAGAATCGCGAAGGACTCGCGGTGGATGCTGGGATCGGAGCGGAAGATCAGGCGCCCGGCGCAGAGCCGCTCAAGCTCCACGAGCAGGTTCGCATCCTCATTCTTGAAGCGCGAGAGCACACTGCTGTTCACCACCACAATCATGTCCCCAACTCCGGTATCGCGGTACTTGAGGATCGTCGCCTTCAACTGGCGCTGAATCTCCACGCTCATGGTCATCACGCTCTTGATGCGCCCGCGACCATGGCAGTACGGACAATAGTCGTTCACATAGTCCAGCAGAGATTCATTGATGCGCTGGCGCGTCATCTCCATGAGCCCGATGGGGGTGATCTGCATCACCTGCGTCTTCGCCTTATCCCGTTTCAGCGCCTCTTTCATGGCCTTGTACACCGCCTGCTGATCCTTGCGGTGGCGCATGTCGATGAAGTCCACCACGACCAGCCCGCCGATGTTGCGCAGGCGCAGCTGGCGTGCAATCTCGCGGGCGGATTCGAGATTGGTCTCCAGGATGGTCTTGTCCAGATCTTTGTTGCCCTTGTTGCGGCCCGTGTTGATATCGATGGCAATGAGGGCCTCCGTCTCGTCGATGACGAGGTAGCCGCCGCAGGGGAGAACCACCTGGCGCTGGAAAGCCTCGTTGATTTGCTTCTCAATGCCCAATTCTTCAAAAATAGGCTGCCGCGTGGGATGATACTGAATATGGCGCTTGGACCGGCGGGAAATCTTCCCGGCAATTTCCTGCATGTACTCGGTGGTCTCCTGGTTGTCGCACAGGATGCAGTCCACGCTATCCGTGAGAAAATCCCGCGCCGTGCGTTCGATGAGGTTCGGTTCGCGGTAGATGCAATGCGGGTCCTTCTCAGTGGCAAATTTCTGCTCCATTTCACGCCATTGTTCCAGAAGCATCGCCAGATCCCGCACGAAGTGACGGAAACGCTGCCCCTGCGCCACCGTGCGCATGATGATGCCCATGCCGTCCGGCACGTTGAGTTTTTGCACGATCTGGCGCAGCCGCTGCCGCTCTTTCGGATCGTCAATCTTGCGCGATATACCGAACTGGTCCGTGAAAGGCATGAGCACGATGTAACGCCCCGCCAGAGAGATATTCGTCGTGACCCGCGGTCCTTTCGTGCCGATCGGTCCCTTGGTCACCTGCACCATGATATCCGAACCGATGGGATAGATGTCCGGGATATCCTTGCTCGTGATTTTCTTCGGCTTGCGGCGCGGGCGCCCCTCCTTCTGGATCTCCTCCAGTGAGGAATCCAGGGCCAGTGGGAGAGCATCCCAGAAATGCAGGAACGCATTTTTCTCGTAGCCGATGTCCACGAACATAGCCTTCAGCCCCTGTTCGATATTCTTCACTTTCCCCTTGAAGATACCCCCCACAATGTTGTCCTCCCCTTCCCGCTCGATGCTGTACTCCTCCAAAATCCCATCCTCCAGCAGCGCCACGCGCCTTTCGAGTTTTTCTGAATTAACCACGATGGTCGTCCCTTCCAGAGGGGTACTTCGCCTGAACCCCAGGAGACGTTTTACTACTTTGATCATTTTTGAAAAAATAGACAATGTTAGATGATGATGGTTAAACTCTGGCGGGTGCTTTCAAACATCCGCCATTCTCTGATGTTCCCCTGCGGTCACCCCTCTCACGGGGCGGACCGCACCGGGTTTTCCCTCATTACAGAATCCGGTCACCCCGGTTTTAATCGTTGTGTCCAAAAAGGGCTTCACTTTCTTGCAGGCATTTGCCGGTCCCTTCTGCCACTGCGCTCAGCGGATCCTCCGATATCTGAATCGGCAGCCCCGTCTGCTCGTGCAGCAACTCACTGAGACCCCGCAGCAAGGCGCCGCCGCCCGCCACTGTAATCCCCCGGTCGTACAGGTCGCTTGCCAACTCCGGCGGACAATGATCCAGCGTCTGCCGTACCGCGCTCACGATGACGTCCAGCTTGTCCTGCAACGCCTCGCGCACTTCTTCAGAACGCACGGAAACAGTCTTCGGCAAGCCGGTCCCGCGATCCCTCCCGCGCACATCCATCTGCAACTCCGTGGGCAGAGGATGCGCTGAACCGATGCGTATCTTGATGTCCTCCGCCGTGCGCGTGCCGATCAGGAGGTTGTGAGCTGATTGCATGTGGCGTACTATGGCCTCATCCAGCGCGTCTCCTCCGCATTTCTCCGACTGGCTGTGCACGATTCCGGAGAGGGAGATGATAGCCACCTCCGTAGTGCCGCCGCCGATATCGACAATCATGCTGCCCACGGGATCATTCACCGGAAGATTGGCGCCAATAGCGGCAGCCATCGGCTCTTCAATGAGCTGCACGATGCTCGCGCCGGAGTTGTAAGCGGATTCTTCGATAGCGCGACGCTCCACTTCGGTGATGCCGGAAGGGTGCGCGATGAGGATGCGAGGCCCCCTCAAACTACGGTGTTGAATAGCTTTCTGGATGAAATAACGGAGCATGTTCTCCGCTACGTCAAAATCCGCTATCACTCCGTCCTTCAATGGCCGGATTGCCATCACATTGCTCGGCGTGCGCCCCAGCATGCGTTTGGCATCCTCGCCCACGGCAACCACCTTGTTGCCCTTCATGGCAACAACCGATGGTTCCCGAAGCACAATACCCTGGTTCTTGATATACACCAGGGTATTGGCTGTGCCGAGGTCAATCCCGATGTCGTGCGAGAATACCCCGACTAATCTTTTCAAAAATTGAAACATGTTGATAAAAATGGTAGAAAAGCGAGTGCGAAGCCTCTATCAGATATTCTTTTTTAGTGCCTTAGGAGAAGAAAGTGCATCCGACAGCCGATACGCCTTGTCGACGAACCGAACACGCGCCCGCGCGTTAGTATAGGGACGCATTTTGTCCATGTCAAGATTATTTTTGTGAGCCCCGCACAAATGTGGATTGCAAAATTAAATGCAACAGGTTCTTGGCACAAAAAAGGGTGCCAAGAAGTTCAAAGCATGCTAGAGT
>CANRLM010000047.1 GCA_947631435.1 uncultured Akkermansia sp.
ATCAAAAACCAGAGCTTTTTGATGACTTGAAGCTCTTTGCGACCTATCATTTTTCGTCTCCCTCTCTTCTTCTTGCCGGGCGGCGCTTTCTTGCTACTCAACAGACGAATGACTGTCTTCCGATTCTTGTAACCAGCAGATTGCATGATGTAATCTATAATCCTTGCTTTCTTGTATCGAGAGGCCAGCGAGGCATATTTTTCTCTCCACACAGAAAGTAACTCTATTCTTGCTTGTTTACTCATCTTGAGTGACATGTGGTTGATATTAACCCTTTATTTCTGAGGCATCAAGCTTTCAGAAAATCCTCTTTCTTGGTTTTTAGCATCCCTTCGGTGACTTTATTTTTGAGGCAATGCGGACTTCCCTAAATGCGGTTGCCCTAAATAATTCTTGAAAAATAAGAGTTCACCTGTAGAATGAGGGTTCACCTGTAGAATGTTACCATGAGAGCTTTCCTGAAGATAGCCTTTGTCGTGATTGCGGGACTCTGCTTCTCCTGGGCAGAAGATGAACAATCTCAGGTGCAGGAGCAGGCAAGCGAACAAATCCCGCCACAAACACCAACAAATGACACGTCCCGACCCAGCGAGCAGAGCAATGTGACGGAATCGACGCCAAATCCACCCCCCTCAGATTGGAAAACTGAAGCCCCAAAAACTTGGTGGGAAAAAGTGACGAGGGATACCGTGCAAAAAATCGCTCGGGGTGAAATTAAACCCGCGTACCCTCCTGACAAACCTGAGAATCTGAATCAAGTCGTGCAGGACAAAGCGAAGGCAATGATCAACGAGGTTCTCAGCTCTCGCGAAAATCTGGTAGATATGATCATCAGTATCACCAGCGCGGAGCAAGCAGCTGCCGTCACCCCAAAACTGGCCGAATCCGTACGCGTGTACAATAACTTGCGAGCCCGTACAGCCTTGGAATTGAAAACGCTGGGTATTCGCTTCATCGAGGGACGAACGGTGTACTCTTTCGCCGCTGAGGAAGACCGTGCGCGCGCCATCTACGTGAAAATTAACAAGGAGAAGCAACGCTTATCGCGAGATAGATTCTATGGCAATGCCTCTCTTCTCTCCCTTGTGATGTACGAATTTGCGACAAAGGAATTCCACCGCCCGGCCCCCTGCGCAGCCTATTATTCCCCGGAGGAAAGGAAGAAAATTCAGGAGATGATCGAGAAAAATCGAGAACTGATCACCCAAAGCACGGGAGCCATCGGGGGTCCCGGTCTGACCCGTGAGTCTCCATGGATCATTCCGATTACTGACGGAAAGTCCAACCGAGAGCAACTGGAGGAATTGCATGAAAAAATCAGACTGATTTGTCTGCTGTTGGGCAATGATCAACCGATTTTCGACCTAGCACGTTGGCGATTCAACCGACAAGTTTACGCGAGAGCAACGGTCATTGTCGCCGCAGACCTTCGTCGTTTTGAACTATGGTTCAAGACATCTCCGGAAATAGACCTTCCCGGACTTTTGGACATCACGGGGCATAAGCACCTTTTCGCCCTGTTCCCTATGGTGGAATGAAGGCAAGCTGCACTTTCCTCTCTCTCCCGCACACTGTCGGCCAGCGGCACACATTCCCTGCCCCGCAAAACGCAGATCTGTCTTGCTTTGCTACTCTCCGGGTAATCGACCTCCAGGACAAACGCCTTTCCTAATGCGTTTGTCCTCCGTGTATATCGGAATTAAAACTGACGCGAGTGTTCACCGCCCCGCCTCTCGGCGATGGTTGCCTGCCACTGCGCATCCCGCAGAATATCCCGAATAATACCGCGCCATACTGCGATTCTTCATCCACAGGCGCTACCCCTCAGAGACAACTCTTCTTTCCGTAACATATCAAACGCCGCCGCCTCTCTCCAAAATCTGCCCTCCGGGTCGTTCCTTCTCTTCCCGGATGGAAAGCACGCCAGACCGGGCGCGCAGCGAATGGCAAACGCGCGTAGCTGTTCATCCGCAGCCCTGTGAGGGGGGGGGGCGCTTTTGAAAAACGCGGGAAAAATCCGCTATTTTTGCGGAGCCGACGCCCCGACCGCAGTGAGACGAAAAATTGAAAGTCTTCAGATATCCCACGCATCAAGCCAGCGGAAGGAAACGATGCGCATCTTGCGCCCCATGACTCGGTTGACGTCGTTGAGCTTGTTGGCCGCGTCGACCGACGAACTGCCGCCTCCAGGCAAATAGCCGCCCTTATCCGGTGTATCGGTGGGATCCACGTAATCAATCGTTCGCTGCACCGTGGCCTCGCACCACGCCTGCGCAAGAATAGCCCTGGTCTTACTGCGCACGCACCCATAAGCGCGCACGGTAAACGTGTCGTCGCGCACAGTGAGAATATTGCCCAGAGCTGTGAGCACATCACTCTGAATGAGGTAGCCGGGCGCCGCCGTAAACATCGAGCCTTCCTCCGCCTTCGGATACTTGTAGAGCGAGCCGCCGCTCTGCGGCGTTACCTTGAAGTCCGCCTCGCTGAAAATACGGTTGATATCCGTGGCGTCAATGGCCGCCTGCAACGCTCCCGTCAGCGCTGCATCCGACCCCCCATCCAAACGCCGGTTGATAAAGTCCGCCATATTCAGAAAAGGTCCGCGCTCTCGCACTTTCTCCACAATGCGCCGCGCCAGCTCGCGAATCGCTCCGGAATCCAACTCGCGCACATCCCCCCACGCCGTCGCCATCCGCATGCTCGGACGCAGAAAAGCCGCGCCCAGAAGCGGACTGTAGCCCCCGCCGTTATCCACCGTGCGATCCCCTGTCGCTACCATGAAGCGTGAAAAAAGCACGCTGGAATTATCCCCGCGATTAACCGCGTGCAGCCGCCCCATGGTGTTGCTCACAAGATCCCTCCTCGCAAGCCCCAGCAGCGTGGCCGCCCATGCCTCTTCTGAAACCGAATTCACGTTAAACCCTCCCTCTACCATGAGAAAACGCGCAATCTGCTTCCAGCCGTCATCCGCCATGATCCGGTTGATGATCTCCTCCTTGCTCGCTGCACTGTGCCCCAGCTTGTAGCGCGACACCGGCAGCGCTTCCTCCCCCTCCACAAACGCCCTCAGCGTCTCCTGCGCCTTGCGAACCCCGCCGTTATTCTGCGGCATGTCCGAAACGGAGGAGCAAAACCAGCGGTCCCACAACGCATCGTTGATGATAAAGCCGTGGTCATAAAAATCTGAAAAAAGCTGCCCGTTGGAGGAGAGCTCCGTAGGAATATTCGTCTCGTGGTAGGCATACACATCATCCGGCGGCAGGCAGGGATCCGCAAAGGAATTGCCGATGCCCACGCCCGGCACGCCCGCCTGGTACTGCATGCGCCTCATGCGCGCCAGCGTGGAATCCCAACCGCTGCCCCTCTCCTGGTACCAACCCGGCTTGAGCCGCATGCCCGAAAAGCCCGCGATGGAGAACGGCGGATGCACCGGCAGCTCCAGCACGGAGATGAAAGTTACCGTCTCACCGCCGCCTGTGCCAAGCGCCGTCACCCCCCAGATGCCGTTTTTGGTATTCACCGTCTCCATCACGCGCCCGCCGTCCATGCGAAGTGCTGCCAACTGGAAAGGATGGTACTGGCGCTGCTGATCATCCGGCTTGAAGAGAGCCCCGCCACCCATTGCGGGGCTGGAGTGCAGCCAGCTCCTGGTGCGGTAGTCTTTGCCACGGAATCCCGGCAGAGCATCACTCAGGTTTGCGTTAAAGGATTTCGGCGCCACCCCCACCGCCGCATAGTAGTACGGATTTTGATACATGCTCTCGTCCCAGGTCACACCATCTATGAAAGTCACATCCTCTATGGAAGTCGTATCGTAATCGTACCATCCGAGATTGAAGATGTACGGGGAGATGCCATCGGCGCCGACAAAACGATCCGCTTTGCTGGACATGCGACTCGCATCCGGGTCCTTATTTGCCTCTGAGGAGGCATCAATTCCGTTAAACCCGTGCGGCACCGAAAACGCCGCGCGCATAGCGGGTCCCATCACATCCCCGGAGGTGTCAAAAAGTTTGTTGCCTGTAGTGTAGGAACCATCGCCGGAATCCTGTTGCGTCAACCTTCCCTGCGCAAGCAGTGTGTCGTATCCCGCCTGAGTTTCCAACGCCCATTTGTGGGTATAATCCCTCTTTCCATAACTGTACATGCTTATGAAGTAGTTGTGGAGGACCCCCACCTGATCTCCTTGCACAAAAGGTATTTTTTGTGGTTGAGAGAAACAGACCGTATCAATTTCATCAGGTCTTTCATTGTTAACGGTCAAGTTATTCCACCCGGTAGCCATGGAGAACATAAGAATCTCGCCAGGTTCGAAGACAATATCTCCGCTCTGATCCGATTCGGAGATGGAGAAAAAATTCCCCCAGTCAGCACCATAAACATTAACCTGGCCCGGGGCAACGTTGACGCCGTCCAAATTAGCGCATTTCTTGCTGCTCCACATCTGGAAGCGGTCCCATTTTCCCTCATAAGAGTCCCAGTGTAACACAGAGTGGGTGCGATACGGCAAGCTCATCATCCAGAGCTTTTTCCCTCCCACACGCAGAGGAACATTGAAGGGATTCCACCACAGGGCAAACGGGGCATAACCCTGACCGTGGCTGTGTCCGGTTGAACCTTTTTTTGCGTCATCCAGCACCAGGCCATAGGTACCGAAGAAGGAAAGCAGCACCGGCACGCGGGCGTAGCCGGAGGATTGCTGATTGTCCCGGACGCGCTCGTCAAAGAAGGTCACGGAATCCCCCTTGCTGGTGGTTCCCTCCTCGAGGTCGCCGCCGAGGCGCGAATGTGCATCATTAACGCTGCCGACAAGTCTCTTTCCTGAGAAGTCCTCCTCCTTTGCAGAACCATCCGGCCAGGCGTTGTAGTAGGCATGTAAAGTTTGCCAGGAACCGATGGGAAAGATTTGTTCCGTGCCCACGGGCAACCCCTCACCTTCTGCGATGGGGCAATCCTGATCTGTGCGAACGTCCAGACCGGTGCCGGTGAGCTTCTCCTTGTTGAGCAGAAGGTTCAGATCCATCTTCAAGCCGCCGTCACGTGCATTCGTCAACAGCGAGTAAGAATAAGTTGTGACATCAAAGAAATACGGCTTGCCTACCTCAGACGCCCCGCGCTCTGCCAAGGGCAGTGTGCCCAGGGTAAGCAGCTTCTCCGGCTCCGGTATCTCGTCGGGCAAAAACGAGAGGAGCTCGCTCTCCTTGAAGGACGGCGGCGGCGTATCCCACGTGCGGCGGAGAATCTCGCCGGGATCCGTCGCCTTTTCCCGCGGCGGGATAGCTATATTGGCCTTCTGGTTCTCTCCGCCCACCCACCAGGCAAAACACGTCTCGTTGCGTCCGGCGGATGGCGTCGTCACCATGTCCGCATACACGTACTGCTGCTTATCGGCCCGGGGTCCCAGCGTCCCTTCTCCAACAAGGCAAATACGGCTTCCCGGGCGACGAGAGGCCACATCTTTCACCCCACTCATATCCCGCAGACTCTCCGGACTGGTGCTCGAGATAAGCCAGCGGCGGAACATCGCTGCGCGTCCGTTTGTGTACGTGCTCTGAATTTTCTTTCCCTCGCTGGTGCCGTAAAGCGGCGCCTTCCAGCTGTTCCACACCCCAAGAATGTGTTGAGGCATGTCGTTGCTGGCGCTCAGGATGCCGGAGCTGGCGGTGACACGTTGATCCGGTCCGAGCTCCATCTGCAGATCCGAAATAGCAGCGTGCAGTCCCATGAGTGCCTGCTGCCGCGCTTCATCCTGCAGAATGCTCTGCGCCGCCACTCGATTTTGCGAAGATGCTACCGCAAGAATTCCCACGGCGATAAGACCAAGCAGCATCATCAGCGTCAGACTCGCTACCAGCGCAAATCCCCGCCCCGCGCGAGCGCGCGATCCCAGCTGTTTCTGAAGAGGAAAATGAAGAATCATAGACCAAGAAATTTGGATCAGGTGCCCTCTGCACCCATTTTCCTCATCCTATCATCCCACGCCCAGCTATGCAATCAAAAAAATGTTGCCACAACCGCACCGAGGGCGCCTCAATGTAGCCGGCAGCCATGTTTCCCCGGACGAGAGGGGTTCGCAGGGCGCAGGAGACGCTGAGGGCGTTTGTGGAGGGGGAGGAAGCGCTGCCGGTGTCTCGCTACAAGCTGGGGCACAGTGCAGCGAGCAAGGAGGGGATCATCAACCGGATCATGGACGATGACGGCTAGAAGCAGATTACGCGTTTTCTATCCCCACTTGCGGAGGAAGGGATGAAGGAACGGCGGATTCATACACCAGTCCAAGGCAACTCGCCAATGGGGCAAAAGGGTTCAGAATGTCCGGTGCCGGTGGTCCCACCTTGCAGTCTGCAAAATTAGGTTTCAAAAAAGCAGCACAACAAACCTACACGGGGAAGAATAACGGATTCGCTTTTCGTGCGGAGAACTTCGTTACCACGCAAGGTCTCCTTGTGTTTAACGATGGAGTGGTTGTGCACGGGGCTGCGACTTACAGCGTGCAAGGGGGGGGGAGACGGGGAAGGGTGTTGTAGAGTTTGCGCTTGGGAGTGATACTCAACAGAGCAACAGCGCGGCAACGATGGATGTCGTAAACTTTCTGGGTGCCGTAGTTCCTGCACAGATGCAGGGTTCTCCGGTTTCGCAGTGGGGCGTCGTGTTTGAGGATACGTCGCCTTTGATGCTTGTATCTCTCGCCGGCGCTCGTCTTATCTTCAATTTCGACTTTTCTGCTCATACGTGCGTGATTTCCGTGAAGTTTGTAACAGCGTACGCCTGGGACCAGGAAAGCGGTGAGGTGGGAGCCACGATGGATTACTCGGTGGCGGAGAGGACTGTCTTTCAACTCGATCCTCAGGTATATTATGTGACTAGTGATCTTTGAGCACCCGGGAGTACGTAAAAACCTGAGCTCCTGATATGCTCTTTCCCGTGTGGAGGGGATCCCGCCGAGCTTTCAAGTATTCTCCGGCAGTGGGGGAATGTAGCGTTTGATCAGGGGAGGAAGTAAATTCCCTCCCCCGGGAAGACAGGGAAAGCGAGGGCGAGTGACAGGATGATGGTACCGGCCGAGGGGAAGGAGGAGGACGGGTACGGAGGAGTGTCTCTTCGTGTGATTCTCTGATTCCTGCTACCCCGGCACAGGGGCCTGCCCCATGCCGTCGGCGGGTTGATTATTGTGTCGTACAAAGTACATTTTCTTGCGCGGCAGCCTGACTCGGTTTATAATCCGGGACCAGATATGATTGAAGTACCTCGGGAACTCAGGAATGCTGCCGGAGAGCCGCTGCGTGTGCTGTTTCTGGCTCCGTATGCGCCGGATGCGCCGGACTACGCCACAAAGCCGTACGAAGGTAATGGCGGGTATCCGCAGTACCACCACAGCATCTACCGATTGCTGAAGGAAATCGGGTGCTTGGTCGAATCCAGTTCCAAACCGTACGCGGTCCTGCACGCACGAGGAAATGTGGACTACGTCTTTTCCCTGCTCAATCGCTTTCCTATCGAGAATCCGGAGATTTTCATCTCCTCGTACTGCGAGTTTGCGGGAGTGCCGTATTTGGGGGCGGCCCCGAATATCCGTGCTGTGGCGGAGGACAAGTGGTTGTTGAAGCTGAGTTTTCGTGGACTGGGGCTGCCTGCTGCGCGCGGAATTGTCGTGAATCGGGGCGAGCGATTTCCTTCCCATGCGCCGGAGGAGCTCGCGGGAGTACCCGCTTTTTTCGTCAAGAAGCGTTTTGGCGCTGCTTCCGATTGCATCACGGAAGCGAACATTGCCTCAAGTTGGGAAGCCGCCGCTGCTCGTGCCTCAGAAATTATGGCGCTTGGTCACGACGTGCTCGTCGAGGAGTTTTGTCCCGGGATTGACTACACTGTCCCGATTCTCGGCGGGGAAGAGCCTCTTCTTCTCGGTTTTGTGCGCCCGGGATCGGACAGGAAGGAAGGTATCATCACCGGTGATCTCAAACTGCACGACCACCTGGGTTACGCGTGGGCAGAAGATGAAATTGCTCCGAAGATCCGGGAGGACATCAAGGACGACATGCGCACACTCTGGCGAGCCCTCGGTCCTATCGACTACTTTCGGCTGGACTATAGAATTGATCCCGCTACCGGCAGTCGCAAGCTCATTGAGATGAATATCTGCTGCTACATCGGCAAGTCAGGTCCCTTCGCCATGGGGGCAAAACGACTGGGCTTCTCCCACGGAGACCTCATGAAAAGCATTTTGCACTACAGTTACGCTCGCCAGATTGGGCATTTCAAAAATCACGCTTCGTTGATTTGAGCGCCCACGCGCCGGCGAAGCGCGCCCCCATGCCGGGCACAAAAGCGCCGGAACATCCCATGGGGAGACGAGACGGAAGTTGAGTGAAATCGCCAGGGCATATTACGGCGTTAGTAACGGACGCGCGAATTTTCTCGGAGGAATGCGATTTTTTAGTTGCAATGCCTCAGCATTTGGTATAGAAAGGTACTGTACAGCTCCAATTTACTCTCGCGATGTGGAAATATCTTACTCTCGTCTCTCTCGCATTGGTTGCGGCGGCCGCCTTTGTCTTTTATAAAACGCAGACAGGAATGTCTGCCGCGCAAGGTGAGGTGGCATCCCTCCAGACACTGGTCGACACCGCTGCTGCCAAGAACAAGGAGGTCTTCATGGACAGGATCATTGCAGCATATGCCAAGCTGCGTGGGGCATGGCTGCAGGAACACAAGAACGAAGTGGTGGAGGCAAAGACAAAGTATGAGCAGCAGATTGAAGAGGGTAAGAGCGAGGTTGAGCGTCTTCGCAGTGAGCTGAAGAGCCTTGGCGGCGAATCCGAGGAAGGAAAGAAACAACTTAGGCAGGTGCTGCAGGATCTGGCTTCCAATGAGAATCTGAGCAAGTCGTTGAATGAAGCTCGGGACAGGGACAGTATCGAGGTGCTGGATATGGACCCGGAGAGTCCGGACCTCTTGGAGAATATCGCCGCAAACCTGCGCACTTTGGAAGCGAAAAAGGTCGAACTGGCGGAAGAAAACACGCGCGATGAAGCGGAGATCAAGTTGCTTACCAAGAGGAAAGACGAGGCCACGGAGCAAATTGCAGCAGCCGAAGCTCTGGCGAAAGAAAGACAGGCCCGTGTATCCCCGAAGGATCTCAATTGCCGCGTTGCTGTGGCGGATCCGAGTTGGGATTACGTGATTGTGGACGCGGGGATGGATAACGGCGTCATCATTGGTTCACATCTCGCTGTGATGCGCGATGGGAAAAGAATATGCGAGCTGACCGTCACCCTCGTCGAAAAATCCCGCTCCAGCTGCGACGTGATCCTCAATACACTCAGGACCGGTGAGCGAGTGAAAGAGGGCGACAGGGTCGTATCCGTCCGCAACGAAGACAAGCAATAATTTCCCAACCATTTCAGAACCGACATGAAAGTTACATCGTATCTTTTGCCCGTGCTCGTACTGGTAGTCTCCATCGTGGGGTACCTTGTTGCCAGAGACCAGTCTACCACGCTCAAGATGCTGGTAGGAGCCCGTAGTGGATTGAATGCTGAAGCGGGGGGGATGGAGCTCTCCAACAAGGAGCTCAACACGGAATCTATCGCCGTTGCGAAAAATCGTTCAGACGCTCTCAAGAACAATGAAACCACGGCGCTTGAGTTCGCAAAGGCTCGCTCGGAAATGGAAGATGTGAAGAAATCGGCGGAGGAGCTGACTGCCGAGATAGAGAGTCTTCGTGGGAGTATTCAGGAAGCGGAGAAGGACCACGGAGCTCTTTCTGAGGAGGGCGAGAAAATTCTCGGTCTCATACAATCCATCCCCGGACTGGAGAATTCCAGCCTTGCATCGGCTGCGGAAGATCTGGACCGGAAAGTCCAGGAAGGAGCTAGTGAGTATTCCTCTCTCATAGAGGATCGCGAGAAGCATGCTTCCCGCCTCGAAGAACTGCAAAAGGAAGTAGCCGACAAGGAGGCGGAGCTGGCGAGCAAGAACGAGGTGAATGACCGGTTCATGCAGGCATACCGCCGCAACGGAGAGGATTTTGCCGTCTCTGCCGTGGACCCGCAGTGGCACTTCATCGTGTTTCGCGCGCCGGCGGACAGCGGTATCTTCCCCGGAGATGCCAACACGCTGATTGTGCAGCGCAATGGAGTGGCAATCACCACGCTGCGCGTAGTCAGTGTGAATAACGGTCAGGTGGTGGCGGAATATGATGAGCAAAAGCTGCCGAGCGGCGTGGTGCCGGAAGTGGGAGATCGCGTCTTCCGTAAAGCAGTTCAGGGTTCCTGATGGACCCTGCCGCTCCCCTTCCCTGCCTGCGGGGAGGAACATCGCTGCAAGTTTTATGAAAAACCGAGTAACGAATTTGTTTTCGGGGGTGCTTTCAGGCGCGGTGCTGTGCGCTGTGCCTCTTCTGGGCAGTTGCCAACGTTCGGTTCCCCCCGTTCCCCAGTCCAATCGCCAGGTGGTGCCTCCCAGGGGCAGCACGGATGTTACCAAGCCATGGAATCACCTCAATAAACTCGAGGGAGATGCCGTGCTTGGTCCGCTCAGCGAGATGCGCCGCTGAGGTGTTGTTTCTTCTTTTCCCTCCTGCTTTGCAAACTCCGGAGTCCGGGTTTTGTTATTTTGTCTTACTCTGACAGTAAAGCATAGTAAGTTTATGAAGAAACGGGAGCGGGCGGCAATCGTGGCGGAGGAATTGGAGCGAGGCATCCCGAATCCGGAGGTGCCGCTGCGGCATCATGACCCGTTTACGCTTTTGGTGGCGGTGGTGCTTTCTGCGCGTTGCACGGATGCACGCGTGAACATGGTAACGCCGGCTCTTTTCGCCGCTGCACCCACTCCTCAGGCCCTCGCTGCAATGCAGCCGAGAGAAGTAAGAAAACTCATTGCAATTTGCGGTCTGGCGGATTCAAAAGCGGAACATCTTGTGGAGCTCTCCCGCATCCTCTGCGAACAATACGGAGGTTGTGTTCCCTCCTCTTTCGACGAGCTGGAAGCCCTGCCGGGGGTAGGACACAAGACAGCGAGTGTGGTGATGAACCAGGCATTCGGATTTCCGGCCTTCCCGGTCGATACACATATCTTTCGCCTTGCGCGGCGCTGGAAATTGAGTGCCGGTAAGACAGTTCAGCACGTGGAGAGTGACCTCAAAGAGCTGTTTCCTCGCAAATCGTGGGGCAAGCTGCATTTGCAAATGGTTCTGTGGGGGCGCACGCGTTGCCCTGCTCGCGGTTGCCAGCCGACGTGCCCGATATGCGCGCGCCTGAACTGACCTTTTTTCTGGGCTTGCCAGGGGGCACGGCGCTGTGTTAAACTGTGTGCATGCAAAGGGAAGACCAACGCGCAGCCAATGTTTTGCGCCCGTATCGTTTTGTGCCGGATGTGGCTCCTCAGGCTCTGGCCTCTGTCCTCGTTTCCTCCGGGCGAACGCAGGTGATCTGCGCAGTGAGCCATGATGATTCACAACCGCAGTGGAAGAAGATTCAGGGAATCCCGGGCGGCTGGGTGACGGCAGAGTATAGCATGCTTCCCTATTGTACCTTCCCGCGTAAGAAGCGAAACGCAAACGGAAAAGTAGATGGACGCTCCGTGGAAATTCAGCGGCTCATTGGACGCTCGTTACGCTCTGTGGTCGATATGGAAGCGCTCGGTGAACGCACACTCTGGGTCGATTGCGATGTACTCTGTGCCGATGGCGGAACCCGCACGGCGAGCATCACCGGGTCTGCAGCAGCTCTCGCAATCGCCATGCAACGCCTCATGCAACAAGGTGTGTTGGAAACTAACCCCATGCGTCAACTCGTCGCCGCGGTTTCCGTCGGAAAGCTGCAGGGCGAACCCCTGCTGGATTTGTGTTATGTGGAGGACCGTGACGCGGAGGTGGATATGAATGTGGTGATGACCGAACGGGGGGAGTATGTGGAGGTACAGGGAAGCGGAGAGGAGGCGGTGTTTACGGCTGCTGAGATGAACGAAATGCTGGGTCTTGCCTCCGTCGGCATCCGTGAACTTATTGCAGCGCAGCGCAGGGTAATTGAAAAGGTCTGCCGAGAGAGAGCGTAAGACAGTATTCCCTCTTCAGCTCATAAATAGTGCGAGATCAGCTCCCCGTGACGGCAAGCAGCAGAGAGTCCGATAATTTATCGGCAGACTCACATAACGCCATCAACTCAACCTCCGTAAGCCCTCGCCGCCAACGCGCCACTCGAGAAAGCAAGTGCAGATGCACCTCCGGATTCTCGCATGGTACGATGAGCAGGATGACGACGTGCACCTCCTCACCAAACCACGCAATCCCGTCGCGACTGCAGGCGGCGTAGAGAAATGGGCGTTTGATGCCCCGCACCCGGGCATGAGGTAGAACGAGACCGGCGCCGAGGCAGGTAGGTTCCTGCTGTTCGCGTTTCCACGCGTCGTCGAAAATTTCCTGAGCCGCACCACAGCCCGGCATTTGACTGACTGCCTGCTCTGCCAGGTAGCGCAGAGCCTGCTCGACCCCCATCGGTTCAAGCTCGGCAGGATGCACCCTCAAAAGGAGTTGATCCGTTTGCTCATCCATGGTGTAGCTGTTCCGCATCTCTCCTCACAAGCGTCTCTCTCTCTCTCTTCCGGAGAGATTCGTTTAACTTTCTTCTGCGGGGACAGGAGCCTCGGCAGGCGCAGCGGGTGCGGGAGCCTCAGTAGGCGCAGGAGCAGGAGCCTCAGCCGGCGCAACAGGTGCAGGAGTCTCGGCAGGCGCAGCAGGTGCGGGAGTCTCAGCCGGTGCAGCGGGCGTGGAAGCCTCAGCCGACGCCGGGGCGACGGGTTGCGGCGCCGTCTTCTCAGAGGAAGCAGTGGCAGCATCCTGGGCAATGTTCGTACGGCTTTGCTTGTACTGAGCATTCATGAGCACAGCCAGCACAAAAGAAAGGAGCATAAAAAGCGTTCCGAATAACACGGTCCCCTTTTTGAGAACATCCGTGGTTTGCGCACCGAAAGCCTGGTCGGTCATCTGCGCGCCAAAAGCAGCGCCGAGACCTTCCTGTTTCGGGCGTTGCATCAGCACTACCAAAAGCAACAGAGCGCTTACGATGAGCAGGGCGGCAAATACGATGTAGATGGAGGCTTGCAGTATCATATCCCGGGGAATTGTAACTTATCGTTCGTGTTTTGTAAAGAGAAGGATTTGTTCAGTATCACGCAATAATCTCGTTGTGCTCGTTACACACAATGCGCCGTGGAGTAATCGGCTTATCATCCAACGCAAAACTCATGATGACCACCCGCTCGCCGGCTTTCACCAAATGCGCAGCACCCCCGTTTACAATAATCTCACCTGTTTTCGGCGGTCCCACCAGAACGTACGTTTCAAAGCGGTTCCCCGAAGTAATGGAGGCCACAAGCACTTTCTCACCGGGCCATAACCCCGCTGCCTCTACAAGATCCTGCGGTATCTCAATGCTTCCCTCGTAGGCAATGTCCCCGCGAGTTACCTTCGCACGATGTATCTTGGATTTGAGCTGCGATACGAGCATGGTTTGTTGGTTTCGGGCCCTTATCAAACTACTTTTCTTCCAAAAGGTCAAGTAGAATCAACCGACACATCAGGGCAAACGCAGATGCGTTTACCGAAGCACGAAGCACGGATCTCGAAGTAAATAGTTGGAAATTAGTACGTTAGAACATTGATTCACAAAACGAAAGCCAGGGTAAAGAAGAGAAGACTAGGCGAAGTCCGGCCGGAAAGCTTTCGAAATGAGCTGAGTCAACAACACGGCTCTGCAGCTTTCTGATTGACTACTACGCGCTCTTCATTCCACCACCTCAGCTGTCGCTTCGCTGAAACGCACATAGCGCGAGCTCAACACTTCGCACTTCCCTCAAATGCGTTTGACTTATGCTCTCCACCCCACTCAATTTGCTAACCTGTCGAGCAATTCCTCCATCCCCCCTGCACGTTACATTCCGAAAATATCTTGTTTCCGGAAACTCTTCGATGACTTTATTCTTGAGGCAATGCGGCATCAAGCTTGCGGAAATATCTCGTTTCTCCATTTCGACGGCTCTTCAGTAACGTTATTTTTAAGGCAACGCGGCTCGTATCAAATAGGGAGAGCCCCCGAATTCCGGCTTGCTATTCGCGGTTCGTGCGGGTATAATGCGCGCGGTTTCATGCCTCACCCCCCTCTTTCTATGTCCGGCAATCTTACTTACAGAGAATCAGGCGTTGACACAGTTGAAGCACAATCTTTTGTCCACAACATCAGCTCGCATGTCAAGCGCACCCAGAAAAACCGTCAACTCTGCAATGCCTTCGGTCTCTTTGCCGCGGCATACGATCTGTCCTCCTACAGGGAACCCGTGATCGTGACCGGGACGGACGGCGTGGGAACAAAGACCGAGCTTCTTTTTGAGCAGGACATGGCGGAAACGGCGGGTAAGGATTTAGTGGCGATGAATGTGAACGACATTCTGACCACGGGTGGTGATCCCCTGCTCTTCCTGGACTACCTGGGCATTTCGAACCTCAAGACCGAGACCCCACGCATCACACGTCTGGTATCCGGCATGTGCGATTATCTGGAGAGCTGCAACTGCATCCTGGCGGGGGGGGAAACCGCTGAAATGCCCGGCGTCGTACCGGAAGACCTCGTGGAGCTCGCCGGCTTCTGCATCGGCTGCGTAGAGAAGAGTGCGATGATCGATCCCTCACGCGTGGCAGTTGGCGACGTGCTGGTAGGTTTCAGCAGCGACGGCTTCCACGCCAATGGGTGGAGTCTCATCCGCCGCGTTCTCGCGCAGCATCCCGACCTCCTCACTCGCGAAGAACTGCGCAGGGCGCTCACTCCTACCCGTCTCTACCACGACATTGTTTGGGATCTGCGTGCGAGGGGCATCGTGCCGAAGGCATATGCTCACATCACCGGCGGCGGCCTGCCGGAAAACCTCGAACGATTCCTGGGCGAAAAGGGTGCAGACCTCGTCATTCCGTACTGGCAAAACGATGTGGCACAGAAAGTGCTGCAATTCGTAGATGCTGAAGATCGTTTCCACACCTTCAACATGGGCATCGGCTGGGTCACCATCGTCTCTCCGGATCAAGCAGATTCCATCCTCTCTGCCGGACCGGGGGGATGTGTTATCGGGCAAATCCGCGAAGGACGCGGTATCCGCGTAAGCATCGCACGGTAGCTTCCGCCTGCATTTCGCCGTTTTATCCCCCTCCAACCTGCATCACCTGATTTCTCTCCCGCGCCATGTCAGACCCCCTGCACCACGAATGCGGAGTCGCCGCGATCCGGCTCCTCAAGCCCCTCTCCTACTTTGCTGACAAGTACGGCTCGCCGGAATGGGCTTTCAACAAGCTTTTCCTTCTCATGGAAAAGCAGCACAACCGCGGACAGGATGGCGCAGGCATCGGCTGCGTGAAGCTCAACATGCCGCTGGGCTCACCCTACGTCTTTCGCGCACGCAATGCCACTTCTTCCGCTCTCTCGGATATCTTCTCGGCTCAGCAGCGCAACCTGCGTATCCTGCGAGAAAAAGGAGGGTTGGATATGAAAGACGCAGTAGCCTACAAGAACCAGTTTAACTTTGGCGGGGAAATCCTGATGGGGCACTTACGCTACGGCACGAGCGGACAATTTGACGAAGGGAGCTGCCATCCCTTCCTGCGCAGGACAAACTGGACCACGCGTACCCTCATGCTCCTGGGCAATTTCAACATGACGAATGCGGACGAACTGAACCGCAAACTCATCGAGCGCGGGCAGCATCCCATTTTTGACACCGACACCCAGGCCGTTCTGGAGGAAATAGGCTACTACCTCGATGAAGCGCATACGGACATCTACCGCGAGCTGCGCGACAAGAAAACGCCCGGTCGTGAAATACCGCATGAAATCTCCAGGCGTCTGGATCTTTACGATATCATCGGAAAAGCCTCCCAGAGTTGGGACGGCGGATACTGCGTGATGGGGGCGGTGGGGAATGGCGATTTCTTCTGCCTGCGCGACCCGCACGGGATTCGCCCCTGCCACTATGTGCTCACGGAAGAGTATCTGGCCATCTCCAGCGAACGTGTCCCCCTCATGAGTGTGATGGGCGTGGAATGCGAGGACGTGCAAGAGCTTCCGCGCGCCAACATGATCGTGGTGAAAAACGACGGCAAAATCAGCATCAACGAATACACCACCTCGCTGGAACCGACCCCTTGCTCCTTCGAGGCAATCTATTTTTCGCGCGGCAATGACCCGATCATCTACAGGGAGCGCAAAGCTCTCGGGGCCAATCTCGCAGAAAAAGTCGTTGAATGCCTGGGCGATGAAAATTTTTCCCACGCCGCCATCACCTACATCCCCAACACGGCGGAAGTCTCGTACTACGGTCTGCTGGAAGGTCTGCGCTCCTACCGCCGTGATCGTGTGACCGCCGCTGTCATTGAGGCATTCCACAACGGCACGCTGAGCGATGATCTCATCCGCGAACTCATCCAAAAGCGCTGGCCTCGCGCAGAAAAAATCGCACACAAAGACATCAAATTACGTACTTTCATCTCCGAGGAAAGCAGCCGCAAGCAGCTCGCCGCTCAGGTGTACGACCTCACCTACGGAGCCGTAGGAGAGGAGGAGGTTCTTATCGCCATTGATGATTCGATCGTGCGCGGCACGACGCTGCGTTCGTCGCTGCTGCGTCTTCTTGCCCGCTCAAAAGCGCGCAAGATTGTCATCCTTTCCAGCGCCCCGCAGATCCGTTACCCGGATTGCTACGGTATCGACATGAGCGAGCTCGGGAAATTCATCGCTTTCCAGGCAGCGATTTCCCTGCTTCAAAAACGCGGGGATTACCCCTACATCTCACAGGTGTATGAAGAATGCCGTCACCAGCTTACTCTCCCGCCAGAGCAGCGTGTCAACCCCGTCAAGAAGATCTACTCTCCCTTCACGGCAGATGAAATCACGAGGGAGATCTCTCACCTCGTCACACCGGATAATTCTCCCTGTGAGGTAGAGATTATCTACCAAACTCTCGAAGGATTGCATGCTGCTATTGAGGGTCCCTGCGGCGATTGGTACTTCAGCGGTGACTACCCCACACCCGGCGGTTTCACAACCGCCAATGTTGCCTTCATCAACTGGTTTGAGGGACGCGACGGACGTTCCTATTCCCTTCCTGTGTAAACACCGAAACTCATAACAAGCCGCCTGTAACGTGCGCATTTTTCTCTCCCCTCCCAGACCCCCATTCACACGATAAAAACGAAGTAGCATGCCGGATCAAGAACGAGCAGAGAATTGGAGCGAGCAATCGGACGACGATCTCATCCGCACGACACTTTCCGGGGAAACTCGTGCTTTTGATGAGCTTATCCGGCGGCACAGTCGCAAGCTGCACGCCATGCTCCTGCAGATGCTTGGCTCGGAGGCGGACGCGTATGACGTCGCACAGGAAGCTTTCCTGCGCGCCTTTCGCTCGCTGCGCCACTTCAACAAAAAAAGCGCCTTCTACACCTGGCTCTACACCATCGCTGCCAATCAGGCACGCAACTTTATCCGCAAACGAAAACGCGAACACTCCTTCAGCCTCGATGATACCGAGAACGGAGATCCGCTGGAGAAAGATTCCGAGCTTGCAGACCAGGCGTTGTCCGCTGACCCCGTACGTGGCGCCCATATCACCGATATCAAGAAGCGTCTCCGTAAGGCTCTTGACCAGCTATCCCCTTCCCACCGCGAGGTCGTGACCCTCTGCGATATCATGGGGCTCTCCTACCAAGAAATTGCCAAAATGCTCCACGTCTCCGAAGGTACCCTGCGCTCCCGTATCTTCTACGCACACAAGCAACTTCAAAGTCTCCTGGGCGACATTGAGAGACGATGAAGTTCAAAAAATACTCCAAGGGAAAACAGTCTCACTGCTGACTTCCCTCACAGGACTGAACCATGAAGCAGCGGCGAATGAGAAGGCGATCCTTGTTGGGGGCGTTGCTTGGGACAAACCGGAGTTCAAAAGCGACAGGGAAAGTTTGATGGGAGGGACCGCGACAGATGGCGAACAGAGGGGCTTTCTCAGGCAGGAGCCCGGATTCGTGTCCGAAGGACGCAGCACGCAGGTTGGACGGAATGGAACCGGGAATGTCATGCCGAAATTGCACGCGTGGATTTTCAGAAAACCGCGCGGGAAAAGAAAACAAACGCAGGGAGGCATTACTCGTGAGATCTACAATGCGCAAAATGCACGTTCCCGGCTCGCCGGGGTTGATATAAGCCTCCGCCTGGTACGCTCCAAATTGCGAGGGAGGCTCAGAGAGCAGGAGAGAAGGTTCCTCAGACTCCAGTTCGCGTTTTCCAACAAGCAGTTGGCGGAGGGTCTGTTGCGTAGGTGATTCTGCCAATGGCTGCACCATGCTGTCCACAGCAGCCAACGCAGCGTTCAGGGCACGATGAGCAGTTTCGGCATGAGATGTGCCACGCCATGCCAGCAGAAGGTAGTGCCCCGGATGGAGTTCCACGGCGAGATCCGGCACCTGCTCACTGCCCGCCGGAGTAGCGGGCATGGGGTCGCCGGGCTTGACAACGGAGTACCCGGAGGGTAACCGATCTCCCCCAACGAGGCGATGGAAAGCCACATGCACCAACCCCGGGATACCGCCGCTGGCGGGAGGTTGCATCACCACATGCCCCGGTTTGGTGTAGAAGGTGCTGTCGCCGGTATAAAGAGACCAACGAGGAGAAGCTTCAATATACGCGCGTAAAATATCGCTATGCTCATTCTCAAGTGTTTTGAGATTCGGGAGGGGATAAATGACGTCTGCAGCATGGCCTTCAGGAAAGATGGGAATGCAGAGAGCATCCGGTCCGGTAAGCTCATCCGCAGGAAGGGCCGGAGCTTCTTCAATTTCTTCCTGCTCATGCGCGGCAGCAATGGCGGGAACCCGGGTGATGTCCGGTACATCAGCAAAATAAGCCAGTACACAGAATGCTCCGACAGTAATGCCCCATTGCATCATCCAGATAAGAAGCTGACCGAGGGTCCGAAGGTTGCGCAAGCGCAGCAGCATTGTGATGGAACTGATGATAATGAGCGTAAGCGATAGAAGGAAACTCCCCATCACCAAAGCGCCGGCAATATCCGGAGCGTCTGCCCTCCACGATCTCGGCAGCATACGCGGCCACAACAAGGGCAGGCAGCCCAGTAAGGCTGTGGTACAGCAGAGTCGGTGCCAAATGCGAGGACGTGTGATGAGAGTGTTTTTCATAAAGTCATATCAAGTTGAAATTTGGCTTTATTCTCAAAGAAATAGCGGGCTATGGCAATCTCCAGCTCATACTTCCAATCATCGCCCTGTGCCATAATAGCATCCAGTTTTTCGGGGTCATCCAGCGCCGCAGCAATCTTCTCGTAGGCATCTGCCGCGTGGGGAACTCCCAATCGTTTCATCGCTGCGATGAGTTTGCGAATATCCGCTTCCGGCATATTGCCACACCACAGCTGCTCCTGCGAGGTAAGCAGTACAGCTTCCTTAAGAAAATCCGTATCTGCTTCGCGCCCGTGCTTCGTGAGCCAGTCAACAACGCCGCCATCACGAGCATCCGGCAGTCCTGCCAGATACAGTTTCGCGGCATATGATCCAGCACAAATAGGAAGACGAGAGTCCTCCGTGCATCGGCAAAGAAGATCTGCCCCATCATCGCTGCGCCCCATGAGTTCGATGAGAGCGGCGGCCTCCTCCGCCAGCCCCGCTTTTTGCGCACGCTCAGCGTGGCGGTAAAGAAAATTCGCCGGGAGCTTGATACTCGGCGTGTCCTGCAGAGCCGCAAGAAGGGGCGTCATGATGTTTTCTGCATCCTCCGCACCCAGCGCTTGATTCCATAGCGGCATCTCCATGATCCGCTGCGCCGCTCGCGATGGATCGATGCATCCCAGCAGATGCACCCCCGCTTCCAACGCCTGCGTGTAAATTTCCGACCCAAGCATTTCAGGGGTCGGCCTCAGCACACCCGCGATGATCTCGAAGAACGGCGCTATTTCTTTTTCTGTCGGCTTGTACATCGCCACGCGGCAAATATCCGCCGACAGATTCTTTCCATTCTCAATGCGCAGTGCCGGGGCTTGCAATACGATTCCCCTGTCCTTCAGAGCAGCAATAATTTTCGGTCGTCTTGCTATAAAATCGTACGGAGCAAAGCCAGGGTAACTTTCATCTGCCTCTGCCCGCAAATAGGGATCCGCTCCATGCTGCACAAGGCAGGCAAAAACCTCGATGGCACGCGGCAAGTGAGGATCATTTTCCTCCAGAGCGCTCATCTCCGCTGCCATGCGAAAAAGCGCTGTACTGCCGGGCTCATTCGGCGTTTCAGGCGCATGAATATTCACCCCATTCTCCAGCAAGATACGAAGGCAACCAAGATGATCTCCCTCAAACTGACAGCTGCCCACCGCTACCGCATGGAGTAATCCTTCCGTATGATTCCCCACCATCGGCAGAAGTCGCTTCAAAGACTCTGCCCAGCCGTGCAATGCCGGCGGCAATGCAGTTTCTGAGTCCGGCTGTGCTCCCTTGTCTAAAAGATACAGCAACACCTCTTCCCGTTCGCAGGAGAATGCGGCACGAGTGAGAAAATCATCCGCGTTTGTTCCGGATTTTTTGAAATCTGCCCCGCCTGCCAGCAAGGTGTCCACCACCGGGATGATCTGTTCCGCCGTTGTCTCCGGCAACAAATAAGTACCCACCGCAAGAAGCAGCGGGGACTCATCATCCGGAGCGTGAGCATTCGGATCCGCTCCCTGTTCCAACAGGCTCCGCACGAGCTCACGTTTTTTGAAAAGACAGGCAATCTGCAGAATACTCAATTCGTCCCGCCCCTTTCCCGTCGCCGCATCTCCGGTCCTCCTGTAGCGTTCCACAACCTCCCGAAGAACATCAACAAGATCCTGCTCAACGAGCTTTTCCTCCTGTAGCACAGGCAGATCCACCTTGCTGATTTCTTCCAACTGTCGCACTGCCTCCCTCGTCAGTTTCTCCTTGCCCCCCTCGCCGCATGCTATCAGCAGTACAGATACGGTCAAAAGCATGCCCGCTCGTCTGATGATTTTCATCCCCATGTGCCCATTATAACCTTCCGGCTTCCACCGGGCAAGAAAATGTAGAATTGCATCAGGGAAAAAGCCCTTAAGATAAGGACGAAATTAAAAATCAGCGCATTTTCGCGCGTTTTCGCGGAGCGATAGCGGAGCTGAACTTTCGGGGCACGGCGGATGGGTGATCAGAAAGGTTTTGTGAGCAGCTAAGCCGGGGATACTGCCCTGCATATCCACAAAGCTTCCCAGCTAGTCACCGCCTGCGTTTTGGCCCACTACCTCAACTTTCGCTTCGAAGTTCCCGAGCCTTCGGCTCGCTAGTTTTTCCCCGGGGCAGGAGTCGTAATGCCTCAAAAGAAAAAGTCACCGAAGGCCGATGCCTCAAAATAAACGGTCACCCAAGAGCGTAGCATTTTAGTCAGGATTTGCAAGTCTTTGCTGTGAGTTGGACTCATCAAATGACTCTTCTCTTCGTTGCCTTTCTCGTTTGATGTATTCGTAGAGCTTCCTCAATGCCTCTTCCACTTTGCGACTAAGTTCTATAGGATTGAGCCCAGCGTGTTGCTCCATGAGCTTTTTATATCTCTTTGATTCCGGGTTGAGCGTGGCAAGTAACCGTCGGTAAGGCGTCTGGGCCTTGTCATACTTGCGGATATACTTCCCGCTGCTCTTCTCCCTATGTTTCGAAATAAGTCGCGTGCTGGCGTAAAAGTGATTCGTCTGCAAGTCGTAGTACCTATACACCGCGTTGAGCAAACGTAC
>CANRLM010000048.1 GCA_947631435.1 uncultured Akkermansia sp.
TAATTTAAATAAGCTATTGATACTGAATTCTATACATCTAATTCTGCCCCTGGGTTTTCAAATGCGTTTGCCCTGGCCAATTTGTCTTTTGACTTGACAGGGAGGAAGGAGGCCCCTATAATTCAGGGCTCACCCACTCAAAGAACCATGGCTAAGATGATTTTAGCGATGCTGCGGATGCGGAGGGGAGAGGGGATAGGGTCGATACTCAGTATGAGGCAGAAGATGCTGCTGGTGGCAGTGCTCGGGGTGGTGCTGCTGTGCTATCTCGTGGTTGGGCCGGGGCAGACAGTTGGGGAAGCGGCATACCGCATGACGTGGCTCGTGCTCAGCGGCGTTGCCCTCACGATTTTTTATTCCGTGGACCACACGCGGCAGGAGCTCAACATGGGGCGATCGACCCTGGTGATGATCCTCATTTGCGCGCAGATCGGTCTCATTCACGCCTTCAACAACATCCGCGAGATTCTCCCCTGGCAGGTGACTTACGGGCAGATGTTGCTGGCGTTGCCGTATGCGCTGGCGCCGGGCATTACCTCGGCGATGCTGGGGCGGCGTCTCGGTGTGTTTACGGCGTTGTGCACGTCTCTGTTCGGGTTGGCGCTTATGCCTCCGGACTGTCCGCGGGTGATCATGCAGGATTTTTTTGTGGTCAGCCTGTTGGCGGGGTTGATTTCTGCCTTGCTCTGCAGCCGGGTGCACAAGAGGGAGCACATCCTCTACGCCGGCTTTGCTACCGGGGCGGTGATTCTCGTTTCCACCATTGCTCTGGGGTGCTTCCAGGACAATGGATTAGCGACTTTGCGCGGGGGTTTTAACCCAACGAGCTTCCTCGTGGAGACTCTCGTGGCCTTCGGCGTAAGTTTCCTCGTGAGCGTTTTTATCGGCGGCTTTATGCCTTTTCTGGAGAGACTTTTCAACATATCGACTCACATCACATGGTTGGAGTGGGCGGACATGAATCACCCGGTGCTTAAAAAGCTGCAGATGACGGCGCCGGGCACTTTTCACCACAGCCTGTATGTGCAACGCCTGGCGGAGGCGGCGGCGGAGGCCATCGGCGCGGATGTGACGCGTGCCGGCGTGTGCGGTCTTTACCACGACATCGGTAAGCTAAAGAATCCTCAGTATTTCACCGAAAACATCGGCAACCAGGCCATCTCTCCTCACAATGAGCTGACCCCGGAGGTGAGCGCACGTATCATCATCCAGCATGTGCAGGATGGCGTGGACCTCGCGCGCGAGTACAAGCTCAATTCCCGTATCATCGCGGCCATTCGCGAGCACCATGGTACGCTGAGTACCTACTTTTTCTATCGTAAGGCGATGGACCGCTACAAAGAGGAAAAGGCCAAGTTTGATGCGGGGTCGATTGACACCTGCCCGGAGGAAGTCGACAAGGCCGTCTTCTCGTACAAGGGACCGATTCCGCAGACTCGGGAGTCGGGAATCGTAAGCATGGCGGACGCGGTGGAAAGCGCCGCTCGCTCGCTGACGAATCCCACGGAGCAGGACATCCGCGAATTGGTGGAAAAGATCTTCCGCGACCGCATCCTCGATGGGCACCTGCAGGATTGCCAGATCACACTGGGCGACATTGAAAAGATGAAGGAATCTTTTCTCACTACGCTGCGTACGATGAATCATAACCGCATCGCCTATCCCAAACCGGAGCCGGAAGAGGCTTCCCGGGAGGAGGCATCCTCCGCTTCCGGAGGCACTCCTGCTGCGTCATGATACAGCAGCTGCGCAGTGTGAGCATGGTGCTCGCTTTTGCCGTCGGCGGGATCTTTCACGAGCAACTCGCCCCCTTCATCGGGTGGCTCCCGTTCGGCATTGCCATCATGCTGAGCATCACCTTTATCGGACTGGATGTGCGGCAACTGAAGCCCGTGCGCATGCATTTCCGGCTTTTGCTGGCGATCCAGGCCACCGGGTTGTTTTTCTGGGGTGTCGCCCGTGCGGCGGGGTTCCCGATCATGGCAGAATCGCTCTATTACTGCGCTGCGGCTCCCATCGCCTCCGCCAGCCCCATCATCGTGAATCTGTTACGCGGCAACGTGGGATTCTCTACCACGGCCATGGTACTCAGTCAGGTCGTGTTTGCCGTCGTGACACCGCTGATTCTTCCCTTTGTGGTGGACGTGCCGGATATGAGTTACCGGGAACTGTGCTTTGTCGTCGCTCAGCAGATTTTTACCGTTTTGGGCATTCCCGCGGTTATTGCCGTGGCGCTGCGGGTCGTCTATCCACCCTGCCGCGCCTGGGCGCCGAAGTTGAAGGACATCTCACTGGGCATCTGGGTGCTGAATTTGGTGGTGATTTCCGCTTCCGGCATCCAGCGCATCATCGCCGGGGGCTACAGTTTGCATGAGATGTGGCCGCTGATGCTTGGTGCGGCGGTGGTCTGTCTCTTCGGGTTTACCGCCGGGTATCGTCTGGGTTCTCCCGACCTGAAGCGCGAGTGCTCCCAGGGACTCGGCCAGAAAAACACCGTGCTCACGCTCTACATGGCGAGTCAGAGTTATGCCTCGCCCCTGGCGTATATCGGCCCGGTGTTCTACGTGTTCTGTCACAACATGGCCAACGCCATCCAGCTCACTCTGGCTGACCGCGAACGCCACAAAGAGTGAGGCGATTCAGTGTTTTCGGGCAACGTTCTTCGGAAACAAACTCGCCAGCTGGGGACGGAGAATGAGATAGAGTTGAGCTTCTTCTTCCTCGCTCAGATCAAAATCATCCATCAGCACTCTCTCGCCAATAAGGCGCCCGCCCAGCGATTGCCCGTTCAGCGGATAAATGTAGAAGATCAGATCCGTATCGTCATTCCTGTTGCCCTGGCGTTCACTGCGGTAGTATTCCTCCCCCACGTGCCGCACCTTTTCCGGGGTGAGAATGGCGCAGACCCGGTTGCGCTGCTCTTCGTTCAGCCCGCGAAGCTGTTCCCCGCTCAACAGCCAGCGCGGCATGCGTGGCGTGATGGATAATTTGGGCGATGCAAGCGCTTCCTCAACACCCTCCCTGCTCACAGAACCGTACGGTTTGGAGCACATCGTGAGCGCCGACGCCACGAGTACGACAACCATCAGCAGGCGTATGAGTCCCCTTTTCATCTCTTCTCCATCCTATTCCTTCCCCCGCTGTGTGTCAAGTCCTTTTCCGAACGGTGTGACAATCTTCTATTCATTGATATCCAGCGTAAAATTAAGTTCAATCGAACGCTCACGGTCTATTGAAATGTGACATCTTGTAACAGAAATCGGAATCTGAAAGGATGCAGAGTTGTCCCATTCGGGAATCGGAGGAGCGGCGGAATCCATCCGTTTTTCGCGGGTGGAAGGATTTTGCCGCATCCAAGCGGTATTATGCCTGAATTTGCCAATTCATTCAGCGGAGAAACGGCGGGGCGGATGCTGACGCACGCGGAGCTGGTGCGGGCTGTTCGCTTCATGATCGCCGCGGAGTTTGAAGCCATCCAGCTCTACGAGCAGCTGGCGGAATCGACCGACAACGAGGTTGCGCGCAAGGTGCTTCACGATATCACGGATGAAGAGAAAGAGCATGCGGGAGAATTCCGTCACTTGCTCACTCTGCTCGCGCCGGGAGATGAAGAGCACTATGCGGAGGGGCGCGAGGAAGCGAACAACTACCTTCAGCCGCTGCTGGAGAAAGCGCGGGAGGAAGAGATCACCGGGGACTGCGGGTGCGATTGATTCACGGAGGGCGTCACGAGTCCTCCATCTCATCCTCCGAGGGTTCGCGGGGGACGAAACGCATCAATTCGGCGTGGAAGGAAAGCGGCACATTGCCGGTGGGACCATTTCGATTCTTGGCCAGCACGAGGTTGGCGTTGTCCCCAACCTTTTCCCTTTCCGCGTCATCTTCCGCGTAGTAGGCAGAACGGTAGAGCAGGCCGATCATATCCGCATCCTGTTCAATGGCGCCGGATTCGCGCAGATCGCTCATCATGGGCAACCCCTTACTCTTTCCGGTGCGGTTTTCGGGACCACGATTCAGTTGGGCCAGCACAATGACGGGCAGCTTGAGTTCCTTTGCGAGACTTTTCAGACCTCCGGAGATTTCGGCGATTTCGCGTTCGCGGCTGTTGAGGGCCTGCTTAGTGTGGGAGCGCATGAGCTGGAGGTAGTCGACCCCAATGGCGCCAAGGTCCGGATGCGACATGAGAACGCGACGGGCCTTAGCTCGCAACTCGGAGATGGAAATGGCGGCCGTATCGTCAATGATGAGTTGACTTTTCCTGTATTCTTCAATGGCCTGGGCAAGGCGTTTGTGCTTGTCCCGCGTGAGAGAGCCGGCGCCGGCAGCAAGTTCCTTTTTGCTTACCCCACTGCGGGCGTAGAGCAGACGCTCCACAAGCTGCACGCTGGGCATTTCACAGGAGAAGACAAGGATGGGCTTCTTTTCGTCCAGCACAATGTGCTCCACGATGTTGAGCAGGAAGGAGGTCTTTCCCATGGACGGACGAGCTGCAATCACGAAGAGTTCGCCCGGTTTCAGTCCGTTGATGTTTTCATCCAGTTTGGGATACCCCGTCGGGAGGCCCTGAACCTGTCCCTTCTGTTGGATCAGGCGGGTCATATTGTCCATGACGGCGTTGATGTCGTCCTTGAGGCTCCAGGCGGCAGACTGGGCCGAGCTGTTGCGGATTTGCATGACCTCCTGCTCTGCGGTATCAAGGATCTGATTGATATCCATTTCTTCAGAATGGGCCAGCTCGTGCATGGAGTTGGCCGCCATGATCATCGTCCGTCGCAGGTACTTTTCCTTCAGTGTGCTGAAATGGGACTCAAAAAGTGCGGTGGATGTCGAGAAGGAAAGCACATCTACCAGACCTGCATGGCTGCCGACAGCTTCCAGCCTGCCGGCGTCGCTGACGGCCTGGTCGATACTGGTGATATCGACGGATTCGTTCTTTTCGTAACGGTTGCGGATGATTTCCCAGAGGATGCGGTGCGCCGGGATGTAGAAAAAATCCTCGGTCATGCCATCGGCGATACACCGCGAGATGATGTTGACGGGATCCACTACCATCATGGAAAGCAGACTCTTCTCGATAGCCGGCGCCTGGGGCATCACGACCGGCTGGTCTCGGCGAATGCTCTCGCGAAAGTTTGACCCCTCTTTTTTCTCATTATTCATACAGACTGTTTCCTATCTTTGTTCTGCGAGAATGATCGATTATTCATGCCGGCGAGATGAGGTCCCTCAGACTACCAATTTTCGCGCACGATGGCAAGATTAACCTGCTGCTTCATGGGCGATTAATCACAAAACTGTTTCATTATCAATATTTTGTAATTGAATCCGAACAACAGGTGAAAGGGTTACCGGGAAAGCACAGCCGGGATGCCGCTGTTGCCACAGGCGGAGATGGGGCGCACGGCGAGGCGATCCGCTCCATTCATCAGAGAAACGGGGAGAGTGACCCAACGGCGCGTCCCGGGCAGCACACACAAGGTACTCCATTGTCCGCCGCGACGGACAGAAATCACCCATTTGCGCGCGCTGGTGTCCGCCGGATTCCACATCACGTTGAGACCCCGGGAAGTTTCACGTATTGCCACACCGGGTCTGCCGGGGCGTGCTGAGCCGCACCAGGGCATGGCGGGCGGCAGGGCGAAGCCGCGGTAACGGGCGGAGATCTCCTGCTGGAGGCCACCGCGATTTGAGCCGATGGAACGCCAGCTCCAGAGGAGCTGACCACTGCTCTGGCGAGCCAGCTGGCGCGATAAATCGATCTGGCGACCGATTTCCGAGGCGGGCCGGGTGCGGTCCTCCGAGCTGAGCACGCGAGCCGCCGCAATCCCGGGCCACACGGGGCGCCGTGGGTTGATGGCGCTCCACCACCGCATGAGGGAGGGAAAGCTCTGCGGACTATTGATGCGCCAGTAAAGCTGCGGGGCGAGATAATCCACCCAGCCGGAGGCGAGCCACTTGCGGGCGTCACAGGCAAGGTGTTCGTAAGCATTCACCCCCGCCTGTACCCCGGAGGGATACCCCGGCTGCCAGACGCCGAAGGGGCTGATGCCCACGCGCACCCAGGGCTTCACTGCTTTCACGGAGGAGTAGAGGCGATGGACGAAAGAGTCCACAGCGGCGCGTCGTTGCGCCGGAGTGCGGCCATCCGCCACGTTGTGGTGGGGAGGGTAGGGGTAGAAATAGTCATCCAGGTGTACGCCGTCAATATCATAACGCTGCACGACGTCCATGATCACACGCAGGACATGCTGCTGGGATTCGGAGAGCGCCGGGTTGAGGAGGGTGGTGGATCCGGCACGCAGGAGGAGGTTCGGACGTTTCTGCGCGATGTGACCGCGTCCGACGGGTTTGCCGCTCACCGTGGTGCGGAAGGGATTGAACCAGGCGTGCAACTCCAGTCCGCGGCGGTGTGCTTCCGTGACGGCGAAGGCGAGGGGATCGTAGCCGGGGTTGACACCGGGGCCGCTCAGCCAGCTGCTCCAGGGTTCGATGGATGAGCGGTAGAAGGCGTCTGCATTCGGACGGATTTGCAGGATGATGGCATTCATCCGCAGTTGTGCCGCGCGATTCATGATGGAGAGCAGCTCATTCTGCTGCTGCCCGGCGGAGAGACCGGCGGCAGAGGGCCAATCGAGGTTGAAGACAGTGGCGACCCAGACGCCGCGGAATTCGCGAGCGGGTTCGGGGCAGCTTTCGTTGATTTGCTGCCACGCGTGGAGCGGAGCGATACTCACGCACAGGATGAGCAACCGTAGAAGAACGAGAAAGCAGCGCATGAAAACTCCCTTCTTTTTTCGCACCAATCTCGCGCGCGCATCAGGACAGCATCGGGTATACCCCCAGTACGAGAATTCCCAGCGCACAGAGGGCCAATACACCGGTGCTCAACGCTGAAAAACTCACCTCCGGGTCTTCCTTCGCCGGTTCTTCCCAGTACATGGCTCTCAGTACCTTGAAGTAGTAATAGAAACCCGCTGTCGCGCAGATCACCATCACGACGATGAGGGCAGAGGAGATGGGGGCGTTGGACATGATACTCACGAGCGCCGAGCGGAACGAAGCCAGTTTTGCCAGGAAGCCGGCCGTGAGCGGCACTCCGGCGAGAGATGCCAGGCACACCGCGGTGAGGAAGGCGACGCGCGGGTTGGTTTTGCCCAGTCCGCGGAAGACGGAGATATCTTCACTTCCCCGCTGCATACGCAGCTGCCCGACCACAAAGAACAGCGGCAGAGTGGCCAACCCGTAGGCGAGCAGGTAGAGCAGGGTGTCCGACCCCAGTGAGCTGCGCAGGCCGGCGAAAAAAACGAGGATGAAGCCGGCCTGACCGATGGAGGAATAACCGAGCAATCTCTTGATATTTTGCTGAGGGATGGCCCCCAGATTGCCGATGAGCAGGGTGGCGATTGCTACGATGCTCAATGCAAACATAACCGGCTTGAGCATGCCGGCAGAGATCCGGTGCATTTCCGCCAGCGGAAGCGTCAACAGCACGAGCGCCGCAAAACCCGCCAGCTTTGATACCACCGCCAGAAAAGCGGAAACCGGCGTGGGAGCCCCCTGGTAAACGTCCGGTATCCACGTGTGCATCGGCGCCGCACCGGCCTTGAAGAAGATGCCCACGAAGAGCAATGCGAGCGACAGCATAAAGCCTATGCTGAGGTAGGGGTTAACGAGGGCAGCCTGCTCGAAACGCGTGGTGAGGGCAAAGGTGCCCGTAGTGCCGAAGAACCATGCGGCGCCCATCACGAGGATGCCTGTACTCACTGCTCCGAGGACGAGGTACTTCACTCCGGCTTCCACCGATCCGCGGTTGCGGCGGAAGTATCCTGCCAGCGCGTAGGAAGAGAGAGTGATGGTCTCAAGACTCACGAAAAGCATGATGAGGTCGCGAGCTTGTGTCAACGCAATAACGCCGGCCGTAGCCAGGAGCATCAGGGAGGAAAGCTCCCCGGAGCCTTCCTCTCGTTCCCCGCCCGCCACGGAGGCATACACCACGGCCCGGTAATCAAAGACGAGTAAGAGACAAAGAGTCGCGGCGCCGGCAGCTACCACGCCGTAAAGGTTTCTCCAGGGACCCGCCACCATGCCGCAGGTTGCAAGGAAACACCCGATGGCGGCGATGAGGGGGAAGGCTTGTTTGTTGAGCCGGGGAAGGAAAGCATCCGCCAGCAGCAGGAGGAGGGCGAGTCCCACCAGGAAGAAGACCGGTGTGAATTGTCCCCACGTGTAAGAGGCGCTGATGAGGTAAGATGTGCTCATGAAAGATGTTGTGATTGAAAAAGGATGAGATCAGATGATGAGGAAGGGGGCGATGCCGAAGAGGAGGAGCAGAGCTCCCAGCAGAGAGGCAGACAGAACCTCCGAGCAGGAAAGACGTGCGACGTTTTCGCAGGAAGGAGCAATTTCTCCGGCGAAGATGCGGCGGATGGCGCGCAGCATGTAGACAGCGCTGATTACCAGACCCCACAGCGCGAACACCACGCAGAGCTGCACCGGACCCAGCCCGCCGAAGAGAGAGGAGACGGAGCTCAGGAAGCAGCACCCCGCCCCGCAGTCCGGGGAGGTTCCGGGAGCCCAGCCGACAAAGCAGGAAAGGAAGATGGCAAACTCTCCTACGAAGTTAGCCAGCAGCGGCAGCCCGATGCTGGCCATACCCGCCAGCCCGAAGAGGAAGCCGAGAGAGGGAGCCCTGCGCGCCAGACCACCCAGGGCGCACAACTCCAGTGTGCCCGTTCTCTGCTCAATTTGTCCGGCCAGCAGGAAGAGCATCGCAATACTCAAACCGTGCGCCAGCATCAGCATGCCGGCTCCCTGGAGAGCCAGATGGTTGGAACCGGAGGATGCCACATATGCGGCAAAAGCCAGGAAGAGGTAGCCCATGTGCATGACGGACGAGTTGCCCAGCATCTTGTCCAGGCGTGTCTGCGCTACGGTCACATAGCCCACCCAGAGCACGTTGCCCAGGAGGAAGACCAGCAGCACTTCATTCCAGCCCCCGAACAGAAAACGGCAGGCGGGCCCCAGTGCCCAGGCGAGCGTGAAGAGTCCGTACAGACCAAACTTCTTGAGCACGCCGGCGTGCATCATGGCAATCGGAGTCGGCGCACTCGCGTAGGCCGGAGCTGCCCACGAGTGAAACGGAAAGAGAGAAACCAGCGTGCCGAAGCCCACCAGGAGCAGCCCGGAAATGATCCCCATGGAAGCAGGCGCTCCCGGCAGTTTGCCGTAGATCGTTGCCAGCGCATGCATCTGGGCTATACTCGTCGTGCTCATCTCGATGCAGAGCATGATCAGCCCCGCCAGAAGCACCATGGATGCCAGTCCCAGGTAAATCGTCGTACGCCAGGCGATGGTGCGACGTTCCCCACGTCCGTAGTACCCGATCATGACGAAGGTGGGAATGAGCGCGAGCTCGTGGAAGGCGTAGAAGGAAATGATATTATCGGAAAGGAAGGCGCCGGTAGCTCCTGCGGAAATGAGGAGTGTGGAGATGCTCCAACTACGCTCTGCCGCCTTGCCGGGCGCGTGCATCCCGAGCAGCGCTGCGAAGGTCACCACCACCGTGAGTAGCAGCATCAGCGGGCAGAGCGGTGTGGCTGTCGTGAACTGCAGCGGTATTCCACAGAAGGTTGTCAGGCATTCCGTGTCGAAATCGGGCAGCATGCTGACGACGACGGCGTAGAGTCCGAGCGCCAGGGTGATGCCGGCGCTCACCAGCGCTGTGATGCGCCCCGGAGCAGAGAGCAGGCCGATGAGCAGACAGGCCAGAACAGGTACGATAAGAAGCCAGATGAGCATGGTAAGATGATCGATTTAGTGAATGATGGTGAAAGCGAAAAGAATCATTGCCACGATGAGGCCCAGGGCGCTCACCAGCACGTAGGCGCGCAGGGAGCCGCACTGGATTTTGCCGAGGAGTTTGCCGCACCACGCGGTGAAGAGAGCAGCGCCGTGTCCCACGAGGCGCCGGATGACGCCGTCATCCAGGCAATGCACGATGGCGGCGCCCCACTGCTGGATAGCGCCGACGAGCACCTTGTCGTAGAAGGCGTCGATGTAGAGCCGGTGGCGCAGAGCGCGGGAGAAGGCACGGGGAGCGAGCGGATCGGTATCCGGTTGCTTTTGTTTCCCGCCGTACATGATCCAGGCGAGGCCGCCGCCCGCAATCAGGGCCAGCAGCCCGGTCAGGAAGGGAACACCGAATTCAAAATCATGCGCATGGAATCCGGCAAAGGGCACCAGGGTGTCTGCTATGAACCCATACCCGGAAATCAGGGCCATCACCCCCAGGATGAGCAGGGGAAGCAGCATGGAAGGCTCCGCTTCCCGGGCGTGTTCTGCGCCTTCTGCCCGGGCGGAGCCGCAGAATGCCACGAGGCACAGACGCACCATGTAGAAGGTGGTGAGCACCGCCACGAGGGCGCCGATGACGAAGAGGGGGATGGAAGATTCCCACGCTGCTGTGAGAATCGCCTCCTTGGAGAAGAAGCCGGAGAAGCCCGGCACTGCCACAAGGGCACAGGCGCCCATGAGGAAACAGAGCGTCGTCAGCGGCATCTTTCTGCGCAGTCCGCCCATGCGCCAGATATCCTGTTCGTGGTGGCAGCGCACGATGATGGCGCCGGCAGCGAGGAACAGCAGGGCTTTGAACCACGCATGCGTGTAGAGGTGGAACATCGCCGCTTCCCCGGAAAGCATGCCTGCCGCCATGACCATATACCCCAGTTGAGAAAGGGTGGAATACGCCAGCACGCGCTTGATGTCGTCCTGCTGCGTGGCCATGAGGGCTGCCAGGAGGGCCGTGATTGCGCCAACGGTGCAGATAACAGTGCAGGCGGTCTGCGAGAAGGCATCTGTGCCCATGCTCACCTGCAGGCGCACGAGCATGTAAACGCCCGCTGCCACCATCGTGGCGGCATGGATGAGCGCCGATACCGGGGTAGGACCTTCCATGGCATCCGGCAGCCAAACGTGCAGGGGGAATTGTGCGGATTTGCCGACCGCGCCGCAGAAGAGGCAGAGCACCAGCGCCGTGAGTACCCCGGATTGGGCAGGGACGGACTGGTGGCCGGCCATATCGGAGAAACTCAGAGTGCCGAAGACACCGAAAGTGAGGAGGATGCCGATGAGGAACCCGAAATCACCGACGCGGTTGGTGATGAAGGCTTTCTTTGCTGCATCAGCCGCGGATGCTCTGTCGTACCAGTGACCGATGAGGATGTAGGAGGAGAAGCCCACGAGTTCCCACCCCACGAAGGTAAACAACAAGCTGTCTGCCAGCACAATGCAACTCATGCTGAACATGAAGATGCTCAACCCTGCAAAGTACCGGCTGTGATTGGAGGGGTCACCGCTCATGTAGCCCGTTGAAAAGATGTGCACCAACAGACCGATGCCCGTGACGACCAGCATCATTTTCATGGAAAGAGCATCCATGAGAAGCCCCAGCGTCAGCGAATAGCCGGGCAGGGGAAACCACTCGTACACGCCGGGGGATCCCGTCTGCATCCCGCAGAGATACGCTACGCACAGCGCAAAACACACGGCTGCAGACGCGATGGAACAACAGGCCGCCGCCCGCGGACAGCGTTGCAGGCACAGCCAGTCAATCGCCGCTGCCACCAGCGGAAGCACAAGAAAAAGCCAGGGAAGATTCTGGAGCATAATCAGTCTTTCAGGGAAGTGAGTGAAGAGGATTCCACACCGCGACGTGCACGGAACATGGCAACAATGAGAGCTAATCCGACTGCGACTTCTGCCGCAGCGATCGCCATGATGAAGAGAACCATCACCTGGGCATCGTACACCGGCACGCCTTCCAGCCCCTGAGCGCGCGAAAAGCCGACCAGGGCGACATTAGCCGCCGTGAGCATGAGCTCAAGACACATGAACACCACCAGTATGTTGCGGCGGATAATCGCACCGGTCAGCCCGATGGAAAAGAGAACACCCGAGAAGATCAGGTAATGGGATAGAGGAGTCATGACAGGTGAGTGGAGATAAGAGGGTTAATCACGGTGGAGTTTGCGTCCGAGAGCCACGGCGCCCACAGCGCCCGCCAGCAGGGCGAAGCTGAGGATAACGAAGGTGATGCTGTAGTGTGAGAAGAGGTTTTCACCGAGCAACCGGGCATCTGAAGAACCGTGCTTTTCCGGACAAAGCGCCGGCAGGGCTCCGCCGTACGGCGGCGGGGAAGCGGGCGGAGTGACTTGAGTCTTGTTCCCCACGCTCAGTTCCCCCAGGTTCTCCACGAGCACGTGCACCGGGCAGCGCCCGTCCATCGCCCCGGGGAGGCGTAGGGACGCCGTGCAGAAGACGCCTGCCAACATACCTGCAGCCACCACACCGGTGATGCAGAACCAGAAGCTGCCGGAAACCGGCTCTTCCTGTTTCACATCCAGCATCATGGTGATGAAGAGGAAGAGTACCAGCACGGCGCCGGCGTAGATGATAATCTGGGCAATGCCGATGAAGCTCGCGCCCATACCGAAGAAGATGGCAGCCACAAAGCCGAAGCACAGGGCCATACTCAGCGCGCAGGATATGGGATTGCGCAGGGCGACCACGCCTACGGCGCTCAGCAGGGCTGCCGCAGCCAGCACGTAAAATATTATGGCGGATATTGCAGGATCCATGAGGGGAAGGGGGTTATTTATATTGATTCCACTTGTTGATGAGACCTTTTCTGGTGCCGCCGAGACGGTAGAGGTCTTCCTTGGTGCGAACAGCCTTAGAACGATCTGTGAGGGTGAGCAGGTACTGATTGGAGAGGAAGATCGCCTGCTCCGGGCAAACCTCCTGGCACATGCCGCAGTAGATGCAACGCAGCATGTCGATTTCAAACTCCAGCGGCGCTTTTTCCTGTTTCGGCGTGGGGGAGGAGGGGTCGACACTGCCTGGGACTACGCGGATGGCACGCGCCGGACAGATGAATTCGCAGAGCTGGCAGGAAACGCAGCGTTCCCGGCCGTCTTCCCCGCGCACGAGGGAGGGCGCTCCCCGGTAATAGGAGGGCAGATGGGCGTCCCAGCGTTGCTCCGGGAAGGGCATGCAGATGCCGACTCCTTTGCTGTTAAAATCTTTTCTGGAGCGACTCTTTCCCATCACGGAGAGCACGAGGTGCCGCAGGGTGATCCAAAGACCCTTGGCGAGTTCCACCACGTAGATGCGATCCAGGAGGGAGAACTTAGGGCGCTTGATTGGTATGTAGGACATGAAGATGAATACGGGAAGAATTAGTGAACGAAGTACAGGATGACAGCGGTGAGCACGATATTGACCACGGCGAGCTCAATGAACACGAGCCAGCAGAGTTTCATCACCTGATCCCAGCGGAAGCGAGGCAGGGTCCAACGCACCCACACGAAGAAGAAAATAAAGGCCAGCAGCTTGACGAGGAACATCGCAAACTGGCAGAGGACCGCCAGCCATTCGTTGCAATTCGCCAGCCACGCATCCGCACCGAACCCGATGGACCAGCCTCCCAGGAAAAGCGTCACCACCATCGCAGAGCCGATCACCATAGCCGCATACTCACCCATGAAGAACGAGGCAAACTTCATGGAGGAATACTCCGTGTGGTAACCGCCCACGAGGTCCGTCTCGCACTCTGCCATGTCAAACGGCGTACGGTTTGCTTCCGCGAAGATGCATGTGGCGAACATCAGGAAGCTGATGCCAAGCGGCAGGAAGAGGACCCAGCGTTGCAAACTCAGTCCTTCCCCCCAGAGCGGCAGCAGCGTCCATCCACCATCCGCCTGACTCTGCACGATTTCCTGCAAATTCAACGTGCCATACACCATGAGGAGCGGGATGACGGAAAGCCCCATCGCCACTTCGTAGGAGATGAATTGCGCCGTGGCACGAAGTCCTCCCAGAAAGGGGTACTTTGAATTGGAGGACCACCCTGCCAGTGTGAGCCCGTACACCGAGAGACCGGACACTGCAAAGACCCAGAGCGGACCGATGTCCAGGTTCGCCACGCACATGTCGATGTGTCCGAAAGGAGTCCCGGCCCCGGAGGCAAAGGGCACCACGGCTGCCGCCACCAGGGGGGGACCCAGCACCAGCATCGGCGCCAGAATGAAGTAGAAGGTGCGCACGTATTTGGGCGTGATTTCCTGCTTCAGGAAGAGCTTCCCGCCATCCAGGCAGGGCTGTATGAGTCCGAATGTGGGGATTTCGCGGTCGAATCTCAACCAGCGGCAGAGGCGCGCAACAACCCCATCCGGCGGGCACCCGAAGAATTGCAGGAGTTTGCTGAGAGGTTGTTTCTCCTTACTGCCGAAAGGTTTCAGCAGGAAGAGCGGCAATCCCGCCCGGTTCGGCCCCGGACGATCCTGGATCCAACCCGCTACGCGACGCTCAATCCATACAGAAAGCACCACGAAGGCCAGTATGACCGCGAACACCAGCGCCAGCTTGAGCACTGTGGTGATCAGGTAGAACCATTGCGGATTCCTCAGCACATCGCAGCACCATGTCAAAATTGTCTCCATATTTTTGTGTTGCTCTAAGGGGATTATTTGTTTGCTTTTTCACGGTCGATGAGAGGGATGCTCACGCCGGTGTCGATAATTTGCTGTCCTTGGTTGCCGATACTTGCCCAGGAAACGCCGTTCAGTTCCTCTATTTGCGCAGCCATGACGTCCAAGACTTCCTGCGCAGAAGTTGCATGCGCCGCGGCTCCGGGCAGGTCGCCGCAGCATTCGCGCAGGAGTGCCGCCAGGATTTCCCAGTCGGCTTTCGCTTCGCCCAGCGGATCGATGGCGCGGTTCAGTCGCTGAATTCTCCCCGTCACATTCACCATCGTGCCGTACTTCTCGGCAAACGTGACGCCCGGCAACACGACATCCGCAGCCTGCGTCGTGGCGTTTTCCGTGTGATCGATGACCAGCAGATAATCCAATGCCGCCAACTGCTCGGCGGTGATAGCGGCTTCCGCTGTCACATCTTCCCCCAGCACTACGAGACTGCGTATCTTCCCGATTTTGATACCACGGCGGATATTGTCCAGCGTGCCGCCGTTCTTGTGCAGCACAATTTGAGCCCCCGTGCTGTTGGGATTGCGATCGGCGCTGATGAGCATACCGTCCGACTCACCGCGGCGCGGTACAATATCCAGCGCTTTCACGCCGAGAAGTTGTGCGAGTTCCCCGGCGAGGAAAAGCTCTTCATTTGTGAGGCGGGCAGAAACGATGAAGGCCAACTGGCCGGGGTCGCAGAGGCGCAGCTGCTCCGCCGCAGCTTTGATGATCGGTTCCCATGCCGCGGCGCGTTGCGGAGCCTCGGCATCGGTCTTCACCAGCGGGGTGAGAAGTCTCTTGCCCGAGTTGATGTATCTGTAGTTGAGGCGATGACTGTCCGGCATCCAACAGCTGTTGACCTCGTCATTTTGTCGGGGCGTGATGCGGTACACCTGCTGCTCACGCGACCACACGTAAATATTCGTGCCGGTGCCGCAGTTCACATCAATGGTGGGCGTGCTCTTGAGGAACCACACGCGCATCCTGAAGCGGAAATCGCGGCTTGTCATTGCTCCCACCGGGCAGATGTCCACCACGTTCATTGAGTAATTGCTGTCCAGGGTCTTGCCCGGGTAGCAGGCAATGGCGTTGTGCCCGCCGCGTCCCACGACTCCCAGCACTTCCTCCCCCACGACTTCCTTCATGAAACGCACGCAGCGGCGGCAGAGCACGCAGCGCTCCTGGTCCAGATTCACGCGCGGACCGATCTCAATGTGCTTGCCCTTCTTGATCTTTGCTTCGGTGAAGCGATGGGTGGGCGAGCCGTAATCCGCGGTGTACTCCTGAAGCTTGCACTCGCCTGCCTGGTCGCAGATGGGGCAGTCCAGCGGGTGATTGGTGAGCAGGAACTCCAGCACTGCCCGGCGTGCCTGTGTGCACACCGTCCCATTGGTGCGGATTCCCATGTTCTCCGCCACAGTATTGGCACAGGCGACCACGGCCCGTGGCATCCACTGGATCGTCTGGTAACCGTCCTCGTTGTAGGTGGGCGTGGCGCCGGGAGCCAGTCGCGGCGGCATGCCCTGCTCCACAAGACACATGCGGCAGGACCCTGCCACGGATAGTTTGGGGTGGTAGCAGAAGCAGGGGACGTGCACTCCCACGCTGTTGCAGGCATCCGCGATGCGTGTTCCCTTCGGAAAGCGGTACCATGTGCCGTTTATCTGCACATTCACCTTGCCCTCGGCAGCGGCGGCATCTTTCGGCAGGATTGGCTGTTCTGGACTCATGCTGAATTCGAAAATAAGGGGTTAGTCTTCGCGGGTCAGATATTTGCGCGCCTCAGCCGATTCCGGGTTGTGCGGCTTGAGTGCATTGATCGGCTTGGTGAGCGCCAGAAACTCCTCTCGGAATTTCGTTGTGAACGCCTGAACCGGCCAGGAACACGCCTCGCCGAAGGCACACACGGTGCGCCCGCAGATGTTGTCTGCCACGCTTTTGAGCAGATCCACGTCTTCCGGAGAAGCTTTGCCCTCGCAGATGCGCGTGCTGAGCTTGAGCATCCACGGGTTGCCCTCACGGCACGGCGTGCACTGCCCGCAGGATTCCCACGCAAAGAAGCGGTTGAGGTTGCGCAGCATTTCGGGCATGCTCCGGCTGTCGTCCATGACGATGACGCCTCCTGATCCGCTCATGGAACCGTGCGCCGCGATACTGTCGAGGTCCATCGGCACGTCAAAAATGCTCATCTTGCGCACGCTGCCGTCGGGGTTGCGCCCGGTAAGCACCTCATCGCAGCGCATCACTTTCGCCGATGCGCCGCCGGGGATGATCGCCTTGAACTTGCGTCCTTCCTTCGGTCCGCCGCAGAGTTCATAAAGAAGTTCTCCGTAGGTGATTGAGCCGGATATGATCTCGTAGTAGCCAGGCTTTTTCACATCACCCGAAACGCCGATGATACGCGTGCCGGGACTGCGTTGAGCTCCTTCGGCGGCGTAAGCTTCTCCGCCGCGCAGCAGCACCTGGCGCACCTGGCAGAGGGATTCCACGTTGTTGACGATGGTGGGACAGCCGTAGAGGCCGATAGCTGCCGGGAAGAAGGGAGGTTTGATACGCGGGTAGGGGCGCACGCCTTCGATGGAATTGATGAGTCCCGTTTCCTCGCCGCAGATATAGGCTCCCGCACCGCGGTGCAAGATGATTTTCAGATCGTACCCTGTACCCTGGATGTTCTTGCCGACAAAGCCGTTCTTTTCCGCTTCCTTCAGCGCTTTTTTCATGATTTTGGCAGCCTCCGGGAACTCCTCACGCATGTAGATGATGGCGTAATGAGCCTGAACGGCATAGCAGGCGATCACCATGCCCTCAATGAGCTGGTGCGGATCCTGGTGCACGATGAAGCGATCTTTGAAGGTGCCGGGTTCGGATTCGTCGCAGTTGCACACGAGGTACACCGGTTTGGTGTTACCCCTGGGAATGAAGGTCCATTTCACCCCGGTGGGGAATCCGGCGCCGCCGCGACCTCGCAGGCCGCTTTTCTTTACCTCGTCGATCACAGCGGCAGGTTCCATGGCGAGAGCTTTCTTGAGCGCCTCGTATCCTCCGTCCGCAAGAAAGGATTTGATGGAAGGCGTATAGCCCACGCGGTCAATGTTGCGAAAGATGCGGCGCGTCTCACGCGGGTGGGGCTCGTGACCGGGTTTGTAAGTGATCTCACTCATCGTTGGAAAAGGGGACAAATCTGTGCTTTAATCTCTCCGACGGTATTCCTCCAGTATTTCATCCATTTTCTCCGGGGTTACCCGGGAATACAGGGTATCGTTGACCATCACGTTCGGTCCAAACCCACAGTGCGCCAGACATTCCACCGCCTCGATGCTCCACAGACCGTCTGCACTCACCGCCATCGGCTCCGCCTCCGTCATTTCCTCCGGTTTCACCCCGATCTTCCCGCAGATGAACTTCAGCAGATCTTCTCCGCCGGACATCGCGCAGGCGATCGTGTGGCACACGCGGATATGCCATTTGCCGGGACATTTGCGGCGAATGCCCGGGTAAAAACTCACGACTCCGGCCACGTGGATGGGCGTGCTCTTGCACATTTCTGCGATCCATGGGATGCTGCGGGCGCAGATGAAGCCGAATTTCTCCTGCACCATGTGGATGATGGGAAGGACTGCGGATAGCTCACGTCCCTCCGGGTACATCGCCACGTACTCGCGCGCTTCGGCTTCGAGCTCCGGGGTCGGTTTGAAGGATGGATAAAATTTCTCGCCCGGGGAGGGGATGTCCTCCGCTAAAACGTTGATGGCATCGGTCGGCTCGGTCATGAATGGAAGAGGAGTGGTAGTGTGTTGGAATCCATTGTGAAAAAGATCAACGGTCGCATTCTCCCTGCACGAAGTCGAAGGAACCGAGGATTGCGCCTACATCGCTGATGAGGTGCCCCGGCAGCAACTCCGGCAGCATGGAGAGTGTGCAGAAGGAAGGACTGCGCATCTTTAACCTGTTCGGAAGCCCGCCGCCGGCGGAGTCCAGGAAGAAGCCCAGCTCTCCTTTCGGGTTTTCGGCGGCGAAGAAGACCTGTCCGGCCGGGGCGTTGACGCATTCCGTGCTCACCATGAACTGGCGGATGAGTTCCTCCATCCCCTGCAAGGCATCTTCTTTGCGAGGAAGGACTCCCCATTGGTTCTGCACGCAGATGGGACCCGACGGCATCGTGTCGCACACCTGGCGAATGATACGGACGGATTGCAGGATTTCCTCCAGGCGCAGTTGGAAGCGTGCGTAGCAATCGCCCTCCTGCGCCACCGGCACATCGAATTCGTACTTCTCGTAGCCGAGGTAGGGGTTGGTCTTGCGCAGGTCGCGCTTCACCCCGCTGGCGCGCAGGTTCGGTCCGGTCATGCCGTTTTGCAACGCCATTTCCCGCGTGATGACGCCCACGCCCACGAGGCGATCGATGAAAACTTTGTTGTGCAACAGCAATCGCTTCACTTCGTCCACCGTCTTCTCTACCGAATCACAGAATGCGAGCACTTCCTTCTCAAATCCTTTCGGCAGATCCCGCGTCATCCCGCCGATGCGCGTGTAGGATGAGGTGAAACGCGCCCCGCAGATTTTTTCATAAAAATTGTGCACCTTTTCCTTTTCCTCGTAGCAGTACAGGAACGCCGTCATCGCTCCGGTGTCCATCGCGTACACTCCCAGCCCCAGAAAATAGGAAGAAATGCGCGAAAGCTCAGCGCAGAGCACGCGGACGGCTTGTCCGCGTTCCGGAAGCTCCCAGCCCAGCAGCTTCTCCACCGCGCAGGCGTACGCGATGTTGTTGCTCATGGGCGCCAGGTAGTCAAACCGATCCGTGTACGCCACATATTGGTTGTAGTGGCAGTTCTCCGCGATCTTTTCCATCCCTCGGTGCAGATAGCCGATCACGGGGTCGCAGGACACGATTTCCTCACCGTCCACCACGAGCTTGAGTCGCAGCACTCCGTGCGTTGCAGGATGCGAGGGCCCCATGTTGAGCGTCATCAGCTCATGCGGCATATCCGCATCATCCCTCAGGTAGTCCGCAGTACCGACGCTGTCCGGCATTTCGATGATCTTTGTTGTCTTCATGGTCTCTTCTTTCGGTCCTGTCTGCGCGCCTGCACGAACGCGTCCCTATTTAACCCCTTATTGCCTCTGAAATCAAGTCTAAACTGCCCACAGGCGCAGCAAAGATATGAAAAAGAACCCGATTGCTTACGATCGGCGAAGTGAAAGAGAAGGCATCACGCGCAGCGCAGACGTAGCAAAGGAGAGTCAGTAAGTTGAGGATGAGAAGGCAACAGCACGAGGAAACCCGGCCGGAAGAAAAAAGTTCGATGACTTGTGCGATAAGTCCTGCCGCGGTGATCAAGGAGAATCTGCAGTTGTTCCGGCGGTCGGATCGTCCTGCGAGTACGACGTCGGAGTCGTCCGCCGCCAGTCTCCGCGGGTGAAGTCCGGGAAGATTTGCGGGGCTCCGCCTTCGTACACCGATTTTTCCGTAAGCGGTCCTACCGATGACCAGAGCGCCGCCTCGTACACATTCTGGTCGGGAGCAAGTCCTTTCCGCAGGCACTCCACGATACGGTAGAGCATGATGTAATCCATTGCCACACGAGGTGAAAGAGTCTCGATGTTCGCGGCGAGGCGTCGGTAGAGAGGATGATCAAAGCGTGCATAGAGGTCATCCCACGCCGCTTGACCGGTGTACCACGAGTGTCCTCCATCGGCATCCTGTTCATGCCGCGCCTCGGGCACAAAGTTGCCGATGGCGCGCAGTGGAAAATCGGCAAGGGCGCCGGTCGTCCCCAGGATGAGATTCTTGCGATCGTAAGGACGCGGACTCGTCTCGTCCCACTGCACCAGGATCGTGCGCCCGAGTTGAGTGCGGATGACAGAGGTGTTCACGTCCCCGCACAGGAATTCTGTGTTGTTCCAGCGATGAGCGTGCGGCAACGTTCGTTTGGCAAAGGAAGAGAGACCGATCGCTGGACTGCTCAGAGAAACAATTCGTTCGAAGGTATCCTCCCCTCGCGCGATGTTCATGTATTGAGCCACAGGAGCGAGACCATGGGTAGGGTACAGGTTGCCGTTGCGCCCGGCGTAATGCCGCACACGCCACGCGGCGGATCCCGAATCATCCCCCAATGTGCGAGTACGCAAGTCGTGAATGTAAGCCGCCTCACCGTGCAGCAGGTCGCCGATGAGCCCCTGCCGCACCATGTTGAGAAACATCAGCTCGTGGCGTCCGTAAACCACTTCCTCAAGCATCATGCAGTGCCTCTGTGTGCGCTCGGCGGTATCTACCACGGCCCACAGACCGTCCAGCGTGGTGGCCAACGGCACCTCAACAAAGGCATGTGCCCCGCCTTCCATGCAGTCCATGGCCATGCGCGCATGGAGCTCCCACGGCGTGTCGATGAAAACGGCATCCGGTTTTTCCTTTTCCAGCATGCGCAGGTATGCATGCGCCCCCTCGCCGTAAGAAGTCGCTCCTCCGTGCCCCTTTTCCCGGAGCTCCGCGAGAGCCTGCCGTCGCGCTTCATCTCGCGTGTCACATAACGCCACCACCTCGCACCCCTCCAGCTGTGCCAGAATCTTAAGCATGGCCATTCCGCGCGCGCCGAGACCGATTACAGCCGCGCGCACCTTCCCCAGAGCCGGGGCAGCAAAGTTGCCCATGTAGAGAGAGCCCGCCGGTCGGGGCAGGGAGACCTCAGTGTCGACCGGGGCCACGTTTTTCTCGTGAATCCGTCGTGCATCCGGAAGAGTCCCGTCGCCTTCCTCTCGTCGTTCTTTCAGCATCTCATCCTCCTGACGCCATTGTACGCATTGACTCAACGAGAGTCAAGAGATGGAATGAGACCGACAAGGCAAAATGCATTAGAGAAAAGTACAAAGCCAAAAGGAAGCACGAAGTGGTAAGTCGGCGAGACGGAGGCTCGGGAATTGCGACGCGGGAGCTGAGGTGGTGGACCATGGTGTAAGCGGTGATCAGCTGGAAAGGTTGGTAAAGAAGCTGAGCCGGCGCCAAAGTTTTGCAATCACAAAACCTTTCTAACTACCCCTCCGCCATGTTCCAAATTTCCGCTACGCTTTCGCTCCGCAGAAACGCGCGCAGCGCGCTAACTCAATACTCGCCTCTAATTTTCCCCATTTGGATACCATTTTGGATACCCTTTATGTTACCCTTTATTTCGGCAAATTGCAACATTTTTCCGCTTTTTCTCACTATTTTGTGGATTGCAAAATTAAATGCAACAGGTTCTTGGCACAAAAAAGGGTGCCAAGAAGTTCAAAGCATGCTAGAGTCA
>CANRLM010000049.1 GCA_947631435.1 uncultured Akkermansia sp.
ACAAACTTCTCCTTCCCATCCGCCGGGTCCCGGTACACCCTATCCATGTTCGCCCCCGCCGTCCTCGCCTTCATCCCAGCCACACTGTAATCCGTCACAGGTCTCGCCCCTCTCCCGTCATCCACCATCACAGCATCCACTCCCTCCCTATCCAGCACCACCGCCCCACCTCGCGACGTCACCACCATCGGCGCTTCCACATACTCCCAGAAAGCTCCCATCAACTCCGGCAAGTCATACGCCTCCCCCGAATCCACAATATCCTTCGGGTCAAACGTATCTACTACCCCCTCAATAACATCCTTACGCACCTCCCCATCATCCGTGTACATATCCACACCATGGTCACTCGCCCACCTCTGCGCCATCGTATTGAGTTCATCATCATCCTCCACACAATCCCGCACAAACTCCCTCACAGCCTCCCGCCCCTCTTCCGTCCGCATATCAATCAACCTCTCCCCCTCACGCGGGCGAATATACCACACACTACCATCACCCTCAGCCCCGGCATACGGAATCCCCGAATACTGCAACGCCACCGTATTATCCTGCGTCGCCAGCACCACATTCCCCGTATCCAAATCCTTCCTCCCATGGCGTCCATGCACATACCACCCCTCCGGCGGCCTCCCGTCATAATTCTCCTGCCAATGCGCCCGCAGCGCATCCTCCTCCGCCCTCCGCACACTGTAATCCGTCACAGTCCCCTCCCCAAAAATCTCCTCCGGCCTCTCCCAATCCCCATTCCCCTCGCTGTACTCACTCCACGGGTGACGATTATTGATAGCGATAATCTCAATATAATCCGGATTGAAAATCACATAATTATACGTCTTCTTCCCCGCCTTATTCCGCGTCACACCATCCGCATACTTCACACCCCTTATCCCATGCTCATCCAGCCACTCACTCGCCGCCCGCGCACTCCCCAACTTCTTCTCAAGCTGCGCATACAACTCCCTTCCTTCCCTCGACGCAACATTCCTCGCCTTAATGCCAAAAAACATATCAAAATCCACATTCAACAACTCACCAAACGCCGCCGCCACATCCGGATGCTCCTCCAAAAACCTATCCAACTTCTCATCCCAATGCAACAAATTGCTATCATCCACATCCGCCCTCATCCGATAATTCACCGGGTACCTCTTGGCACCGTCCTTACTCACATAAATATCATTCTCAATAAGATAATCTAAAACAGCAATCTCCTGTTCCAAATAACCAACATTCGCTTTGGCATTTTTTTGCCATTCAGCATCATTAGCCCGCTTCGCCCTCTCAAGAATATCCTTCTCCGTATTTAAATCCTCTGTCAACCTCTTGCGCCTCGTCTCATAAGCCGCCTTGCTACTCAGCCTCGAATAACGCTCCAACGAATCCCACAAAACATCTTCATCAGTCACCCCCCTCCTTGCCAACTCCTCAAAAGCCTCCTTCTCCGATACACTTTCCCTCCTCCCGTCTCTTGCCCTCACAAAAAGAGTCTCCTTAATCGTGGCATCATCAAAAAACTTCTTGTTCTCCTTCGGATTTGTCGTCCCATACATCACGCCCCAGCCGAAACATTGCGCCCCAAAGCCCGTCCCCACATGCTCCTTATCCGGCTTCCTGAAAAGCGCACGACTCACATGCGAAAAATCCACGCTATAATCCGTATCCGGCGCCACAATCACCCCATTGCTCACCTCCATCACACCGTCCTTAAACATCCCCTTCTCCTGAGCCTGCGCGACAGAAATCGAATTTCCCCCCTTGACATTCTCGCTCCCTATGATAGTATTCTCGTTGAAGCCCTGGTGGATTAGTAGGCGCACAAGGGCAGGGGTTATCGTACCACCTGACGCGTTGCTACTGACGTTAGCCAGGGCTTTTGCATTATATTTGCAATAACGCAAATTCCCTTGCTGAAGCTGCATCTCTATCTTCTGCAAATTATCCAGCGGATAAAGCGACGCCATAAAATGCTCTCCATTCCGCGCCCGCTGTAAATGAATAGCCGCCATCAAATCGCCAAGTTCACCCTTCGCATTCTGCGCTAGCATCCCTGGCAAAATAATCACAGAATCTGCGTTCTCCACAATAACCCCAAGAGGGTCATCAAATCTCTGCACCGCTTTCACTATCTGCTCCTCGGATAACTTGTGGATAAAACGCAACTTACGAATCGTATGCTGCCGCGTCACAATCGGAGCCTCCGTTAGTCCCAGCATCCGAAACAGTGCAGGGCAACTACACAGAGGTACATCTTTCTTTTCGCCGTACTCATTCTCATACGCTTTGTGCAAATCCTCTTTCAACGTCGGCGATACGCTATAATCCGTCACGCCCTTCTCCCCCTCCCGCAGCCTCTGCGCATACCTCTCAAACACCTGCGCCGCCGGCTTCCCCTCTCCCTCCTGCTTCTCCTGCCACGCCCTCTTAATCTCCTCCATCAAATCCGCCTCCACATACGGATTCTTCCACCTCTCGCGCAGCATATCAATCTCCTTCAACGCCTTTTTGAGCGACTCCGGGTCCTTCAAATCCACCCCGTACTTCTTCGTCATCGCCGAACTATTGCGCTTCCCCACATTCGTCCGCAAGAAAAGCGCATCCTTCGCCAACTCATTGCGCCGCCCCACCACATACTTCGCCACAAAATCCCAAAAAGCCTCATCCTCCAGCGCATTGCCGAACAAATCAGTCCCCCCTTCCACACCCACCTCCCTCGCCATCTTCTGCTTCGCCAGCTCCGCCTCCATCCTTGCTCGCGCCTCCGTCTTACTCCCTCCCTCCATTATCACCTTCAACCCTTTGCCCTGAACCCGCTCGTTGCCCGGGCAAAAATCCGCTATCGCCAGCGCATCCGAATCCTCAATCACCTTGTTGCGCAGCGCATCCATCACGCTCTCGCACGCGTGCCTCCCAATCCGGTACCCAATGCTGCCAATCTTCCCCTCGCGCGCTATCCCCGCCGCCGTCACCTGCGCATCCGTCAGCGGCTGCTTGTCCTCCGCAAACTCACCGCGCACATACATCGCCACCTCCAACGCCGTCGCCTGGTTGTCGCGTATGTTCAGCTCAATATCCAGCCTCCGCGCCCACGCCTCGTTATACACGTTGCTCTCGTCGTACACGTACGCTGAAATCCTGTCCACGCCCGCCCTCTTCGCGTGCGCCAGCCTGTGCCGTCCGCTAATCACCATCATTGTGCCATCACTCCGCCGCCACACGCGTACAGAAGGGGAGGATGGTTTTGTCCGCCAGATTGCCGGACTTCTCGATGAAGGAGCACACAGCATGGGCATTGTGCCCTACCAATTCGGGTTGCTTAACGCTTCATTCAAGCAGACTCAAAGGCACCGCCCAACCTGCCCCGGGACATCTCGGGTCCCGGGAAAGCAGGGCGAACACCCCGTGAGGGAACAGCGATGCTGTCTGTACCTCCGTCCTCAGAAAGTGAATCTCAATCCTGCGGAAGCATCGAAGGAACTCCACCCCTGGCGGAATTCGAGGCTGCCGTCGATGAAGAACGAGCCGGGACGAGAGCCGCCGAATGGGATGGTGAGACCGGCTCCTGCCTCAATGCCCACAGCGCCGACTTCCGCGCCCACAAGGTTAGTGGCGTAGGAGCCGTTGAGGAAGCGTGTGGAAGCTTCTCCGCGGCGATCTCCCGCATCGGCCTTCACGAGGAGGCGGGCCTCAAAGACGACACCACGGTTAGCCAGATTCTCGCCGATCATGGATTGGATTCGTGCGCCCGCGCCGAAGGTCACGGCCAGATTGTCCATCTCATCCACCTGGAGCCCGGCATCGCTGCCGCTTTCCGTGAAGCCATCGATGTTATTGTAACGCACTTCGACATTGAAGACGTATTGCAGGGCGCTGCGAGAACTCTCGCTCAGCGGAGTAGTGTAGCCGACCTCATAGAGAGTGCCGAGGGCGTACCCATCCGTGTCGGCATCCGCCGTGTAGCTGCCGCTGCCGGTCATGACCGTGCGGTGTGTCTTAAAGTCCGCTAACCCCTCGCTGATAGCAAAAGTGTGCATCCAGCGTCCCCTCATGTGCCGCAGGAAAGCCGTGGCATACATGGTATCCATATCGCCGCTCATGGTCTCTGCCCCGGTGCACTTGAGGTCGTTATACATGGCGCTCAGGGCGAGCCCAACGATAGTGTTGCGGGAGATATCCGCATCCACGCCGAAAGTGCCACCCCAGCCGTTGAGACGGTAACCGGGCGCAAGACTATCCGCATCCAGCTCGCGGTAAGAACTCTCCGCGTTGATCCATGCGTGCCAGACCAGTGCACCATCGCTATCGTCGGGCGACTGCGGGGAATCTCCCCCCATAGAGGCAGCCCGGTTGCGGATAGACGCAAGTTGGCGATGCATATCCTCAGAAAGAGCTGCGCTGTAGCCCGTATACCCCGAGCCGACACTGGCCGCCAGCAAGTTTGCCAGCCCTGCCTTATCTCCCACCGTCATCAAGCGATAGACCTCTCCGCTCAGCTTGTTTGTGTCAGAATCCGGGTCATTCAAGGCTTCGTCGGCCCTGGTATTGCTGCCGCCGGGAGAGGTAAGATCCCAGAGGGCTCTGGCTCCTTCCGCAGCGTTCCTGTGCGTGCCCACCACCGCGGCTTCCAGAAGGTTCTTCTCCGCCATGTCCATCTTCAGTTTGAGCTGGCCATTCTCGTGCACAATCTTTGCACTTTCCACGTGCAGCCAGGCGCTTCCCAGCAACTGGTCGCGAGTCAGCGTCAGCTCGCCGCCGGCATTCCCCGTTCCATTCTCCTCCGCAGTTCCGTCTCCGCTCGCCTCCACGGCGCCTTCCGCCGCAACCGCGACGGAATCCGTTGCGTGCAGATTCACAGTGCCGCTCACGTCGCCCAGCACGAACTCATCCTGGGCAGGCACAGCGCCTCCATACGCCTGCAGGGTGAGCTTTGCTCCCTCTTCCATGACGAAGTCTTCGAAACTCATTCTCGTCTTGCTCGACGGATGTATTCCCAAGGAAGAGAAGGTGAAGCCCAGGGTGGTTATGGAACCATTGCGCAGCGTCACATCCCCCATCGCCCAGCCCGCGTTTTCTCCCTCGGAGTTAAGCACGTTGAAGGTGACCTGCGCCTGGCTACCCACCTCCATATCCCAATTTTCACTGCCCTTTGTCACCTGCGTGAAATACTGCCGATTGAGACCGGAGTTGAAGGTCATCTTACCATCGTAGTCTCCCATACTGCCGGTAAAGACGTGATCCCATCCCTGCACAGAAATCTCTATATCCTGTCTGCCGGTGAGATGCCCGCCATTCGACTGAATGCCGTAAATACTGACGCCTCCGAGGTCAGAGACCTCTCCAGCGAGCGGCATTTCCGGTTCGTTCACGCTCGCCGCCCGTGCCATGGCGGGCTCATCCACCACGGTTTCCGGATCCTGTTGGTCAATCTGTTCTGTTTGTTCAGGCTCCTTTCCGACTCTCAGCACTGCTTTTGAATCCTCCAGAATCAGATGCACGCCCCGCAGGCGGCTCCCTGTCTCCATGTTCACAGCGCCTTTCACCCCCACGATTTCGCTTCCCGTGCTGCCGCCGATGACGACACCCGCACCCACCGTGGTCTCAGCAGTCCCCTCTTCGTCACTACCGACCAACTGGAGAACTCCGCTGTTTTCCAGCTTGATGTGTTCGTCACGATTCTCCACGGGGGCGCACACAGCTCCACCGACATTCGCCGTTATCCTGCCGGAGACCAGGGCAGATCCCCCGCTGATGACGAGATGCCCGTCCTTGTCGTGGTCGAAGTTTACCCCCGCGCGTCCAAGGTCATTGTCATCCCCGGTGAGGGTGAGCACACCGCGATCCATGTAGAGACCATTCGCCTTGCTGAGGTCGAGTTTGCCGCCCACTGTCGTGCCCCACCTGGCGCCGCCTTCATCGGCCGTCGGATCTTCGTGACTGATGTGCAGCTCGGCGTTGTTTATGGAGATTCCGCCGTTGTAATGCAGGTCGTCCGTATACTGCGGATTCGCGTCATACCGATTCTTCAGGGTCACCTTGTTGTTCTCCCTGCCGTTTCCGGTGATGGTCAACTTCGCGTCCGGATTACTGCCCTGCAAATTGTGCACGGTCAAGCCATCCGAGTCCCAGTCTCCATAGGCGCTCTCCTTATCCGCATCAGAGAAATCGATGTTCGTATCGCTATCCACGATGACACCGCCGTAATCGCCCACACTGTCGTAGATGTTCTTGTCGCCCTTGTTCCACTCTGTCTTGCCGCTCTCCTCGGCTCCGGCGCCGGTGTTATCCGTCGAACTGTCGTAGATGGGCTTCTCCGGGGTGACAGGCTCGTTCCATACCAGATTGCCTTTTTCATCAATGTGCAAGTCGCCGTAGTAGCTGTCCGGCGCCGCGCCATTCACCGTGAGGTCAAACTTCTCGTTCCAGCCGTCGCCGAATCCTTGCACATCCGCGAAGAGATTCCCGCCGTCGCCCAGATGCTTCAGGAAGCTGCTGCTGAAATCAAGCGTCAGGTTGCTGCCATTACCGTTCATGCTGCCAAAGTTCAGCGTGCCGGCAAACGCTCCCCCGAGGTGCAGTGTGCTGCCGCTGCCCCAGGTGAAATTCTCCACCTGCAGCCCGGCCCCGCCACTCACAGTCAGGTCACCCCCCTGAGCTATCTCAAGTTCGGTGAGCTTGCCTTCCACAGATCCAAGAGCACTCTTTCCTCCCACTGTGAGCTTACCTCCCTCCGCTCTGAGTTGCCCCTGTACAGTGACATCCTTCACGTTCAGGCTGCCTCCCTGTGCCAGTTGAGCGCCGCCCCAGGTTCCTCCGCCATTGACAGAGACCGATGATCCTCCTCTTGCTTCCACCATACCGGCCACATCCAGCCTGCCGGAAGCAGTTGCGCTGCTGCCGCTGCCCAGAACGAGGTAGCCGCCCACGCTGGCGTTCCCCTTCGTCGTCAGTTTGCTGTTCTCCCCGATAGTCAGATCGCTTCCCACGTCCAGTTTCCCGCCGGGAATCACCTCGGCGGTGCTCCCCTCCCCGAGCGTGAGCTCACCCTTCACCGTCGTCTCTCCTCCCAGGGAAAGCTCGCTGTTCTCGCCGATGGCCAGATTCCCCCCTACATTCAACTTCCTGCCGGTGGTTATCTTGCTATTGTTCCCGGCCACCAGAGCTTTCCCCACATTCAGCGCGCCGGATGCCGTCGCGCTGCTGCCGTCCCCGAGCATGAACTCTCCCTGCACCGTCGTCTCTCCTCCCAGGGACAGCTCGCTGTTCTCGCCGGTGGCCAGGTCACCGCCCACGTCCAGTTTTCTGCCGGCGGTCACCCTGCTGCTGCTGCCGTCACCAAGCGTGACTCCACCCTTCACCGTCGTCTCTCCTCCCAGAGACAGCTCGCTGTTCTCACCGGTAGTCAGGTCACCTCCTACGTCCAGCTGTCCGTTGATGTTCAATTCGCTGCTGTTTCCGGTCGTCAGGGAATTGCCCACATCCACCTGCCTGTTGCCGAAGTCCAGCGTCGTCTTCCGGTTTGCTCCCACGGTGAGGTCTCTCGTTGCCGTGAGTTTCCTGCCGTTTCCGCCGGAGAAAACGTAGTTTCCACCGTCGAACTCGACGTTTCTCGCCGTGATATCCTCCTTCATCTCCACGGTGTAGTTACCATCCTCCACCCCGGCGATGTGCGCATTCAGCCCCGCCGTATCCCCCTTCGGCCAGGCCGCATGCACCTGCCCGCCTGCTTTCAGGCCCCACTCCACCTCTGTCCCGCCCCAGGTCAACTTGCCATCCTCGCCTCCGGTAGCGGCATCCCAGTACAAATCACCCGGAACCTGCCTCTCACCCCAGAGTACATGCCCATCGAAACTGAGAGCGAGATCTTTGTACGAACTTGCATCCACCCCGTCGGCAAGTTTAATCTCAAAATATCTGGTGAAATCAAAATCATCCCCCATGCCGGCCCACTCCAGCAATGTGATGTCCCCGTCCGCGCTCGTGCCCAGCACTCCCGCGCCAAGTACGATGGTGAGCTTGCCTTTTGTCGCGTCCAGCTTGCCTTCCCATCCATCGCCCGAGAGCACGAGTTTCTGCCCGGTGGAAGAGAAGATCAGCTCGGAGGTATAGCTCCCAAGCGTCCCCCAGCTCAGGCTTCCTGACACGATCAAACTTCCTTTCTCCACGTTCAGGGAACCGCGTCCTGTACTTTCGCCGATGGCGAGAGTCGTGAGGTCCATACTTTCTCCCCCGTTAGCCAGAGAGAGCGTACCGTTGGTCATCGTTACACTCTTGCCGGTGTAGTTGCTGAGAGAGAAGGCCTCCGCTCCTCCCCGGTAAATGAGATTCACTCCGACTTCGCCCGCAAAAGCTCCGCCTCCATTGTCCGTCAGTTGCAAGGTTCCCTGCCCGATCACACTCCCCGACCCGCGGAGAGCGGTAGCCAGCACAACCCCGTTCAACGTGAAACGGCCATCCACAGTCAACGCGCCCACATCCGCATGATTATCAAACTTTTCAGAGGCACCTGTCCCCGGGGAATCATAGGTGAAGTCCCCGGTGATGGTAAGACCGCCGCCGGAAACCAGCCTCCCCGTATAATCTCCCCCGCCGATGGTGAGCGCACCACGACTCGAGACCAGCGGCGCCGCATCTGTGGTCGATGTGCTCAGCAAATTCGAAATCGTGCTTCCATCAGCAAGAATCATGCTGCCGCTCTTCAGGGTAGCGTTCGAGATCGTCGCTTTCCTGCTGATTTCCACGCTGCCACTCTCCATGGTAACGTTCGAGATCGTCGCTCCTCCGTTGATTTCTACGCTGCCGCTCTCAAGGGTAATGTTGGAGATCGTCGCTTCCCCGACAATTCCCAGGCTGCCACCCGTCAGAGTAGCGTTCGAAATCGACGCTTTCCCGTTGATTTCCATGCTGCCGCCTTCCAGAACAGCGTTCGAAATCGAAGTTTCACCGTTGAGTTTCATACTGCCATCCGTCAGAGTGGCGTACGCGATCGTCGCTCCCTCGCGGATTTCCACGCTGCCGCCTTCTACCCTCAGCGAGCCCTCTCCGCTGTACGACCCCGCACTCAGACTCACATTCGCCCCCACGGACACAGTCGTCCCTTTGCCGACAGACAACTCCCCGCTCACTGTGGCGTTCCTGCCAACTCCCTGCTCGCCAGCTCCCGCAACGAAATTGTAGACGGCGGAGCCGGGCGAGATAGTCAGGCTCTTCATCGTGGCGTCTTCTCCTACGGTCACGGTTATTGTGCCGCGTGCAGCTTCCAGGTGCACATCCTCGTTGGCTTTCCAGGGTTTTGTCCCCGTCCTTCCCGGTAGAACGCTCCATTCCGCGTCTCCTGCCCCTAGGGTGATGCTGCCGTCGTTCCCCTCCGCTCCCCAGTAGATACCTTCGTAGTCTGTCCTGACCCATGAAAGGAATCCATTCTCATCCACGCTGAAGTTGTCGTACAGGACGGAATCCTTTACGCCCTCCATGTCCACCTCGATCCGGAAGTACTGCTCCCAATCCGACAGATGCGCCGGACCGGAGAATAGCTGATAGTGACCACTGCCGACTTTATCCAGCACAGCGGGGGACAGCTCAATCGTGAGCTGATTCCCCCCTTCCGGCACGGTCATCGCCTCGCTCAGGGCAAGAGGTACCTGTGCATTCAGGTCCAAAGTCGCCCCCGCACCCCATGCAAACTCACTCGGCATCGTGAAGACGCTGCCCTCCTCCGTACCTTCTATGCTCAGTCTTGCGTTTGCCCCCAACACGAGTCTGGTAAGCTCGCTGCTGACACCTCCCGAGAAATTCCTTATGGTCAATTTCGCTTCTTCTCCGAGCACGAGTTTGGTGAGCTCACCACTGACGGTCCCCAAGAAGCTCATGGAGGTCCCAGCGGCGAGTTCCAGCCCGTGACCCAGAGTTGCCGTCCCCTGGATTTCCACGCTTCCCTCCTTCACCTTGAAGTCGTGCTCGAACGTCGCGTCACTCGTGATGATCAAATCGTTAGCGCCTGCCTTGCCGTAGCCCGTGTCTTCTGAGAACGTTACTCCGGCGGTATACTTTGCCTTGAAAGCCTCCCACGTTATGCCCTCGGCCGGGGCCGTGGAGCTGTCCCACAGCAGGTACACCGTCGCCGGCACCTCCGCAATACCTTCACCGGTTGCCTTCTGCAAGGCGAGAGTGCCGCCGGAGATTTGTCCGATGGAACCAAAGGTCAGATCACCCCCCAGAGACAGCGTGGGATTGCCATTCGATGCCTCAACGACCAGGGAAGCAATGCTTCCGGCATTCCCCTCCCCATCCCCGGCAATGGTCAGGTTTGTGCCGCCGGACAGCCGTAAAGTCCCCTGACCGGAGAGAACTCCGTACAAGGTGGAGTTGCCCCTCAAGCCGGAGAAGCGCAGGGTTCCCTCTTCCACCGCCAGATCCCCGTGAATCTCCACGGTTCCCATGCCAATGGTATGCATATTTTCGCCGACTTTTCGCAGGTTCACCCGTGCGCCGTCGCTGCCCAATGCAAGATTACCCCACACATAATCTTCGGTGCTTCCCCTGCCGATGGTCAGGGTGACAGCGTCCTGAGCCGCCTCCTCTTTCTGTCGGATTTCAATCGTCGCGTTCTGCGCCCCATCACTCGACCAATTGCCGGCGGTGAATTTTACAAGCTCGGTATCTCCGCCAAGTCTGAGTGTACCTGTCGCGAGCACAGCCAACTTCAGCTCTTTCACCGTGGTCTCCCCGGCAAACTGCACCGTGCCCCCGGAAAGTTCCAAGCTGCCGTCGCCTGTGTAGCTCCCGGTCACATCCAGCAGCACGCGCTCTCCTACAGAAATCCCGCCGCCACCGTTGGTGAGGGTGCCGGAAACCGTCACAGTCTGCTCCTCTGCGACGTCCGTAGAGAAATGATAGGTCGACCCGGCGAGTGAGAGATCCTGCATAGAGGCTCCTCCTTCCGCCACCTTCACAGCCATCTCGCTTGCAGAGGAACTCAGGTGCACATTCTTACCATCAACCCACTTAAAGATGCCCTCCTCTCCCTCTTCGCTGCTCCATTCCCGATCTTCGCTGCTCCCCAGCACGACCTCCGTGTCGTCGCTCGATTCCGGACTCCAGTAGAGCTCCGTCGTCAGATACTGCACTTTACCCCAGAAGAGCAAGCCTTCATCGACGCGCAGATTGGCGTATTTTTCGCCCCCTTCATCTCCGGTGACGACAAAGTGGAAGAGATCATCCCAGTCCTCCTTCCAGAAGTCGAAAAGACGAATGGTGCCATTTTTGGCCTGCTCACCCATGAATTCAGCGCTGAGCTCAACGGTGAGCTGCCCGTCGGTCACCGCATCCAGCGCAGTATCAGTCAAAGTGATCTGCTGCCCGCTCGTATTGAGCTTGATTCTGCTCCCCATCTCAAAACTCAGCGCCCCGGTCAGATTGAGAGAGCCTCCCCCGATATCCAGCACAGCCGTGTTCCCCAACGTGAGATCCTTCAATCTTCCGTTCATGCTCCCCACACTCAGCGTACCGGCCCCCACTGCCAATCCCGCCATGCCATCGCCGTACAGCGTGCCCCCGATACTGCCGCCCTGCTGCAGCGTCAGCGTTCCCCCGTTTATGAGAGAAACGGTGACGGCGTCTGATTGCAACTGCCCCAGGACACCTCCCTGCCCCAGAGTAAGGGCTCCTCCCCCGTTGCCTTTCGATTTCAGAGTAAGGGTGTGACCTTCTCCCCGGACAGCGTCGCCGAACTTCACCATGCCGGTCGCAGCGTTGTCCGAGTAGAAAACGATTCCGGCATCTGCTTTGAGTTCCAACCCGCCTGTCGTCTCAACAGCTTTTGCGAAAGCCAACGCGGCCCCCTGTAGATCTTGAGTGCTTCCATTATTATGTACTCCGCTTGCGGAGCTCTTTCCGATAACGAACGAGCTCGTCAGTCCGGTTACCTCTGCTCCGGATGCGGTGCCCCCCTCCCACGGGGAGAAGTACAGCTGGGCTCCGTTGACGTAGATGGTGGTCGGTCCGGCGCCCGTGCCGCCAAAGCAAGCCCCGTCCGTCACGAAAACTCCGTGTTTGCCATTCTCTTCATCCGCGTAGAAGTACACCGATGCCAGGCCGGTCATGTTGGTGCTTCCCAATCTGTACCAGTCGGTCCCGTTTGTCCCCATCACAACCAGCTTCAGGTTAGTGTTTCCGGGATCCGTGAAGTTCAATGCTGCTACATTTCCCGATACCTCAACCACCGTGTTTTCGGAAATTGCCCCGGGCGTATTCTCCGCCGCCTTGTCGTAGGCGATGCCGGAGAAGGGATCCTGAGCCGCGGCGATGGAGAGCACGAGTTGCCGCCCTTCCGTCACCTTCAGGAAAACCTCATAGTCGCACGCCGCTTCAAGATTCGCATGATTCAGGATCTGCTGCTTCACCTCATCCTCGAGTCCGGTGAATTGTTCAACGGCGATCCCGTCCGCCAAACCGCTCGCGAGGTAGTAATCACCGACTGTCAGCCACTTCTCTGTCGAATCTTCCTCCCCCAGACCAAAAGTAAGGGCGCAGGATTCCCCTGCTCCCAGGGTCAAGCTTCCGGCCTCCGTCGTAGACAACCATGCCGCATCCGCATCATTTGCCGTGCGCCCCACCAGGCTGATCTCCAGCCCTCCCTTCAGGCTCTGCGCCGTCCCCAGCACGAGGCGTCCGCCGACCACGGCTATCTTGCCTTCGTATGCGCCCTCACTTCCGCTGCCCTTGAGACCTGCCGTCAGGGTCAGTGTGCCGTCTCCCTTCTTGCTGAAGCTCCCTTCCGACACTCCCATGCCGTGGGCAAGAGTCACGTCTCCTGCCGTCTCAACCTCCGAGAAATCCGTGAATTTCACCTTGTCCAACCCGGTGTAGCCGGAAGAATCCGTGAACTTGAGCGTGCTTCCTCCGGTCACTGTGCTGGTATCCTTCGCCCCGCCGGCTTTGTAATAGCCGCCACTCACGGTGTGCTCCCCATCGCCTGCGAACGTGTAACCGCTGCCGAGTTCCACCACCACGCTCGCCGTTGTCTTGTGGGCTGCGTCCACATTCGCCGCGTTGTGGTAGCCTGCAGCATACACGTTGCCCGAAAGCGAGCCTCCGGTAAGTTTGAGCACAATATTCCCGTTCTCGCTCTTGGAGCCTCCCCTGGCGGAAGCATGGTAGCTGCCGCCCACGATATTGCCGGTCACCGTGCCGCTCGTCATGGTGATGGTCACATCTCCCAGCACCAAATCATCCGTATGCTGCTCGTTGGCAGAATAGTGCCCGCCGTAGACATCGCCCGTGATATTCGTCCCCCGGATATTAATCTCAACTGTTTTGGCATTAAGCGTGTTGGAGGCAGAATCTGCATCCCCCGTGTTGAAGGCATAGCTGCCGCCCACAACGGAACCGGTGATTGTCCCTCCCGTGAGATTGACCGTCGTCGTGCCCTCCACGGTGAGCCGGTGATTACCGGTCGCCCCGGCTTCCTCCCCTTCGTCCACCAGCACATTACCCGCCACGATGGCCAGGTTTCCGTGCGCCGTCGACCCCTCCCCTACCGCTTTGATGGTGCCTTCGGAAACCGTGATGACGGTATTCCGGACAGACACGCTGCCGCCCTGCCCCGAATCTGTGAGGTAAGACCCACCCACCACCAGAGCTGTAATATCCGTCGTCGAGCCGGATATCTTCACCTCACTGGTGCCGCCGATAGCAGAGGAGGCTGTCTGAGTGCCGGAAAAGTTCATATCATCGCCGCCGATGATATGGAAATCCTTGTTTGTGCCGGTAGTTGAGCCGAAGGTGCCACCCTGAATATCCACCAGTGTATTGCCCGTGCGTTTGCGCACCGAGCCGTCATGACGAGCGTAGTCGCCGCCCACCACGAAACCGATGTCCAGTTGCCCCTCGCCGGCGGTGCCGGTGTCAGAGTTGAAGGTGCCGCCCGTGATCGTCACGGAGGAACTGCCCTCAGTGGTGGCAGTCGCGTCTTCTGGCGCGACGCTCACATCTTCTCCGCCCTTGGAATAGCTGCCGCCCACCACGCGCCAGAACGTTCCTTGCTCCAGCCTGACTTCCGTGGCACCTTTCAGCGACGATTTATGCGCGCCGGTTGCCGATTCCTCAAAGCGCAGACCTCCGGCTATGGCCTTTTCATACGTGCCTCCGTTGATTTCCACGAGCGTGTTGCCCTGGAAGACGGTCAAGCCGGAGCCCCCGGAAGCGCGACGGCTCGCGCCGTTGATCCCCAGCTTGAAGATGTCATCTTCTTCTGCCGTGATCTTGATGTGTGTGGAGTACCCCTTGCCCCCGATGCTCAGCGTGTCGTCGCCGATAAAGGTTGAAGTAAACGAGTCCGAGAACAGCGTCTTTTCTCCCTCGGTCACCGTGTAGTTGCCGCCCACGATTTCCTTCTCGAAGTTGCCATGAATGCTGAGGTTCGAAAGATCGATGGTGATCTCCGTCGTTCCGCTGAAGGATGGCTTGTATTCTGCCGAATCCGTCAGGTCAATCCACACGTTGCCGCCCACCACGGCCGCAAAGCCTGTCCCCTTGGTTTCTAGGCTCGAGTTGTCCTGAATGTCCGGGGCAGTGCTTCCTCCCAGCAAGCCGTAAACAAAGATATGCGTGTTCCCTTCAAAGGCGTGGGACTCGCCCCCACTCGTCCCGCATGTCACAGTGCTGCCGCCCGCGATGCCGCCGTTCACCACGGCCCCGTCTTTCACGGAGATGTAAGTGTCGCCCTCAAAGCGTAGCTGGCTGTTGTTCACATGGTTGCCGCCGATGATGTAGTCCACCGTACCACCCTTTTCCACCTGGATATGCGTGTTGCCCGTGAAGGAGGATACCCCGCTGATTCCGCTCTGCAGCATGCTCGAGCCGCCCACCAGCAGGTGGAACCTCGCCGTTCCCCCGTCGGTCTGCGGGGCTACGTATATGTAGGTATTCCCGCTCAGAGCTTCAGCGCTCCCTGCCTCCTTGTAAAGCTTACCGCCGATGATCGCAGCACTCTCTCCGCCGCCCCCTGTCACAAGCACGTAGCTGCTTGAGCCATTGCTGTACGTCTCATTACCCCACAGCACAACGGCATTTGCCGTGAAACCACCCTGCGCTGTTTTGCTTTCATTGAAGATAGCTTCAGTCAACTGTCCCTGAGAAGGCGCATCCTCTGTTTCCGTCGTCCCCCAGTTCTCATCCCAACCGGCAGGGTTCACTTTTGCTGGGTTCGTAGCAGTGAGGTAGAGCTTGTTTTCTTTCCACTCCAGCCCCCAGTCATTGCCAACGTCCAAATCACCGGTCACAGTAAAGAAGTTCTTAAGCTGGCCTGCATCGAGGCTACCGGACGCAGTACTCGTGATACCGAGATCAAAACCACTGTCGCTCACATCCGTTGCGTCATATCCTTTCAGTTTAATCGTCCACTTTTTGCCGTTCAAAAAGTTGGTGATGTCGCCCAGTGTCAGCGTATCTCCTGTTCCCTTCAGGGAACTATCCCAGTCCCAGGAGAACAACTGTGTCGCCCCGCTATCCGTCGCGCTCTTCTCATAAGCGAGAATACCACCACCATGCACCGTGAGCTTGGTAATGGTCATCGTGCCCTCGTGAGTCATGCTGATGGTTCCTCCGCTGCTCACGGTGAGTTGCGCCACCTCCAGCGTTCCTGCTCCGGTCTTCCTGAAGACACCGCCCTGGGCATTCACCAGCGCTCCCAGGCGTCCGCTTACATTCACGCTCAGCTTTCCGCCCGAACCTACGTCCACCCCACCCAGCAGAACAAAGGAAGGTCCTGTACCATCCCCCATATTGCCCGTGATGGTGAGTTGCTGATTCTCTTCCACACTCGCGTTGTCGATCCGCACGCGTCGGAATTCGCCGGCGTCGTCGCTTCCTGTCACATCGGCGATCTTCAGCTCACCGCTTCCGGTAAGTTTTGTAATCTGGTACACCTCCCCCTTCGCCCCGGCATCGCTCCAGTCCAGTTTATTGCCACTCCCGCTCACCGTGAGCTGCGCCAGCGTGAACTTGTCGCTCGCGTGTCCCGCGACCATCGCGCTCTTGAGCACACCACCGTCCTTCAGCGTCACAGCCCCCAGGGATATCGTCCCCGAGCTGCTGGCAAACTCGTACGTGCTCGCCTTCGCCTCGTCTCCCGACACACCCTCTACCAGCAGTCCAGCTCCCTCAAATGCCAACCCCTGCTCCGCCCGCAGAGTAGCGCCATTCACGACTCTCACGTCCTTCTTCGCCGTCACTTGCCCCTGAAGCGTCATCGTCCCCTCCTTCACTTCAAGCGGCGCCAGCTCCAGCTGCCCGCCCTCCGTGATCGTCAGCGTCCCTGCTCCGGCCTTCCCGATGCCGACGTCTTGCAGGGTCAGCGTACCATACTTCTCTATGAATTCCTGAAAGGTCATCGACGCCCCATCCGTGGCGCTGCAATCCCACAGCAGGTACACTTCCCCGGCACCCTCCGCTTTCTCGATGATGCCTTTCCCCATAACGCCATCACCATGGGTGAATGTAATGCTGTCGAAAAGAAAATCGCCTTTTAATTGGACGGTAGAAGTCGCACTCTCGCTGCTGCCGCGGAACCTGAGTTGATGCACCCTTCCCGCCGTCCCATCCTTGCCGTTGAGAGTGAGGGTGGAGTTCGTAAGCTCGAGACCGACCGTACTCTTCTCCAGAACGCCATGCAGGGTGAGGGTAGACGAGAGCATCCGCAAGTCCCCTCTGGCACTATCACGCAGGTCGCCATAAATGGTGATGGTCGCGTTGCCAAACGCAAACTCGGAGGAAGAGCTTCCGGACTGGCGCACGAAGTCCACCCGTTTGCCGCTTTCACCCAGGGTAAAGGTCCCCACGTTAAACTGTCCTCCGTACTCCTGTTTCAACACAAAGTCCACAGTCTCAGTACCGGTGTTCTTCACGGTGATGGAACTGGTGTTGACCCATTCACCCCCCGAAAATCCGCCCACTGTAAATGTCTGCCCCAGACTCAGAGTCAGCGCGTCAGAATTCTTCCCAAGAGCTAATTTGCCCATGGTCCCGCCACCAGTGAGTGTCCACTCTCCGGTCAGTTTGCCGGTCACGTACGTACCGCCCGTCAGGCTCTTCAGCTCACCGCCGCCGGTTAGCTCAAAACTGTCTGATTTCCTTGGTTTTTCGCCTTCTTTGACTTCAAGCTGCAAACCTACGTTGCTTCCGGTAACCTTCTGACTCGTGCTCAGCTTGCCCCCGCTCCCCAGTTTTACCGTTGCAGTGCCGCCTTCGCCCGTAAGCGAGAGCCCTCCGTCGAGTGTTACCGCTCCTCCAAGCTCCAACGTACTGCCACCGCTCATCGAGACAGCCTCGGTTATCGTGCCTCCTGTACCGAGCTTCAGCGTGCCTCCGGAAAGGTTCACTTCGCCCGTTCCACTGTAGCTGCCCACATCCAGCACGACGTGCTGCCCCACGCTAAGCCCGGTCGCGTTGTTCGTCAATCCGCCGCTCACGGTCACCGTGTGATCTTCCGTCGCGCTTGTGGAGAAATTGTAGGTCGTCGCCCCCAGAAGCTCCAGACTCGCCATCGTCGCGCCTTCGTCTGCCACGGTCACCGTCACTTCCTCCGTTGCCTCCGGCGAATTCAGGTGAACATTCTTACCCGGAACCCAACCGTAAGTACCGTGCTCCCCGTCCACACTGCTCCATTCTCCCTCGCCTTCATTTTCCCCCAGGACAACCGTCGTATCCTCGGCGCTAGCACTCCAGTAGAGATTCTCGAGCACGGTAAAGACAAGATTGCCTTTTTTGTCGAATTGGGAGGTTCTCCCCGAAAGCTGCACCTCGCGGTCTATCTGCACCATCCCGCCTTCGTTCCACGCTGTGAGGTCACATCCTGCCACTTTGTAAGTAAGCTGTGTCTCTGTACCTCGCAAGTCAGTGAGAATGCTGTTCACGCCGATGTGCAAAGAAGCGCCCTCCGCCAGAGACACAGCTCCCGTTGTGCCAAAGAACGCCGTTTCCTTCATCCCTTCTCCGAGTTCAATCGCATTCTCGCCCACGAGGGTGATAGCGTAGTCCTTGTGGCTCCCTCCGGCAGCAATAGATGAGTCGGAAGTCATCCCGGAGAGATGGAGACGAATCGTGACGCCTTCCACACTCGCGCCCACAGTGTGCTGCCCTCCGCCATTCAAGGTGACAAGCACACTGCCATCGCCGCTTTCCTCGCCGGTCAACGACGTCGTGTAGGTTCCGCCTGCAAGCAGATTCACATTGACGGTGCCCCGCACCATACCACCGGCATCGGCCCCCAGCTCCAGGCTTGATCCCGCTCCGATGGAATATATGCCCGTTGTCGACCACGCCACCTGATCATCTTCGATCTTCGCCAGCTCTGTCTCATACGAGACCTCGCCCTCCAAAACAATTTCCCCTCCATTGGTCGTCACCATCCCCGTGTACTTCCCCTCCTCCAGTGTCAGCTTACTCCCGGAACTTACACTCAGAGCCGTCGCCCCACCTAATCCCTTAAGCTGAACGGTACTGCCATCCTCTACCTGCACTTCATCAAAATCCGCCAGCGTTGCTTTCAACGCCGTCGTTACATTCTTGAGCGCCAGCTTGCGCCAGACGTTAAAATTACTCGGCTTGCGGCCGCCGGAGATCTCTCCCTCATAATCCGCTATACCATCCTCTGCTGTGATATTTTGCAGAGTCACGATGGCTGTCCCGCCGTCTGCCACCCCGCCTGCGTTCCCTGTGCCAAACCCACCGGCAGAAATACGCGTCACCCCGGTGAAATCCATCGCCTCCAAACCACCGGTGATCGTGATCTCCGAACTCGCGATGTATCCGGTCGTCCCTCCGGCATAGATGTTGCCGCTGAACGTGCCGCCGTTGATGTATATGTGAACACCTCCCTTCACGACAGTGTCAGCACTAGAAGCTCCATACACATTTCCACCGTAGATAGCCCCATCAAACGTGCCGCCGTTGAATACAAAACGAACTTCTCCGGCAACCTTATTCGGAGTGGTGTTACCTTGAAAAAACGTGGTAAGAGCAACGCTATTGCGTTTTTCGTGAGAGTCGTACGTCGTGTCAGAATTATTTATCGTCCAGTTTGACAACGCTGCAACACTCAAATCTGCCTTTTTCCCATCTCCTTTCTTTTCAGGAGAAAATTCCATGTACAAAGGTCCATCAAAACTCCCGGAATTAACCACAAACCAGTTGTGGTAACTACCCCCTAGGAAACGCACGGAAGCTGCCTCCATAGAAACACTCCCCAAGATGACATCGGCGTAAAATCCAGCAGTGGACTCGGGATCCATCGTCACGTACAGCTCTGAGGGATAAGTGTACGTACTTGAACTAACAAAAAGATTCAGTGCCACACTTGAAGCAGTTGTACTTTTCACAGTGGCGCCAAGGTATCTTCCATTTTCCAACGCTCCCCCTATCCCCACGGCGGAGGACATGGCATAGGCTGTTGTTCCCCCGTTCAATAAATCGTCAACGCTTGCCCACTCGTCAGTCACTCCCGGGTTGACCTCATACTGAGCCTCAGGCATCTTACCGCCACCGTCAATCAACGGGTTACTAAAGTAATAACCCGTCGTCGTAGGGGCCCAGGGAGCATTATCAAGATACAGGTCGCTGATAGTAATAGAATTATTCGTTCCGTTCTCGACACTGAGACCGTCCGGAGCCTCTGTGACGTTAGAGGACAAAGCCTCGCCGATGAGCTGATCCCCTAGCCACACGTAGAAACCCTTCGACAAACCCAATGAGGAAGATCCCAACACATACGCCACACGCAGGGATTCGGTCAGATCACTGGACGTATCCAGCGAGAAGAGTACCTTATTCCCCCACTGGATGTACGCCTCATTCACGGTGAGGCAGCCGCCTCTCTTCCCATTTCCAACGCTGATGCTCAGCCCATTAATCGTATCCCACCCGCTGTTGGATCCGTTACCCAGACCGCCATCCAGTTTGAACTCCACCGTGTAGCCTCCGGAAGTATCTACTCCTCCCGACCATGAATACTGCATGGACGAACCGGCAGCAAAGGTGAGTCCTCCGGTACCCGTCTGGGTCACATCATCCGACTTGGATTTTGCGTTCGCCCAGATGCTCCCTGCATCGTGATGCTCGTATGAGAAATTCGTACCGGGTTTGCGTTCCTGTCCCGCCGTGCGACCGGCGTAACCCAATCCACGAGCCACATTCCCCGCGATGATGAGCTCACCTTGAGCGGAGGGATGAACGTGATCGTTACCTGCTCGTCCATCGCTGGCGAAAAAGAAGGAATCAACTCCTTGCCATGGTTTTTCGATATTGGCGACGTCAACGAGTCCACGATTGAGGTCGACCAGCTTGATGTTCTTTCCGGGCGCCTTTTGTGCAACCCAATCTTTCAAATGCTGATTATACAGCTTCACGTCCTGATAGTCATTTTCGGTACTGTTATTCCCATGGGCTCCCCATGTCGGAACAGTAAGAATGACTACGGAGGCTCCTTCGTTATCTGCAAACATAGCATCCACAATGGTATCCATATCGCCCTTACCAGACCACGAAACGCTGTTTCCAGACTCGGTGCGTCCTAACAAATCTGATTCTTTGGCTGTGCGATTCACGCTCCCCTCCGAGAGCAAATCATTGGTCCCGATCAAAAGGAAAAAGGTATCGACTGTTTTTTCGCTTTCGTTTAAACGATAATCGTCAGTAGTCTTGTCCCCAGTCCATACGTCGGGTTCACCGAGACCAAGCCAATGTTGAATGCCCGTGCCGCCGAAACGAAGACTAACATGTCCGGAGCTGTCCTCTTTCTGTTTTCTCTCAGCAATCTCAAAAGCACGGGCGCTATTCTCCGCAGAGTGCTTGTTATGGAAAACAGTGTCACCGTAGGGCATGTCGACGCCGGCGTCTTTTGCGTTACCCGTCTTGACGCCGACTTCAGTGTAGGAAATACCGTTATCAGCGAATATTTTATGCATTGACCAACGCCAGGAGTAAAGTCCGGAATACGCGCCATGTGTAATGGAATCGCCCACGTACATCGTTTTGCCCAGGTTAGCGCGCTCGTCGATGGAAGGCTCCTCCCCGGCGCCCGAAGCCACCGTGGTGGCAAGAGGCAGAGCCAGAACAGCGAGAACCTTCAAAACTGCCCGATGCAATGAAACAGGAAGATGTAATTTCATGACGTGATATCCGGTAGGGTTTTTGCAGGAGAAAAAAACGCAAAAAGCCGTGCCGCGAGCCGTTACCCGCCGCTACAGCCTCATGATGCATAAGATTATCTCTTTTCGAAAGAGATAATCAATCCAAAAATTAAAATATGTTTATAATTAGTTTGTTGTGTGTAAATAAATTTGAAAAAGTTGCTGAGCGCCAATGAGATATTCTCTTTAACGAAAATACAGAACTCGGCATAAATTAACGAGTCGCGACAGTTTGTGCTGTACATCTCTTTCGAAAAGAGAACATCACGATTTGACAAAAAAGCGTTACGGAATCACCCTATGAGGAAAAGTCTGAATCT